>CAYJKB010000006.1:0-66207 GCA_964370625.1 uncultured Oscillospiraceae bacterium | reverse complement strand
GTAGACCCAGCACTACCAGTAGATCCAGATCCAACAGTTGACCCTGTGCCACCTGTGGATGGAAATGAGTAAGTATAACTCTTTTACTCGATAAATAGTCTTTCTTTCAAACGGAAAAGGTGTGGTGCTATGCATCGCACCTTTTCTAATGATAAAAATAATAGATTTGTTTAAATTCGTAACTTTTGTGTGAAAAAAGATGTATATAAGTTATATTATAGTGTGAATGAATTATAAAAAACTTGTATAAATTAATAAAAATGAAATTTTTGTCTTGCAATATTTCATTTTTGTAGTAAAATTATATATGTTATAAAATATATATTGAATTATATTAAATGGAGGATACAATAATGAGTGAAAAAATAAGAGTTGGTATTGTAGGTTATGGAAACCTTGCAAAAGGTACAGAGTATGCAGTTGAAGTTGCATCAGATATGGAACTTGTAGCTGTATTTACACGTCGTGACCCTGCATCTATCACAACAAGAACAGGTGTACCTGTATATTCTACAGATTCAGCTGCTGATTTTGTTGGCAAAATCGATGTAATGATTATCTGTGGTGGTTCTGCGACTGACCTGCCAAAACAAACTCCAGAACTTTCTAAACTGTTTAACACAGTTGATAGTTTTGATACACATGCTGAAATTTCAAACCATTTTGCAAAATGTGATAAAGCATCAAAAGAAGCTTCAAAAATTTCTGTAATTTCAGTGGGTTGGGATCCAGGAATGTTCTCAATTAACCGTATTTATGCTGAATCAGCTCTTTCAAATGGTAAAACATATACTTTCTGGGGCAAAGGTGTAAGCCAAGGACATTCAGATGCAATTAGACGTGTTGAAGGTGTTCTTGATGGTAAACAATATACTATCCCAGTTCCATCAGCTCTTGATGCTGTAAGAAGCGGTTCAAACCCTGAATTTACAACTCGTGAAAAACACACTCGTGAGTGTTTTGTAGTTGCAGCTGAAGGTGCTGATAAAGATAAAATCACAAAAACTATTTGTGAAATGCCTAACTACTTTGATGAATATGATACAGTTGTAAACTTTATTACAGCTGAAGAATTAGCTCGTGACCATTCTAAAATTGCTCATGGTGGATTTGTAATTCATGCTGGCGAAACTGGTGATGGAAACAAACATATCATTGAATATTCTCTAAAACTTGATTCAAACCCAGAGTTTACTTCAAGTGTATTAGCATCTTATGCTCGTGCTGCCGTTCGTATGAATAAAGCGGGCGATTGTGGTTGTAAAACTGCATTTGATGTAGCTCCTGGACTTCTTTCTGAAAAATCAGCTGAAGTTCTTCGTGCAACAATGCTATAAATTTAATATTTTAAGGTGTGATGATTGTCATCACACCTTTTTTAATGTTCGATTTAATATTTCAAAGGCTGTATCAAATTAATGATACAGCCTTTGAATATTTAAAAAAGTAGGGGAGCGTTTTAAATCACAGTAACTATATTTTACTGCTTAAATTAAGCACCTATATCATCTTCATCTTGTAATGCATCATAACCTTCTTCGCCAGTACGAACTTTGATTACATTTTCTACATCATAAATAAAGATTTTACCATCACCAATTGTGCCAGTATAAAGAGCTTTTTTAACGGTATCAATTAAAAGTTCTAGTGATACTTTACAAATAACTACTTCAACTTTTACTTTAGATAATAAAGTAGATTCAACAGGTGTACCACGATAATAATCAGGAGCACCTTTTTGCATACCACAGCCTAAAACATGGCTGACAGTCATACCTGTAACACCAATACTTTCAAGAGCAATTTTTAAATCTTCAAATTTACTTTGTTTTGTAACAATAGAAACTTTAGTTATTTTAGCATCAGAGTCAATGTTGTTTATAACTTCAACTGCTTTAGATACAGGAACTTTAGCTGTTGAAAGAGGAGCAGTTTCATTTTTATGGAAAGTTGCACCAATTGGAGTTGGCATAAAATCAGCATAAGAGCTAACTAAGCCATGTTCTTCAATATCAAGCCCACGAAGTTCTTCTTCAACTGTAACACGAAGGCCAACAGTGTGTTTAATTGCAAGGAAAGTAATTGTCATAGTAATAGCAACCCAAGCGATTACAGCTGCAACACCAATTACTTGAGTTATAAGATAAGCTGTGCCGCCTCCGTATAGTAAACCACCATCAAGAGCAAAAATACCCACTAAAATTGTACCAACAGCACCACACATACCATGTACACCAACAGCACCAACAGGATCATCAATTTTTAATACTTTTTCAACAAATTCAATACCATAAACCACTGTAAATGCTGAAATCAATCCAATGAAAAATGCACCAGTAGGGGATACAACATCACAGCCAGCCGTGATAGCAACAAGACCTGCTAAAGCACCATTTAATGTCATAGAAACATCTGGTTTTTTATATCTTACCCAAGTAATTATCATAACCATAACAGCAGCTGATGCAGCAGCAAGGTTAGTTGTAACAAAAATATTAGCAGCAGCTTCAATAGATGCACCTGTCATAGAAACTGTTGAGCCGCCATTAAATCCAAACCAACAAAACCAAAGAATAAATACACCAAGTGCGCCTAAAGTAAGACTATGTCCTGGGATAGCTTTAGGAGTTCCATCTTTTGAAAATTTACCAATACGAGGACCTAAAATTTTAGCACCTACAAGTGCTGCCACACCGCCTACCATATGAACAGCAGTTGACCCTGCAAAATCATGGAAGCCCATATCAGCAAGCCAACCTCCACCCCAAATCCAGTGACCAGATATAGGATAAACGATAGCACCAATTACAATACTATAAATTAAATAAGATGAGAACTTAGTACGTTCTGCCATAGCACCTGAAACAATTGTAGCCGCTGTAGCACAGAATACTGTTTGGAAGATTACAAAAGCAGACGTTGGAAATGTACTGCTATAATCTCCACGAATAAATAAATCAATACCACCTATAAAAGGGCCATCGCCAGCAAACATTAATCCAAAGCCAATAAACCAAAATAATACACTACCAACAGAAAAATCCATAAGATTTTTCATAATTATATTACCTGCATTTTTAGCTCTAGTAAAACCAGTTTCAACCATACAAAAACCTGCTTGCATTAAAAATACTAATGCTGCACCTAATAAGACCCATATAGTGTCTACTGCTGAAAATTCCGTACCCATAATAAATACCTCCAATAATTTTTTTGAAAGAAAAGACGTGTATACAGATAAATTTATCTATATACACGTCTTTGTGTAAATTAAATACAATTGATTTTATTAAATTCTTTGGGGAGAACTTAAATAATAATAAGCTCAAAAGTATCATTACATAATGTAAATTAATTCCATTTGATAAATGAAATATATATAAAAATCTATATTAGTTTACGCTATATAGAATTTCACCATAAGTTGGTAATGTCCAATATTTGCTTGCAACAAGAGTTTCAAGCTCATCAACTACTATACGAAGTTCATTCATAGATGCAAATACTTCATCTCGATATAAAACAGCAGATTTAAGTGCATGTTCTTCAGCTTTAGCAATAATTAAAGCTTTTTCAAGAATATCTAATCGTTTTAGCATACAAGCAGATAAATTAGACATTTTCTTTAATAAATAATCTTCCAATGAACTATCAAAATCAGAAATAGCTTTTTTGTTTGCACAAAGTGTTGAAAGTTCTGTTTGATAAGATATTGCAGCTGGAATAACATCTTTCTTCACCATATCAACCATAGTTAAACCCTCAATATTAATAGTCTTTGAATAACCTTCAAGTAAAATTTCATATCTTGAATGTAATTCAGCATCAGTGAATACACCATGCTTAGTAAACACTTGAACACTTTTATCAGCTACAAAATGTGGAAGTGCATCAACTGTAGTTTTAAGATTAGCAAGACCTCTTTTTTCAGCTTCAATCGTCCAATCATTAGCATATCCATCACCATTAAAAATAATTCTTTTATGATTTTTAATAGTATCACGAATAACTTCAGTTAAAGCCATATTAAAGTCAGATGTTCCTTCTAATCTATTTGCAAATTGTTCTAAAATTTCAGCAACGATAGTATTAAGAATAATATTAGGTCCTGCGATTGAAAAAGTTGAACCTAACATACGAAATTCAAATTTGTTACCAGTAAATGCAAATGGTGAAGTTCTGTTTCTATCAGTAGTATCTCTAGGGAAATGAGGAAGAACAGTAGCCCCAATTTCCATAAATTGTTTACCTTGCCCTACATATTCACTGCCAATTTCTATAGCTTCTAAAATTTCAGTAAGCTCTGTACCTAAGAAAATTGAAACAATAGCAGGAGGAGCTTCATTTGCACCTAATCTATGGTCGTTTCCGGCATTAGCAACTGTTACACGAAGTAATTCTTGATAATCATCAACAGCTTTAATAACAGCAGCTAAGAATAATAAGAATTGAGCATTTTCATGAGGAGTATCACCAGGCTCAAGAAGGTTAAATCCTGTATCAGTGGATAATGACCAGTTATTATGTTTACCAGAACCATTAACACCAGCAAATGGTTTTTCATGAAGCAGACACGCAAGATTATGTCTATTTGCAATTGTTTTCATAAGTTCCATTGTAATTTGGTTGTGGTCAGTTGCAATATTTGTAGTTGTAAAGATTGGTGCAAGTTCATGTTGAGCAGGCGCTACTTCATTATGTTTAGTTTTAGCTAAAATACCAAGCTTCCAAAGTTCTTCATCAAGGTCTTTCATAAAATCAGAAACACGAGTTTTCAAAGAACCGAAGTAATGATCTTCAAGTTCTTGACCTTTAGGAGGACGTGAACCAAATAAAGTTCTACCTGTGTAAACAAGGTCAGGACGTTTTAAATATACATCTTTATCAATTAAGAAATACTCTTGTTCAGGGCCTACAGTTGTATTAACACGTTTTGCTGTAGTATTCCCAAATAGTTTAAGTATACGTAAAGCAGCTTTATCAATAGCTTCCATAGAACGAAGTAAAGGAGTTTTTTTATCTAAAGCTTCACCGCTGTAAGAACAAAAAGCTGTTGGAATACATAAAGTATCATCTTTAATGAATGCATAAGATGTAGTGTCCCAAACTGTGTAGCCACGAGCTTCAAATGTAGAACGAATACCACCATTTGGAAAAGATGACGCATCAGGTTCACCTTTTACAAGTTCTTTTCCTGAAAATTCCATCATGATTTTACCATCTTGTGTAGGAGAGATAAAGCTGTCATGTTTTTCAGCTGTAATCCCTGTCATAGGTTGGAACCAGTGAGTGAAATGTGTAGCTCCATTTTCTGTTGCCCAATCTTTCATAACTGATGCAACAACATTAGCAATTTCAAGCTCTAAATGTGTACCACGCTCGATTGTTTTTTTAACTGCTTTGTAGACATCTTTTGGCAATCTAGCTTGCATAACTGTGTCGCCAAAAACTTTGCTACCAAATAGTTCTGGAATGTTTTTCATCAAATTCACCTCGTAAAGTATATATAATTTATTTTTAGCAAATAAAAAAAGACACTGCAAACCAAATTGGTTTACAGCGCCTTTGCTGTTTATGTGACATAGTCTATCAGAAGAAGTTTACTTTGTCAATAATAAAAATTGTTTTTTTTCAAAACTTTTTTTCCCAGTTCAAAATGAGTATTTATAATATAATGTAAATCAAATTAAAATTTTTTCTTTAAAATGAGGTTGACAATAGCACACTTGTATATTAGAATATAAAAGTAAACAAAGACGTTTATCATAAGATACTTCAAATACATTCCGATGAAATCGGCTGTTTTGTAGACCTTTTATGATGAGCGTTTATTTTTTTATTAAAATTCATTAGTGACGAGGTGAATGTTTTGAATACAACAATGAATGAAGCAATCGAATTTATAGAAGAAAATGATGTGAAATTTATTCGTTTAGCCTTCTGTGATATAACAGGACTGTCGAAAAATGTATCAATTATGCCAAATGAACTATTGTCAGCATTTAATAATGGTGTATCTATTGATGGTTCGGCGGTTTTAGGATTTAGCAATGTAAAATCTTCTGACTTATTAATATTTCCAGATCCTAGCACATTATCAGTGCTTCCTTGGAGGCCAGGACCTGGAAGAGTTGTTCGTTTTTATTGTGATATTAAAAAACCAGATGGAACATTATTCTTAAACGATGGTAGACAAATCCTTAAAAAAGCTATTGAACAAGGAAGAAAGCTAGGTATTAACTTTAAAGTTGGTATTGAATGTGAGTTTTACTTATTTAAGCTTGATGATGAAGGTGAAGTAACAAAAACACCACTTGATAAAGGTGGATATATGGATATTGCCCCACTTGATAAAGGAGAGAATATTCGTCGTGAAATTTGCTTTTGCCTTGAAGAAATGGGTATTTATCCAGAAACTTCACATCATGAACAAGGTCCAGGACAAAATGAAGTGGATTTTGTAGCAAGCGATGCACTTTCTAGTTGTGACAATATTCTTATTTTTAAATCGGTTGTAAAAGCTATAGCAGCAAGAAATGGGCTTTTTGCATCTTTTATGCCAAAACCACTAGAAGATAAACCTGGAAGCGGGATGCATATTAATGTGTCAATAAATAAAGATGGAGTTAATTTGTTAAGTGATTTAGAAAATTCTAAATTAGCTCAAAGTTTTATTGCAGGTATATTAGAAAAATCAAGAGAAATCAGCATTTTCTTGAATCCAACAATAAATTCATATAATAGGTTGGGAAACTTTGAGGCACCATCATATATTTCATGGGCATATCAAAATAGGTCACAATTAATTAGAATTCCAGCTGGCACACAAGAAAGAAGCCGAATAGAACTTCGTTCACCTGATTCTTCAGCTAATCCATATTTTGCACTTGCATCAATTTTATACGCAGGTTTATATGGAATTGAAAAAAATCTAGAACTTATGGAAAAAGTTGATGAAGATTTATTTAATGCACAGAATAGTGTATTAGAAAATCTAAAATCACTTCCTAAAACGCTTAAAGAAGCTATTACATGCGCAAGAGATAGTGAATTTTTATCTGAATGTATAACAGCAGATGTTCTTAATACATATATCAAATGCAAAGAAAACGAAGTTTTAGCACATGAAAATGCAACAGATAAATCATTGTTTTTCGATGAATATTATTTCATAAAATATTAAATAGAGGGGCAGGGCTTGCGGTGGAAAGTGTATTAATAGTCTCACCTACTGCAAAGAGTTCTGATTTTTTAAAAGAGATACTTCACGAAGCATCTTTTAATATCATTACATCATCATTGACATGTAGTGAAGCACGTAGAATGGTTTCTGAACGTGATTTTGATCTTGTCATAATCAATGCACCACTTAAAGATGAAAATGGAGAAATATTTTCAAGATATGTAGCGTCTACAGGGCGTTCACAAGTTATTCTTATAGTAAAAGCTGAACATTTTGAAGAAATATCAGCAGTAACAGAAGATGATGGTGTTTTTACTCTTGCAAAACCTATAAATCGAACAGTTTTTTGGTCAGCATTGAAACTTGCAAAATCTATGCATAATAGAATAAGAAAAATGCATAAAGAAAATAATAAACTTAAGCAAAAGATAGAAGATATTCGTATTATTGATAGGGCAAAATGTGTGCTTATTTCTTATATGAATATGAATGAAAATGACGCACATAAATATATTGAAAAACAAGCTATGGATATGAGAGAAACAAAAAGACAAATAGCAGAAAATATATTAAAAACATATGAAAACTAATAAATAATTTAAGGAAGAATGAAAATGAGCATAAAATTTACAAAAATGCATGGTATAGGAAATGATTATGTATATGTTAATTGTTTTGAAGAAAAAGTAGAAAATCCAGAAGAACTTGCAATTCGTGTATCTGATAGACATTTTGGAATTGGGTCTGATGGATTGATATTAATTTGTCCATCTGATAAAGCAGATGCAAAAATGCGTATGTTTAATCTTGACGGAAGTGAAGGGAAAATGTGTGGAAATGGTATTCGTTGTGTTGCAAAATATGTTTATGACAGCGGAATTTCTACAAAAAATATTATGACAATTGAAACACTAAGCGGTATTAAAACGCTTGAAATTACAGCAGAAAATGGAAAAGCTACAAGTGTTAAAGTTGACATGGGAAAAGCAATTTTAAAACCTGAACTTATTCCAGCAAAATTTGAAGGGGACATTGTAATTTCAGAAGAAATTACAATAGATAATAAAGATTACAAAGTAACATTAGTTTCAATGGGAAATCCACATTGTATTGTATTTGTTGACGATGTAGATAATATGCCACTTGATAAAATTGGTCCTTTTTTTGAAAAATCAGATTTATTCCCTGAAAGTATTAATACTGAATTTGTTAAAATTATCGATGAAAATACAGTTCAAATGCGTGTTTGGGAGCGAGGAAGTGGAGAAACTTTAGCTTGTGGAACTGGTGCTTGTGCTGTTGCTGTAGCTTGCACACTTAATGGATATTTCGAAAAAGGAAAAGATGTTATAGTTAAGCTTGTTGGAGGAGATTTAGTTATCAATTATACAGATGAAACTGTATTTATGACAGGCGGCTGCACTACTGTATTTACAGGTGAAATTGACTAAAAAACATTTTATAAATTAAATTTTATCTCCGATTTTATCTGTTTTGATTAAATCGGAGATAATAAAATTATGAGTAATTACACATTGAAGAAAAGAGAGGGTCATATATAAAATGAAAAAATTTATATTTGTTACAGGTGGAGTAGTTTCAGGTTTAGGAAAAGGAATTACAGCTGCATCATTAGGGAGATTATTAAAACAAAGAGGGCTCAATGTTGCAGCACAAAAGCTTGACCCATATATGAATGTTGACCCTGGTACAATGAGTCCTTATGAACATGGCGAAGTTTTTGTAACAGATGATGGAGCAGAAACAGATCTTGATATTGGACACTATGAAAGATTTATAGATGAAAATCTTACAAAACATTCAAATCTTACTTCTGGTAAAGTATATTGGAATGTATTATCTCGTGAACGTCAAGGCAAATATTTGGGACAAACTGTTCAAGTTATCCCACATATTACAGGGGAAATAAAAGATTTTATTTATGCTAGTGCAAATGAAACAGGTGCAGATATTTTAATTACAGAAATCGGTGGAACTACAGGAGATATAGAAAGTCAACCATTTCTAGAAGCTATACGTCAAGTATCACTTGAAGTATCAGCTAAAGATTGCTTATTTATTCATGTGGCATTAGTGCCTTATCTTAAAGGGTCTAATGAACATAAAAGCAAACCTGTACAGCATTCAGTTAAAGAACTGCGTTCGCTGGGGATTTCACCAAATATTATTATTGCTCGTGCTGACGAAAAAATGAATGATGAGATTTTTGGGAAAATAGCTCTTTTCTGTAATGTTAAACATGACTGCGTAATTGAAAATATTACATTACCTAATTTATATGAAGCTCCAATTATGCTTAATGAAAATGGGCTTGATGAGGTTGTGTGTCGTGAACTTGGAATTACAACACCGAGACCAAATTTAACAGAATGGAAAACACTTGTTGATAAAATTCGCAATAGAACAGAAGAAGTAACTATCGCTGTAGTTGGAAAATATATTCGTCTTCAAGATGCATATTTATCAATTGTTGAAAGTTTAAATCATGCTGGATATAATACATCTACTAAAATAAATATTAAATGGATTGATAGTGAAACAATTACAAATAGCAATATTGAAGATGTATTATCTAGCTGTAATGGTGTTTTAGTTCCTGGTGGTTTCGGAGATAGAGGGATAGAAGGTAAAGTATTAGCTTGCAAATATGCACGTGAAAATGATATTCCATACTTTGGAATTTGTTTAGGTATGCAAATTGCAGCAATTGAATTTGCTCGTTCAGTATGCAAACTTGAAGAAGCTAATTCAGCTGAATTTGATAATGAAACTCAGCATAAAATTATTGATATTATGGAAGAACAAGTAAATATTACTCAAAAAGGTGGCACAATGCGTTTAGGTGCATATCCTTGTGCAGTTAAAGAAGATACATTGCTTCATGATTTGTACAAAGAGAATTTAATATCTGAACGTCATCGTCATAGATTTGAGTTTAATAATTCATATAGAAAAATTTTTACAGAAAATGGGATTATTTTTTCTGGCACATCTCCTGATGATAGCTTAGTTGAAGCTATCGAATACCCTGAAAATGAATTCTTTATAGGAGTTCAATTTCACCCAGAATTTAAAAGCAGACCAAACAAGCCTCATGCAATATTTGAGGGTTTTGTAAGAGCTTCATTACGAAATAAAAATAAATAAATATTAAAATATAGTTAAGTGGAGGAATAAAAATGTCAAAAGGACTTAAAATCAATGAAAACTATTCAAATCTAGGTGAAAGCTATCTTTTCCCTATGATTAATAAGAAAGTTAGAGAATTTTCAGCTGAAAACCCTAATGCTAATATCATTAAACTTGGCATTGGGGACGTAACATTGCCATTGGCTCCTATAGTTGTTGATGCTATGGCAAGCGCTGTAACTGAAATGGGTGCAAAAGAAACATTTAAAGGTTATGGAGATGAGCAAGGATATGGATTTTTGATTGAAGCGATTAAAGGATACTATGCTAAAAAATCAGTTGAACTTGCTATGGATGAAATTTTTATAAGTGATGGTGCTAAAAGCGATGTTGGTAATATTCTTGATATTTTCTCAGTAGATAATATTGTTTTAGTACCAGATCCTGTATACCCTGTATATGTAGATACAAATATTATGGCTGGGCGAAAAATTAACTATGTAGATGGTAATGCTGAAAATAATTTTTTACCTATGCCATCTGAAGATATGGAAGGGGATATTATTTATCTTTGTTCACCGAACAATCCGACTGGTGCGTGTTATAACAAAGACCAGCTTAAAGCATGGGTAGATTTTGCCAATAAAAAAGGTGCTGTAATTTTATTTGATAGCGCTTATGAAATTTTTGTTACAGATAAAACGCTTCCAACTAGTATTTATCAAATAGAAGGAGCTAAAACTTGTGCTATTGAGTTTTGTTCACTTTCAAAAACAGCTGGATTTACAGGTACTCGTTGTGGATATACAGTAGTTCCTAAAGAATTAGTTCGTGATGGTGTAATGCTTAATAAATTATGGTTGCGTCGCCAAACAACTAAATTCAATGGTGTACCTTATATTGTTCAAAAAGGCGCTGAAGCAGTATTTTCTGATGAAGGTTTAGCACAAATTTCAAAAAATATTGCTTATTACGCTGAAAATGCAAAAGTAATTGCAAGCACTTTAACAGAAATGGGAATTTGGTTTGCTGGTGGTGTAAACTCACCTTATATTTGGCTTAAATGCCCAAATAATATGACCTCTTGGGATTTCTTTGATAAACTTCTTGCAGAAGCAAATGTTGTTGGAACTCCTGGTTCTGGTTTTGGTAAAATGGGTGAAGGATATTTTAGGCTTACAGCTTTTAACACATTAGAAAAAACTAAAGAAGCGATGGAAAGATTTAAAGAGTTAAAATTCTAATATAATAAAGGTATCAATCTATTTAAAACAAACTTGAGTTAAAGGGGTGTGACGAAATTTCGTCACACCCCTTTTTGCAGTTTTGATTAAAATAAAAAATAGCGTGGCTTTTTAGCCACGCTATAATAATTAAATTTTAGATAAATATTTACTTTTATAAATTTCAACAAGCTGTGCATGTTCAAATTCATTTTCATCAATTAATTTTTGCTCAAATTCATGATGATTAATAACTTCTTCATCTTTTTTAGCAAACATTAGAACATAAATTGCAATATTAAGTGCATGGTCTGAAATTCTTTCTAAGTTTGTTAAAATTTCAATGAAACTTAAACCACATTCGATAGAACAATCAGAGTTTTTAAGACGTTCGATATGCATATCTTTTAAAGTTTCAACTAATTCATCAATAGTTTGTTCAAGTGGCTCTACTCTGTTTGCAAGTTTAATACCATTTGTTTTAAATACATCAATACTCATAGTTGAAATTTCTTTAACAGCAGAACTTAAAACATCAAGTTCATTTAATGCTTTTTCAGAGAAAGTTATTTTGTTTTCATGCATTCTCTCACGAATTTCAAGAATGTTAACAGCATAGTCACTAAGACGTTCAAATTCAGAAATTATACGGAAATAATGAGTGATTTTATCACTATCTTCATCTTGTAATTCGTCTGTTGTAAATTCTACTAAATAGCTATTTAATTTATCTTCCATAATATCAATGATTTTTTCAGTATCTTCAACTTTTTCAACCACTTTATCATCAAAGTTTGTAAATAAATTCATAGTATCATCATAGTTTTGAAGAGCGAAATCTCCCATTTTACATAGAACATGATGCGCTTGAGATAAACCGATAGATGGAGATTTAGTTAAACGAGAATCTAAAAGTGCTAAATCCGCATTGCTGATAGATCGATCGTTAGATTTATTATCTTTAATAGTCATAATAGCAAGTTTTTCAAGCAGTCTTGCGAAAGGAATGAATAATAAAGTAACAACTACGTTAAATAAAGTATGGAAGTTTGCAATTCCACCCATATCAATAGCATCATCCCAGAAGCTAAATCCAACTACATATTGGAAAATATAAACACCACTTAAAAAGATTAAAGTACCAAAAATATTAAAGTATAAATGTACCATTGCAGCACGTTTAGCATTAACATTTGCACTGATACTTGATAAAATTGAAGTGATACATGTACCAATGTTTTGACCCATGATAATAGGGAAAGCAGCTGAATAAGTGATTACACCAGTAGAAGCTAAAGCTTGAAGAATACCTACAGAAGCTGAAGAGCTTTGAACTAAAGCTGTAATTAATGCACCGGCGATTACACCTAAAACTGGGTTTGTAAGAGTTGCAAAAATTTCAGAGAATATAGGTAAATCACTGAAAGGTTTTACGGCATCTGTCATCATAAACATACCTGAGAATAATATACCAAAACCAAGCAAAACTTCACCAATTAATTTTTTACGTTTTGATTTTGCAACCATAAATAGTAATATACCAATTACCATTAAAATTGGTGTAAGCGTAGTAGGTTTGATTAATTCAAGGAAAAAGCTTACATTTTCATTTGAATCAAGTTCAGTTAGCCTTAAAATTTGACCAGTAATAGTAGTACCGATGTTAGCACCCATAATAATACCAGCGGCTCCATGAAGTTTAAGAACCCCAGCATTAACAAGGCCTACTACAATTACCGTTGTCGCAGACGAACTTTGAACGGCAGCTGTTATTACAAGTCCAAGTAGTACCCCTTTGATTACATTATTTGTCATTTTGTCCAATAGTTTTTCTAGCTTATTGCCTGAGACCTTTTGTAGCCCTACACCGAGAATATGCATTCCATACAAGAAGAGGGCGAGTCCTCCTGCCATAACAATAAGTTCGATGATCATATTTTTTGTTCCTCCAAAAATTATCCAATAAAGGATTTAATAATTCATTAACAATTATAACATTAATTTAACAAAGAGCAAACAAAAAAGTTAAAAACATGTGTGATTTTACATAGATTTAACATTGAAATGGATTAAATTGGAAAACAATGGAATATAATGCCTAATATAAATGACATGCAACTTGATGTTTTTCATCAATGTACTTCAAATCAGGTGCAATTTTGCTACAAATTTCCATACGATTTGGACATCGCTTATGAAAAGCACAACCGAAAGGAATGTTAATACTGCTAGAAATATCCCCGTATAAAGGCGTAATTTGTTGGTCTTTATCCATCCCTATCCAAAAAATAGATTGAAGCAGAGTCTTAGTGTAAGGATGCATAGATTGTAATTCTAGTTTAGAAGAAGGAATAATTTCAACAACATTTCCAAGATATATAACAAGTATATCATGTGATATTGATTTTGCTTGTGCCAAGTCATGACATACGAAAATTATAGATAAATTCCTTTCTTTTTGAAGGCCTGATAAAAGGGTTAAAATTTTATCTTGAACAAATACATCAAGTGCAGATGTTGCCTCATCACAGATTAAAATTTCTGGCTTTAATGCCAAAGCACGTGCAATTCCAAGCCTTTGTTGTTGTCCACCACTCATAGAGTGTGGATATTTATAAAGAAAACTATGAGGCAAATGCACATCATCAAATAACTGTAAAACCCTTTCTTCAATTTGTGTCTTTGATAACTTGTAGTAGTTACGTATAGGCTCGCTTACAGCATCAATAACTTTCATTTTAGAGAAAAATGAAGTGTTAGAATCTTCGGAAACCATTTGTACATGTTGTCTATGCATACGAAGCTCATTGCCTTTTAGCGAAGTGATTTCAATATCTTTAAAATAAATTTTACCAGATGAAGGTTTTTCAAGAGTAGATAACAATTTAAGTAAAGTGCTCTTTCCGCTTCCACTCTCGCCAATTACAGCAAGTGTTTTTCCACGTTCAAGATCAAAGGAAATATTATTTATAGCATAAGTTTTTGATTTGGTTTCATTATGGTAATATTTTGATAAATTTTTGGCGCTAAGTAATATATCAGACATATTGTTTCCCCCTAAAATCAGACACTTTAGAAATCAAACGTTTTGTGTAATCAGTCTGAGGATTAGAAAATATTTGTTCACTAGTGCCCTGTTCAACGATACGTCCATTTTGTAAAACTAAAATTCTATCTGCCAAATAAGATGCAGCAGCAAGATTATGTGTAACAATCAAGATGCTTGTACCAAATTCTGAACGAAGTTCATCTAAATTACGAATTATCTGTGCTGCTAAAGATACATCAAGAGAGCTTATAGGTTCATCAGCGAATAAAATTTTAGGGGCAAAAGTCATTGAAATTGCAATGCCTATTCGCTGTTTCATACCATTAGATAATGAAGCTGGTATGGATTTCATAAGTACATCGCTATGCGGAAGATGCATTTTGTCAAGTTGGATTATTGCTTTTTGATAAGCATCTTTTCGGCTAATTTTTTCATGTGTACGTATAAATTCTATAAATTGACTTCCAATTGTGCGAACAGGATTTAGCACAGCATCAGGATGTTGGAAAATCATAGAAATTTTTGTTCCACGAAAACTACGCCACTGCTTTTCGTTAAATCCAATAAGTGATTGACCATCTAACAATAAATCACCACCAGTTATTTCTCCTTCAGAAGATAAAAGTCCCATTGCAGCACGAATAGCAGTAGTTTTTCCACTACCGCTTTCCCCAACAAGTGCAATAATTTCACCATCATGAATGTCTAATGAAAAATTATGCAATACACCTTGTCCATCAGAATAATTCACAGATAAATCTTTAAAACTAAACATATTTTTACTCCACAGAAGCTAAATTTGCTGTAATCCAATAATAATCAATTGGAGAAAGTTCAGCATTTTTGACTTTTTCAGAATTACTAATTAATTGGCTATTATAATATCCATGAACAATCACAGCAGCATCATTGATTAAAATTTGTTGCAACTTGGTTATTATCTCATAACGTTCGTCAGCTGTTTTAGTGAAAGATAATTGCTCATAAAGTGCGTCATATTCAGCATTTTTGTAAAATCCATATTTATATGAATTATCAGAATACCAATTGCCCAAAAAAGCATAAGGCCCATCAACATCAATAGTGACAACACTGTTTGTAATCATATCAAATTTACCATTATCTTTAAGTGCAATAGTGGTATCACTATCATAAAATTTAAGTGTAACATCTATACCTATTTGTTTTAAGCTAATCGAAATTGCTTCTGCAAATTCACTTAAATAACGACTTGTAGAAGTTACATAAGTTAAATTTATATTGTCACCATTAAGTTCACGAATACCGTCACCGTCAGTGTCGATTATACCATTTTCATCTAACAATGAAACAGATTTTTCAACATTAAATTCATACGGATTTATAAGTTCATCATAGCCGAAAGGTAATGATGATGAAATAGGAGAAAAACCATAAGAATGAACACCAGATACAACAGTATCACAAATGGTTTGACCATCAATAGCAAGTATAATAGCTTGACGTAAAATATCATTTTGCAATATTCCATTAAAGTTTAAATATGTATTTCCTGTGCGTATGCTTGGAGTTTGTGATACATAAAAGTTATCTAATTCATCTAATTTCTCAATATCACTTGATGTTGTTATGTTCTCAGTAATATCTATATCTCCACTTTGCAAAGCTAAAGATTTTGTCATACTATCTTGAATAAAAACTATACTAATAGTCTTAAAATCTAAATTTTTTTCTTTATAGAAAGAGTTTACAGATAATTCGATATTTACTCCATGTATTATTTCATCAATTTTATAAGGACCTGTTCCAATTATTTTTGTTTGAACTGTAGAAGTGTCAATAATTGCAAAATATGGATGTGTCAACATACTGGGTAAATTATACACAGGCTGTGCACATTCTATTGTAACAAGATTTAAGTTATCATCTGCATGAATATTTGTAGGCTTAAAATAAACCTGTGGAGTAGAACTTCCTCTGCCACCTGAAGAAGAATCTGTCTGTGAAAATAATCTTTCAAGAGATGTTTTAACTAAAGAGGCAGAAAGTTTGTTTCCATTTGAAAACAAAATATCATCACGAATTTGAATGCTCCATGTTTTAAAATCAGAAGAAACTTCATAATTTAAAGCAAGATTTGGTATGATTTTAAGGTCATCAGATACATTAAATAGAGTTTCAGTGATACCAAAACGTACACCACTTAAAGCTGAATTAATATTTTTAGCAGGGTCAACAGAAGATGAATAGTTAAAACAGCCAAAATTTAAATGTGTAGGATCAGAATTATTATCTGAATTCATTCCATAAAACGTAATTGGCAATAATAGCACTAAAGTAATCCCTAAAGTAAGCCCAATAGCTATACTATTTTTATATGAATTAGTTTTAGGAAATAGTGAAAACTGACGATTTTTTTTAGTGACAGAATTTGTGCTAATATCTAAGATATCACGCAGTGAATCACCGAAAAGGTTAAAGATAATTACAGTAAGAAAAATCGCAAGTGTAGGGAATAACATCAGCCAAGGGGCAGTTTCATAATATGCTTTTCCTTGGTTTAACATATATCCCCATTCAATAAAATCAGTAGAAGAACTCAAACCTAAAAACGAAAAAGCAGCTAGTTCTAACATGATGATACCAATGTCAGACACAGCAGTTATAACAAGTGTTGGAAGCACAGCTGGCAACAAATATCTAAAGATTATAAAACGTCTGCGTGTGCCGGATAAAACAGCTACAGAGATGTAATCTCGGTTTTTTTCTTTATAAACAATACTTCTAGATAATCTTGCATATCTGCCAAAAGTAACTATTGCAATAGCAATAATTATATTTTTAATATCAGTGCCAAAAATTCCTACAAATGCAAGTGCAAGAACAATACCTGGAAAAGATGCTGCCATAGTTGAAATACTCATCATAATCATCTCAAGTTTACCACCAATAAATCCTGCTATCAAACCATAAGAAGTGCCTAACAGAAAAATAAAGCTAATTAAAATTAAAGTGTAAGAAATAGATGTTCTTGTTCCAAAAATAATACGAGAAAAAACATCACGACCCATATTATCAGTGCCGAAAAGATGTTCAGAAGATGGTTGATTAAGAGCATTTTCAAAAACAGCTTCATAAGGGTCAAAAGGTGCTAAAACAGGAGCGAATATGGCAATTAAAATAATGCTAACTACTAATGCTAGCATTATTACAAATCTGATTTTATTCTTTCTCAAATTATGACCTCCTCTTTTTAAGCCTTGGGTCAAGTGTTTTATAAGAAATATCTACAATTAAATTAAGAGATAAATATATAAAGGTTATCCACAGCATAAAAGCTTGAATAACAGGATAATCAGCTGAATTTATTGCATTAATTGCAAGTGTACCAACGCCTTTATATGAAAAGATGATTTCAATAACAGCAGTACCACCTAATAATGATGCAAACGAGAGACCTAAAATTGTTATAAGTGGCATTATTGCATTAGGTAAAACATGACAAAACAAGATAGTAAAGCCATGCAGACCACGTGCTTTAGCACCGAAAATATATTCTTCATTTAATTCTTCAAGAATAGCAGTTCTAACTTGCCTAGCATATTTTCCAGACAATGTAAATGCTAAAGTAAAAGCGGGCAAAATCATGCTTTCAAAAGAAGTATTGACATAAATAACATTGAAAAAATTGAATTTATATGCAAAGAAATAAAGCAAAACAATTCCCATAGTAAAATTTGGAATTGAAATAGCGATAAAACTTAAAAATCTCATCAAATAATCTATTGGATTATTTGGATAAAGTGCAGAAACAATGCCCATTGGCACAGCTAAAATTATCATGAATAATAATGCTAAAAGTGCAAGTGAAATCGTTGCAGGAAGCCTTGATAAAAGCATTTCTGATACAGGCAAACCAGTAGAATAAGAAATGCCAAAATCGCCAGTGAGACAGCTTTTTAGCCAATCAAGATATTGAATAATAAAGGGTCTATCAAGTCCAAGTTCGGCTCTGGTTTGCTCAATTATTTCTTCAGATTGTATATATCCGCTTGAGATAAAAGCAGAATTTACAGGGTCGCTAGGAGATAGATAAGTAAGCAAAAATGTAATTAAACTTATAGCGAATAAAATTATAGTAAATCTAATAAATTGTTTAAGCACATTTTCACCTCTTTTTATGATAAAAGTTATAATTATTTGTGGTTTATACACAAATAGTTTAGCATAGTGAACTGTAAGTGTCAACTACACTACCGATTCAAATTACAGAAAATAACAAAACGTGATTTCGATAAATTATGATAAAAAGTGCGAAATAGTTTGCAATATACATTATAAGTTGATATAATATCTAAAGTATGATATGAATAGAAAAATAAATAGTGCTTAGAACAAAACAAGGGGATTTAGGACATATGAAAAAAGACACAAAAAAAATAGTGATTTTAGCAAGTGCAATTATAGCAGCTTGTTCAATTTCAGTTGCAGCATATATGTATATAACAGGAGCAAATCCGATAGACCTTTCAAATGCTTTGCAAGGTGGAATTTCAGCAGAACAAGATGAAGAGAAAATCACGCCACAAAGCCTTTTTGATGAAGGGAAGTACAAAGAGGCAATAACTGAGATTGATTTAGAAGAAAAAATTTCAGAAGAAAATGCTACTTTAAGACAAACAGCATTAAATGAACTTGCAATTGAATCTATTGATAAAGCTTGGGAATTAATCTATAAATACGATTATGAAGGCGCTAAAACACTTTTAGAGGAAGTGAAAACACTTGGGACAATTGAAAATGAAATATTTTTTAAATTATATGATACATGTGTGACATATTCGGTTACAATACCTTATGAGGGAACTGTTGAGCATATCTTTTATCATCCGTTAATAGCATATACTGAAGAAGCTTTCGATGGAGACTATCAAGAAAAAGGTTTTGCAGATTATTTTGTAACAGTACCTGAATTTGTAGAAATTACAAAGAGAATGTATGAAAATGATTATATATTTGTAGATATTAGGCTTTTATATGAAAAAGATGAAAATGGACAAGTTGTAAAATCAGAATTATTACTTCCAGAAGGTAAAAAACCTCTTGTTTTATCAATTGATGACTTAAACTTTTATCCTTATATGAAAGGGAATGGCATGGCACATGGGTTTGAATTTGATGAAAATGGGGATCTTTATACTTATCGTGATTTAGATGACGGAACAAGAACATATTCAAGAGAAGAAGCTATTGTTCCAATTCTTGAAGATATGATGGATATTTACCCTGATTTATTCTGGGGAGGACACAAAGGAACACTAGCACTTACAGGTTATGAAGGAGCTTTAGGTTTTCCAACAGATATTTTAGATGCGCCAGATTATAATCAAGTATTAGCACAAGCACAAGCAGTTGCAGATAAATTAAAAGAAACAGGCTGGAACTTTGCATGCCATAGCTATGGACATAATTCTCCAGCAAAACGTACAACAGAGCAAATGATTGAAGATACTGATAAATGGATTCGTGAAGTGGGTGCAGTTGTAGGTGATACAGACCTTTATATCTACCCATTTGGTGAACTTATAGATTTTGATGAAGAAAAACATCTGCATATGGTAGATCGTGGGTTTACAATGTTCTGCGGAGTTGAAGCTAAGCCATATATGAGATATTATGATAATTGGGTGCTACAACAACGACGCAATATCGATGGAATTGCATTTGATGCCAATCGTTTAGATAATATGATTGATATGACAGGTGTAATTGATGAAAGACGTCCGAAATATAATTAAAAGGAGATAAAATCAATTGAAAAAAATTATAACTACTGCGTTTATTTCTATAACAGCATTGGGTATATTAGCTGTTGCTATTGGCTCTGCTGGCACAGAAAACGATCCACTTGTTACAAAGAGCTATGTTGATGCAAATTTGAAAGATATTGTACTAAACGATATAGAGACTGAACTTGAAAATGAATTTAAATCAATTACAGATACTAAAGTAATTGAATTTAATAATATGAAATCATCAGAACAATATGAAATTGATGAAGATAATGCAGCTGATGTTTTAGCTAATATGTTAACTTCTGGAAATGATACATATTTTCAGGATGTATTTTTAAACACAAGCCGTATTAAAGCTGCTGAAGGTGCTAAAATTATGTTAGTATCTGGAGGTGCAAAAACAGTAACATCTATGATTGATTTATCAAGTGGGGGAGAAATTCCAGCAGGAACAGCACTTGTGACAAATAGATTATATATGTTTCCGAATGATGTAGCATCAGTAGAAGTTACAACTTCAAATGCATGGATTTCATCAGATTATACTTTAATAGAAATACCAACACGCCCAGCAGTTTATGAAGATTATGCAGATGCTTTAAACTCTTTAGGTTTATTTAAAGGAACAGACATAGGATATGAACTTACAAGACCTGCTAGCCGTGGCGAAGCTATAGTAATGCTTATAAGACTATTAGGTGAAGAAGATGAAGCACTAGCATATACAGGTACACATCCATTTACAGATGTACCAGACTGGCTTAAGCCATATGTGGCATATGCATATAACAAACAATATACTACAGGTGTTAGTTCAACTTTATTTGGTTCATCACAAGAAGTCACAGATTTGCAATATGCAACATTTATCCTTCGTGCTTTAAAATATGATGATAAAGCGGGAGATTTTGATTATTATAAAGCTCCTGAATATCTAAATGAAATTGAAATTTTATCAGATAGTTCTTTATCTGAAATTAAGGATTCAGGCAGACTATACCGAGATCACTTAGCTTATATTAGCTTTAACGCATTAAATGCAAACATTAAAAACCAAAGCGTTAGCCTAGCTTCTGATTTGATTTCTAAAAGTGTATTTACAGAAAGCCAATATCAAAATGCAAAAAACAGCATAAATTAAGTAACCAATATTTACCTCAGAGCATAAGATACTAATGTAATAACAAAATGGAGGTAAATATTATGTATAATAACAACTGTGGATGCAACGGGAACAACAACAATGACATTTGGTGGATTATCATTATTATCGCAGTATTTTTAATTCTATTCTGTGGTTGGGGCACAAATTCAAGCAATGGCTGTGGTTGTACAGAAAATCCTTGTTGCTAAATTAAAATGTTCATATTAAGGGGACTGTCGCAAATGGTGGAAATTATTTGCGACGGTTCTCTTTCAAAATTTAAATACCTAGTTCAGATTTAATATGTTCAAGCGCTATAAATTTATATTGAATATTAAATTTATTTGCAAGATAGATTTTTTGAGAAATGGTTGAAATATCATCAAACAATACAAAATATCCATTATTCTCTTCCATATAAGTAAAATATTTTGTTGAAAGTTCAGAAGAAAAGTAAATAGAAGGGTTATGCTGTGAAATTATATTGTCAAATTCATTTTTAGATAAAACAATTCCATCAGGAGAATAAGATGGAATAGCAAATTTATTACAACTAATACCAAGCTCTAAAGCAATTCTTGATTCACCAAAAGATGAAATTTGTTCATACAAAAAAGTAGATAAACTACCACCACTAATATTACTTTGGATTAAAATAATTGCATGAGAAACATATTTAGCATATTTTAAAGGCACAAAAAAAGGAAGATTTTTGCGATGTAGTATTTCATCTAATTCATGTATTAATGACACACGAACAGGGCAAATTTCATCGAAATCACAAACAATACCCTTGAAATTATGATTTCCAAATTCAAATAAAATATCTTTTATTAAATCTTTGATATTTACCTTAATATTATTGGACATATTATAATCACAAATTCCCATAAATAATTTTTGATGATAAGGAACTAAACCTAATCTATTTAGAAGCCCATCATTACCAATTTTGTAAAAAAAAGACACAGCACGATATTTGCTATTGCATATTTGTAATAAATCTTTGCTAGAACCTACAAGAACAATACCTTTATCATTAATCATATAGAAAACCTCACAATATAAGTTTTGACTTATTACTATATATATATTAAAATAGAGATATAATAAGTACAAAAATAATGTGAAATACAGGAGGAAAAAATGAGTATAAAATTTATTCCCAATTTAGTTTTGGATAGTATATATGATATTGATGTAAAATTATTAAAAGAAAATAATATAAAAGCCATTTTAATTGATCTTGATGGAACTATGGAAAGTTCAAAAATTGCAAATGGTGATGAAAAATTAGGAGAATGGTTTACAAAGCTTAGAAATGAAGGAATTTATATCTTTGTTATGTCTAATAATAAAGAAGAGCGTGTTAGAATTTTTTGTGACCCTTATAAATTGCCTTATTTAAGCAGAGCAAAAAAACCATTTCAAGCTGGGTATAAACAAATTTTTTCAAAGCTTAAATATAAACCAGAAGAAGTTGCCATGGTTGGAGACCAAATTTTCACTGACGTATTCGGCGGCAATAGTCATGGAATGTTTACAATTTTTGTGCATTCAATAGATAAACAACGTAAATTTAATCGATTTAGAAATATATTCGAAAAACCATTCATTAACAAATGCAAAGGAAATAAATAATGCAAATAATTAAATTTGGCCCTGCTGGTAATTCAGAAACTTTTGCAAAACAGGGACATAAATCTTCGGTGGATGCACCGAAATGGCTTGCTGATATGGGGCTTTCTGCATATGAATACCAATGTGGCAGAGGTGTGAATATCAAGAGTGAAACAGCACAAAAAATAGGAAAAATGGCGCAGATTAACAATATATCTATGTCAATCCACAGCCCATATTTTATTAACTTGTCAAGCGGAGAAGAAGAACGGCATGAAAAAAATATAGGCTATGTGCTTCAAAGTTGCAGAGTTGCAAAAGATATGGGTGCTAAAAGAGTTGTGGTTCATTGTGGTGGATTATCAAAGCTTACTCGTGAAGAAGCGATGTATAACACATGTACAAATTTGCCTAAAATTTTAGATAGAATGGATGAGGAAGGATATTCTGACATTCGTATTTGTATGGAAACAATGGGAAAGCAAAGCGTAATCGGAGATTTAGATGAGATTTGTCAAATTGTAAAAACGGACGAAAGGCTACTTCCTTGTATAGATTTTGGTCATCTTAATGCACGTACAGGTGGAGGACTTCGAACATATGATGATTTTAAGCATATATTTAACATGCTTGAAAATCATATAGGGCAAGAACGCACTAATATTTTTCATAGCCATTTTTCTAAAATTGAATATTCGGAAAAAGGCGAAGTAAGACATTTGACGCTTGAAGATGAAATTTTCGGACCTGAATTTAATTTTCTAGCACAAATCATCGCAAAAAAGCAATATAACCCTACGATAATTTGTGAATCTAATGGAGTTCAAGCAGAAGATGCTGTAAAACTTATGAATATATATAAAAGCGAAGCACAAAAATTCAAATAAATTAAAAGAGAAGAGAGATAAAAATGAAAAAAATTCTAGTTATCCATGGACCAAACTTAAATTTACTTGGAAAACGTGAACCTGGGGTATATGGTAGAGATAGCTTTAATTCGATAAATCTTGAAATAATGCAAAAAATTAAAAGCATTGGTATTGAAGGTGAAATTTTTCAATCTAACCATGAGGGTGAAATAATTGATAAAATCCATTCAGCTATGGACGAATTTGATGGAATTATAATAAACGCAGGTGCTTTTACACACTATAGCATAGCTATTCGTGATGCTATTGCTGCTGTTTGTTTGCCTTGCATTGAAGTGCATTTATCAAATGTATATAAGCGTGAAGAATTTCGTCATAAATCTGTAATTGCTGCTGTTTGTCAAGGTGTGATTGCTGGATTTGGCAAAATAAGTTATTTGCTTGCAGTTGATGCATTAAAGGAGTTGATATAATTGAACTTAATGAGGCTTAAGGAGAAGGTAGCCCAAAATGAATTTGATGCAATTTTGCTGGAAGACCCTGTTTCAAGACGATATTTCTCAGGATTTGCTTCTACTGCTGGTATGCTGTTGGTATTAAGTGATAAAGCTTATTTTTTGACTGATTTTAGATATTTAGAAGCAGCAAAACAAAGAATAAAAGATTGCAAAATACTTGAGATTACAAGTGATAATTATTATACACAGCAGATTGCAAAAATTATTAAAGAAGAAAACATAAAAACACTTGCTTTTGAATCACAAAAAACAACTGTTTCGAAATATGAAATGTTAAAAGAAAATTTTGATTGTGATTTTGTATCTTGTGATGATATGTTATCAGATTTAAGACGAATTAAAAGTGAAAAAGAACTTGAACATGTAATTTCTGCCCAACGAATTTCCGAAAAAGCATTTGAAGAAATATTGAATTTTATTGAAATAGGCAAAACTGAAAAGCAAATTGCAGCATATCTTACATATCTTATGTTGTCATACGGTGCTGAAGCTATGTCTTTTGAACCTATTGTGGTATCAGGGGTAAATTCATCGAAACCACATGGAGTACCATCGGATAAAAAAATATGTGATGGAGAGTTTATCACAATGGATTTTGGAAGCGTGTATGAAGGATTTTGTTCAGATATGACACGAACAGTGGCTGTAGGAAGTGTTTCAGAAAAAATGGAACAAGTATATGAAATAGTGCTTGCTGCACAAAAAAGAGCAATAAAAAAAGCTGTACTTGGGGCAGCTTGTAAAGATGTGGATTATGCTGCAAGAAAGTATATTGCAGATATGGGATATGGCAAAGATTTTGGACATAGCACGGGTCATGGCATAGGTGCTGCAGTGCACGAAATGCCATCTGTGTCATCGGTTAGCGATGATAAATTACAGGTTGGGGATATAATTTCAGCCGAACCTGGAATTTATTTACCATCAAAATTTGGTGTTAGAATTGAAGATATGTTATATATTGGACAAAATGAGACATTAAATCTGACAAATACACCAAAAAATTTAAATATCCTATAATGAACACTTGCAAAAATCCGAGTTATAATGTAGAATAGTATAAGGAAATTTTATTTAAGTCAATTTGGAGGTTATTTATGGTATCCGCTGGAGATTTTAGAAACGGTATAACATTTGAAATGGATGGACAGGTTTTACAAATTATTGAATTCCAACACGTAAAACCAGGAAAAGGTGCGGCATTTGTTCGTACAAAATTACGTAATGTAATCTCAGGAGCAGTTGTTGAGCGTTCTTTCAACCCTTCTGATAAATTTGAGCCTGCTTACGTTGAAAGACGTGAAATGCAATATCTTTACAATGATGGTGAACTTTATCACTTCATGGACACAGAAACTTTTGAACAATTACCACTTAACGAAGAAAAATTAGGTGATAGCTTTAAATTCGTTCGTGAAAATGAAAATGTTAAGATTGCTTCATACAAAGGTAATGTATTTGCAGTAGAACCACCTATGTTCGTAGTTTTAGAAATTACTGAAACTGAACCTGGATTTAAAGGCAACACTGCTACAAACACATTAAAACCTGCTACACTTGAAACAGGTGCAGTTGTTTATGTTCCATTATTTGTAGAAAGTGGCGAAAAAATCAAAATCAATACTACTACAGGCGAGTATTTAGAACGTAGCAAAGAATAATTTATATAAATCTTTGTAATTATTTTAATCACTAGGGGAGGAAGAGAACATGACACTTACAGAAAAAGTATCCTATTTAAAAGGCCTTTTTGATGGGCTTGAGTTCAACACCGAGAAGAAAGAAGGTAAACTACTTTCTGCGATGCTTGATTTATTAGACGAAATGGCACTGACTATTTCAGATTTAGAAGACGAAGTGTCTGTTGTGTCTAGTGAAGTTGAAGAACTTTTTGACGAAGTTTCAGTACTTGAAGAAGAATTTTATGGCGACGAAGATTTTGATGATGAAGATGAAGAATATGACTTCGAAGATGACTTTGAAGATGACGATGAAGAAATCGAAATCTTAGATGACGAAGACTTATATCAAATCTTGTGCCCTACATGTGAAGAAGAAATTTTCATTGATGAGGGAACATTAGAGCTTGGTGCAATGAAATGCCCTGCTTGTGGTGAAGACTTAGAATTTGACACATCACTGCTAGATGAAGAATGTGGCTGTGGTTGTGGTTGTTCTGATGATGATTGCCAAGATGATGAAGGCGATTTAGTAGATTGCGATGAATAAATTTTAAAACTTTGGCTATAGTACTTTTGTGCTATAGCCAATTTTTATTTTTGAAAAAATAAAAGAAATAGCTTTATTTTATAAATCTAGTATGATATAATCTAACTGTATATATATTACTACTTAGCAATTAGAATTATTTACAATATTATTGGAGGTTTTGATATTATGAGATTGATTACTCGTTCAGATTTTGATGGATTAGCTTGTGCTGCATTATTGAAAATGGCAGGAGTTATTGACCATTGGAAATTTGCCCATCCAAAAGATTTACAAGATGGTTTAGTTGAAGTTGGACCAGATGATTGTCTAGCTAACGTGCCTTATGTAGAAGGTTGTGGACTGTGGTTTGATCACCATTCAAGTGAACATGAGCGTGTAGAGCTTGAAGGAAAATATAAAGGCGAAAGCAGACTTGCGCCATCATGTGCAAGAATAATTTATGAATACTATGGTGGAGCAGAAAAATTCCCTGGTTTCGAAGAAATGATGATTGCAGTTGATAAAGTGGATTCAGCAGATCTTACTGTAGACGAAATACAAAATCCTACAGGTTGGGTTCTTTTAGGCTTCTTAATGGATCCTCGTACAGGGCTTGGAAGATGGAGAGAATTTACAATTCCAAACTATAAGCTGATGGAAGAATTAATTGACGCTTGTATCACTATGAACATTACTCAAATCATGGATTTAGAAGATGTTAAAGAACGTGTCGAAGTTTATTTTGACCAAAATGCAAAATTCATGGAAATGCTAAAAAAATATACACGAGTTGAAGGTGATGTAATCATCAGCGATTTACGTGGAGTAGATCCGATTTACTCAGGAAATAGATTTTTAGTATATAGTGTATATCCAGAACAAAATATTTCTGCTTGGATTGTAAGTGGTAGAGGCGGAGAAGGCTGTAGCTGTGCTGTAGGTTATTCTGTTCTTTGTCGCACATCTAATGTAAATGTAGGGAAACTTATGCTGAAATACGGCGGTGGCGGACATAAAGCTGTTGGTACTTGCCAATTTTCAAGTGAAAATATGGAAGAAATGTTGCCTAAACTTCTTGAAGAATTAGTAAGAGGCTAGATAAAAGGTTATAGGGAATTGTTCTTATATTATGTTCAATTCCCTTTTATAAATGAGGAAAAAATATGCAAACAAGAATAAATTTATCTTTGGGATATGTTTTATCGTTTTTATTATTTATTTGCGGGGTAGTTCTTGCAGTAAATTCAATTACTATGGAAAATAAAGTGAACAATGCGTATACGCAGGAAACACTTGATATAAATAATTTAGAAGAAGGACAATATTTTGCAGGATATATAGACAGTGTTTTATTATCTTATAATGAAAATGGAATTGCATCAGCTGTAAGCCACGAACATCTTAAGGGAATTACAGCTTTGCAAAATTATACAATAAAAGATGTTAATGGAAAATATATTGGATTTTATATCAGTGATGTTGAAACATTATCAAAACTTCAAAATTTACATTATGGTCAAGGTGAACCAGTATATGTCGAAGGCGAAGTAATTCGTCCATATAACGAAATCAATTATAAATGGTATGAAAATGCACTAAATGTTTTAGGAAGAGAACAAGTTGAAAAACTTGTGACACCTCAATTTATGATAGAGCAAACACAACTATCAAAAATTCCGATATTATTAGAAATTTCAATAGTAATTTGTGTAATAGCTATTTTAATTTTCTTTGGTTTAGGTGGTGTTAAAGGTTTTATTATCCATCGAACAGCAGAAACAATAAGATTTGATAGAGATTTACAAACAGCACACAATAGAGATATTGAATTGTTAATTCAAAATGAAAAGAAAACACTTAAAGTGCTTGAAAGATGGAATAAAGATATTAAGACAAATGGATTTTTTTCAATATTTCTATTAATAGTAGCAGTGGTTTTATTTTTGCAAAGTAGTTCATTGTCAACAATTTTTGGTGTGATAATATTACTTTATGCAATTCGTGGTATCTTTAAAATGTTTATTAACAGTGATTATGGTTTAGCAGTTAAATTTTCTGACTTATTTGATGTATATACATTCCCTAAAAAAATAGCATATTCCAATTTAAGAATTGAAGAATATGAAAGAATACGAAATGAACATAAGAAACAAGAAGAACGCACAAAATGGGATAATTCAAAGATTGCATCTGTTGCACTTAACCCAGATCCACCAGTTGATTATCATTGGAATGCGCACAACTTATAAAAATAGCATTAAAGTAAAAAAGCATGACTTTTAGTTATGCTTTTTTTGTGAAAAATAACTATTTTACGTTTTTGTAGTCAAAAATAATTCAACCAAATATGTACTTTTTAATAATATTATGTTATACTTAATTAAACTTTTAATTACTACAAAAGAGATTTTTTTCAGCAAAATTATTTGAAATATATGTGATATTATCTATCACTATGGGGGTTTTTTATATGAGTGAAAATTCTAGCAATAATAAAATGATAGACCATAGATTAAAAGTATTAAGTTATGAACAATTTTTAATAGACATCAAAAGCATGAAGTTTAATAAAATATGCATGACAGAAGTTATTAATGCTGATATGATGATTGCAATTTTTGGTGAAAATCAATTCTATCAAACATCAGCAGAAATATTAGCTATGGGTAATATGGCTTATAAACAAATGGGTATTGATAATATTATTCATATATATGCACATACGTATAAAACCTTTATAGCTGTAGCTAATGACGATATGAGTTATGATGATTTTTTAAACTTGATGAAAGTTAACCATGAACAATATGAGCTAATTACAGCAAGACAAACTGGACTTGGTGGTGTGTCTAGATTTGTGTTAGCCTTCGGTGATGACTTGATAGACCGTTGTAAAAGTGCACTATATAAAAACAGAAACCTACCAAATAATTTTATCATTGCTGGAAATGAAAAAGAAGAATTAGCAGAAGAAAATAATCAAAATCAAAATATATTTGAATTATTAAATTATGCTTTAAAAAATGATAAAGTTATTCCTTTTTATCAAGGAATATATAATAATGAAACTTGCGAAATCAAAAAATATGAAGCTTTAATAAGAATTTATGATAGTGATGATAAAATTCATTATCCTGGTAGCTTTTTAGATGCTTCAAAACAAATTAAACTCTATCTCTCTCTTAGTAAAACAGTGATTGATAAAGCGCTTAAAGATTTTGAAGGAAAAGAAAGTACAGTATCTCTTAATATTTCATTGATTGATATTCAATCTGAAGAATTTAAAAACTGGATTTTAAAAAGGTTAAAACAGCATAAAACACCTGAAAAGGTAGTTATTGAATTTATAGAAACAGAAAACTATAATAATAATGATGAATTATTTGAATTTTTAGCTGAAGTTCGTAAAATTGGATGTCAAATAGCTGTTGATGATTTTGGTGTTGGATTTGCAACTTATTCTTCGATTATTTCACTAAAACCTGATATTGTAAAAATTGATGGAGATATCATTAGAACAATAGCTCAAAATGAAGATAATGTTACAATATTAAAATCAATAAAATACATGGCAGACCTTATCGGAGCAAAAACTACAGCAGAATTTGTAGAAAATAAGGAAATTCATGATGTTCTTATACAACATAGTATTAACTTTTCCCAAGGTTATTATTTTGCAAAACCTGAACCTTTTGAAAAACTTAATGTTAAGTAAAACGGTAAACTTTGATAGAAAGGATTGTAAATATAATGGATTATAAAAATATAATTTTCGTTCTTTCAATGATATTTAATTTTGCATATCAATATTCTATATTTTTATATGCATCAAATTTATTAAAAGATAGCACAAGAAACAAAGCAGTGTTTTTAACGTTAGCTTCTATAAATACAGTTTTACTATATTTTTATCAAGCCTATGAGGTACATTTTTCTATATTAATTGTAGTCATATTAGTGGTACTATCGATAGAATTTAAACTTATTTCTAATACAGATATTATTCAAATATTTTGTGGGGCATCAATATTTACATTGCATATATCATCTTTTGTAGTACCTATGACAATGATTTATGGCAACATTGTTAATCTGGGTCCAAATGAAATTTTAATCAATCAATTTAGTAGTTCTCTGATAATAATCGCTGCATGCTCATTTTTAATGATAGCGCAACAAATTGTAAAAAAATATTTGGATTTTGAATCAATACAAAGGGTAACTGTAAATAGTAAATATTCCAAATTATTGTCAATTTCTATAGTTCTTATATTAGTGTTACAGATTTCTTTTGCTATACTTATGATAAGAGAAAAGATATTTCCAGAGCAGATTTTATTATCAATAGGTATTTCAGTTTGTTCATTAATTATCTTTTATCTATTTTTTGTTTATGTTATAAAACTAATGAATGCGAATATGTATAAACGCTATTCAGACCATGCAAAAACTGAGCAAGGAAAAATACTTGAACAAAAAGAAGAACTTAAAAAGAAAGTAGAACGAGATGATTTGACAGGTGTGTTCAATCGCAGATATGTGTTATCTTTATTAGAAAAAATCTGCATAGAAAGTAATGATGAGCTGTATTATGTATTATTTGTCGATGTAAATGCACTTAAATATACTAACGATAATTTTGGACATGAAGCTGGAGACAGATTAATTACAAAGATTGCAAATGGTATTTCTGGTGCAATTCGTGAAGATGATATTATTGCTAGAATTGGAGGAGATGAATTTTTAGTAATTATAAAAGATTTAAACGATGAAGATTGTGGAAATATTATCGATAGAATTTATAGCAATTTTGAACAAGCAAATGAAACAGAAGAATTTCAAGTTTCAGCTAGTATAGGTTGTGTTTTTGTTAGTAAAGATGTTAAAGCTCAGGGATTAAATTATATTCTATCAGCTGCAGATGAAGATATGCGTGAAAACAAAAAACAGTTCTATTTAAATCAAAAGGAGGAACAATAAAATGATTATGTTTATATATCTCCTTTTATCTTTCATGGGATATCATTTTGTGTATTTTTCATATTGCTCATATATCTTTAATAGCAATAAGTTTCCACTAAATAAAGGCATAGTTTGTGGAATAATTAACTTTATTTTTTGGTATGTGTATGTTTTTCATATTGATATTGTATATGAACCATTGATTTTTGTTCTGTATGCTATTATCTTAGCACTTGAAACAAAATTTGTATTTAAAGTTAAGCTTGTACATATGCTATTTATTTCTGTTACATTTTGTATAAATTTATTTGCAAAAAGAATGGTTTTCCTTGCGATTGGTGCGTTGATGGAAGGCGGAATTAAAACAGAAACAATGGTTACAGTTGATAATACTGCTATTGTGGCGAGTATATCATTTTTAGTTTCGATTTCAACTATTAATTCAGCCCGTAGCCTTGTTCCTAGAAACTCACTTGATACGATATTATCTGATAGCAAAAATATTTCATTCTTAACAGCTGCATTCTCGCTATTATATGTTATGTTATTTGTAAATCTAATGACAATTTGCATAGAAACAGGAGATAATGCACTATTATATCTTTATATAATTTTAGGAAGTTTCAGCATCTTTGCATTCGCAGTTTTCATTATATTTGCACATAGCTTGGCTGAACTTAGAATTTCGACAGATACATATGAAAAAATTTCAAAGAAAAATTCAGAAGAAAAAGAAGTATTAAAAGAGCTGGAAAAAGAAGCAATTACAGATGATTTAACATCGCTGTATACAAGAGATTATGTTAATATTACGATAGATAAGCTCATTGCTGAAAATAAAGAAGTTTTCATAGCTTTTATAGATCTTGATAATCTTAAAGTTGTTAATGATTCATATGGACATGATGAAGGCGATTTTTATATTATAACTGTTGCAAAACTTATAAATGAATACTTCAGAGAAGATGTTATTTGTAGGTATGGTGGTGATGAAATCATAGTAGTCGGACAATATTTGAATGAGCAAGATATAACACTTAAACTTATTAAATGTTATGCTGCAGTTAACGCAATACCAAAAATGTACAAAAAAGAATATCAAACTTCGATTAGTTATGGTGTTGCATATAAACAAACATATGAAAATATCTCTGCTGATGAGTTAATAGCTATAGCAGATGCCAGAATGTACGAATTAAAGAAAAATAAAAACAAGCACAGAAAAGTTATTTCACCAAAAACAAATTAACTATTTTAAAAGTGTGCCAAAAATTACAGGCTATGTCGAAATTAAGTTTCAACATAGCCTCTTTTGTTATATTAAATTTAATAATCCTGTAAAATCATGTTAAGGTTGGTTAATTCATTTTTTATAGTGTCAATACAACCTTTTGCATCTTTATTAATGAAAGCTTTATTGTCATATAACAAATAATTTTTCTTAACTGAATCCGGTGTAATATTAACCATTATAACATTTGCACCAGCTAAAAATCCTTTAATTCTACCATTTTTAGCTATAGTTTCAAGTGCAGTCGTAGAAGGTAACATAGCAGTTTTTAAAGTAAGACGAGTTATTGCAACAGCTAATGTAGTTTTTTCAACTGTGCCAGCAGGAAAATCTTTAAAAATTGAATTGTGATGAGGTATAAAAGGGCCAATGCCAACCATATGAGGTTTAAGCTTTCGTAAAAAAATTAAGTCTTGTGCTAAATTTTCACTAGTTTGATAAGGCGAGCCTACCATAAAACCTCCACCAGTTTGAAATCCGACCTTTTTAAGCGTAAATAAACATTCTTGTCTAAAAGATGCAGACATATAATCGGGATGCAATTTATTATAATGACAATCATCAGCACTTTCCTCACGTAATAAAAATCTATCTGCACCAGCTTTTTTAAGTTTAATATAGTCGCTTTCACTTTGTTCTCCGATAGATAATGTTACAGCACAATTAGGAAAATTTTTTTTAAGACTGCGAATAATATCACACATTTTATCAATGGTATAAAATGGGTCTTCGCCACCTTGTAATACAAAAGTTCTAATTCCAAGTGCATAACCATCAGTAGCACATGATAAAATTTCTTCTTTTGTCATTCTATAACGTGTTATTTCTTTGTTATTTAAACGAATTCCACAATAGAAACAATCATTTTTGCAGTAATTTGTAAATTCAATTATTCCACGAAGAAAAATTTTATTGTTAAAATATTTTTGTTTTACTTCAAGTGCTAATGAACAAATATATTGAATATCATCATCTGTAGCATTTTCAAAAATATATGTATATTCCTCTAGGTTTAAAGGTTCATTAATATATAATTTATAAGCTAATTCACGAATATTAATAATAATACACCTCCAGACTTATAATTCAATCTTATCGAGTATACCTGTAATTTTAGCAATTGCAAGCCCATAATTTGTCATCGGCACATGTTGATTAATTGCACTGCCAACCCTAGATAAAACATATCTTTTTGTAAACATACACGCACCACAATGAATAATTAAATCATAGCTACTTAAATCTTCCGGAAAAGTATTTCCTGTAACACAATCAATCTGGATGTTCTGACTAATTTTTTTACGTAACATATTAGGAATTTTAATTCTGCCAATATCACCATCAAGAGGATTATGTGTACAAGCTTCAGCTATTAAAACACGGCTATTTTCTGTAAGCGTATCAATAGCTTTTGCACCTTCTAAAAAAGTATCAATATCACCTTTGTAAATTGCAAATAATACAGAAAAAGAAGTAAGTTTGCTCTCTTTAGGTTTGTTTTGATATACAAAATCAAAAATTTGTGAATCAGTAATTATTAATTTTGGTGGCTCTTTAAGACATAGCAAAGATTGCAAATAGTTGTCTTTAGTTACACAAATTGTTATACATTTATGATCTAATAAATCTCGTATAGTTTGCACTTGTGGCAAAATTAAACGACCTTTGGGTGCTTGTATATCTTGTGGCATTACAAGCAAAACTGTGTCTAGAGGGGTTACATATTTTCCAACAATACCAAGTTCATCATTTTTTTCTGGTAAAATATCATTTAACTTTTGAGAAATTAATAATATATTTTTATCTTCTTTTGCACTTACAATGATTGCAGAAGTATTAAACTTTTGTTTAATATCAGTTAGCAAGTTTTTCAAATCATATTCCTCATCAGATTTTGTAATTACAGCAAGGAATGGAATGTTTTTCTCTTTAAGTAATTCAACCATTTGAGTTTCATATTCGGTTACTTGATTATTAAAACATAGTATAGCTATATCAGTTTTTTGTAAAATTTCTTTAGTTTTATCTACTCTCATTTTGCCAAGTGTCCCGACATCATCAATGCCAGCTGTATCAATAATTACACAAGCTCCAAGTGGATAAATCTCAATCGCTTTTTGAACAGGGTCAGTAGTTGTTCCTAAAACATCGGAAACAAGAGAAACATTTTGTTTTGTAATTGCATTTATAAGAGTAGATTTACCTACATTTCGTCTACCTAAAATAGCAATATGGGTGCGATTTGCATTAGGTGTATTATTCATGGTAAATTCTCCTTAAAATCTAAAATCACGCTGACCAGCATTCATTTTTTCAAGATTTTCTAATACTAATTGACGTACTTTATCATGTTCGATATTTTTTACAAGGTCAGTTATCATTTCAAGCCCTTTATCAAGAGTTTCTTTATCTGCATAGTCAAGAAGATATTCATATAAAGTAATAAGAGAGTTTGGCTGACAGACATTTACAATTTGCCCTGACTTTGCAAGTCGCATAAAACGGTCGCCTGTTCTGCCTTCACGATAACACGCTGTGCAAAAACTTGGTGTGTGCTTAAGATCAATCAACCAGCTTACAATATCGCCTAAAGTACGTTCATCAGAAAGCTCAAATTGTTTGTCATTAATCTCGCTCTCATTAGAAGTATAACCACCAACACTAGTTTTAGAGCCTCCACTGATTTGAGATACACCTACATTTAAAGCTTTTTCACGAACATCTTGACTTTCACGAGTTGATACAATAATACCAGCATAAGGCAAAGTAATACGTAAAATTGCTATGATTTTAAGGAATAACTCATCGGAAATAGAATTTTTAAAATCAGAAATATCAATATCGTCAGCAGGACAAATTCTAGGCACACTTACAGTATGAGGGCCTACACCAAAAGTATCTTCAAGATGTTTTGCATGCATAAGCAAGCCTACAAGTTCGTATTTATATAAATTTAATCCAAATAAAACGCCTAAACCTACATCGTCAATTCCACCTTGCATAGCTCTATCCATAGCTTCTGTATGATATTCATAATTGCTCTTAGGGCCTGTTGGGTGTAATTCTTCATACATTTTTTTGTTATAAGTTTCTTGGAAAAGAACATAAGTGCCAATTTCTGCTTCGTGGAGCTTTCGATAATTTTCAACTGTAGTAGCAGCAATATTTACATTTACTCTACGAATTGCACCATTTTTATGTTGAACATTATAAATTGTTTTAATGCTTTCTAAAATATATTCAATTGGCGCATGAACAGGATGTTCGCCAGCTTCAAGAGCAAGCCTTTTATGTCCTGAATCTTGAAGTGCAATTACTTCATTAATTATTTCCTCTTGAGTTAGTTTTTTGCGTGGCATATCAGTGTTTTTCATATGAAATGGGCAATATGTACATCCGTTTACACAATGATTTGATAAGTAAAGTGGTGCAAATAATACAATTCGATTACCATAAATTCTATCTTTAATCTTTTGAGCCAAGCCAAATAATCTATCTAAAATTTGTGGATTTTCAGCTTCAAGAAGTAAGCTAGCTTCTGCATATGAAATACCTTGAACTTTTTCAGCTTTGTCTAAAATTTCATTTAAAAGTTTCAAATTATCTTTGTTTTGTACAGAGTGTTCTAAGGTTTTTAAAATTTCCTCATCATCTATAAATTCAACTGCGTTAATTGATTTGCTATTATACATATTAAATTCTACCTTTCTTATACCTTAGAATAGATTACTTTTGAAGTAATTCCTTCTAATTTGCCTAATTTACCCGATAAAGTGCTAATTGCATCAGCTGGAGCATCGATAACCACAGAAATTACATTAAGAGCACGTTCTTTGTATGGAATGCCCATTCTTCCAATAATAAATTCACCATAACCAGACAAAAGATTATTAACATGACCTACCATATCTTTGTTTTCAACAATAATTCCTATAACTGCAAGTCTACTTTCCATAAAATCATTCAATCCTTTCTCAAATAAAAAAACTCTATTTTACATACAAAAGTAAAATAGAGTTTGAAGAAGCAACATTAACAAAACCTAAATTTAAACAAATTTAAGTCTAATATGAATACCACCTTCTAGCTCAAGAATACTTTTGCAATTAGGTTAATACTATTTAAATCAATCTTTCCCCTTGGAATAAAATCCTTAGTGTCAGATATTTTTATTTTAGTATACTAGTATTGTATGCATTTGTCAATTGAAAAAACGAATTTTTTTAGTTAGTTTGCACTAAAATTCAGCAAAAATCTTGTAAATGCTCTAGAAAAAACAAGAAAGTAAATGATTTACTTACTTTACAAATTTTGAAACTATTTGTATAATATATAATAGATAACTGTATTTTGGAGGGGTAATAATGAAGAGTCTAAATATAAAATTGCCTTTAACTGTAGTAGTAATTATACTTGCTATTACTTTATGTACAAATTTTGTAAGCTTATTTTATCAAAATCAAGTAATATGGGCAGTGGGGTATTCTCAATTAGAAGCAATGCTTGAGGGGTGTGAAAAGCAGTTTGTACAGCTAATTGATGATAGTTTTGGTACATTAACTGAAAAAAATGGACAGCTTGTGGGTGAAAATGATAATAATATTATAGATGATTATTCGAAAATCAATTCATTTGCTCATGATATGAATATAGTTACAGGAGTTTATGTGAAAGACAGTGGAAGATTTATTCCTGTAATAAATTCAATTTCAGAAACTTCTCAAATGAATGAATTACCATTAGAAGCAGAAAATTCATTAAGAAGTGGAAAAGGATATTATGAAGAAACTGAACTTTTTTCATCTCCTTATTACACATATTTTACACCGATTTATGATGATATGAATAGAGTAATTGGTGCATATACAATATCTGTATCTACATCGGAAATGGCTGGAGTTTATGATTCAGGGATACAAAACACAATTTTGATTACATTGTCAATTATTTTTATTGTAGTGCTTTTATCAGCGATTTATATGTATAATGTCGCAAATAGCATAACAAAACCAGTAAATGATATACAATATGCTCTTGAAAATGCAAAAAATGTAAAGCTTAAAATTGATGTAAGTTCGTTAGCTGGACAAGAAATTCAAAAATTAGCACAAACATTCAGTGAATACTATGAAGAAAATTTGCAATTTAACATGTGTATTGATGAGCTGACATCTGCCTTTAAAATGATTTCGCAAGGTAATTTGAATATTGAATTTAAGCAAAACTATGTTGGAAGGTTATCAAAACTTAAAGATTGCACTGAATATTTAGTTTATAATTTGCATACAATGATTTTTGATTTAAGGCAAAAAACATCACGCCTTAGCGCTGAATTATCACGAATTTCATCAGGTGCTCAAACGTTATCACAGGACAGCATCAAAGAATTTAATAAAATTGAAAGCAATTTCCTGTCTATTGGTACAAAAATAAAAAAAATGAGTGAAACCACTAAAAATCTACAAGATATTAAAAATCATAGCACAAGAATTAGTAAAGAAATGCAAGCAGGTAATGAGCAAATGAAAAATATGATTGCTCAAACATCGGAACTTAATCATAAATCATTCAAAATGACTGAAATTGTAAAAGCTCTCGATGAGATTAGCGCAAAAACAAAAGCAGTTTCATTGAATACAAAAATGGAAGCAAATAAATCAGAAATTGACAATAAAATTTTCGATAAAATTTCCGAGGAAATAGGGCATATAGCATCATTTATTACAATTTTATCAAGAAGTTGTTCAGATATTATTTCAAATACATCACAAAACAGTGATTTTGAACATGAAAATTTCAATAAGGCAACAACTTTTGTAGTTTCAATTTCAGATATGATTTATGATATGTGCAGTTTAGTTGATAAAATTGCATCAACATCATTAGAGCAAACAATCTTTTTTGAGCAAACACAAAAAGGTATTTCACAAATAATTGGTATATTAAAACAAAATACCGATGCAACACAAGAAAGTGCAGCATCGGCGATAGAATTATCACAAATATCTGATAGTTTAAATGCTAGAGTATCAAAATTTAGATTAAAACAAACCTAAATACCAGAAATCTTACGGATTACATGTCCCGCTAACATAAGACCAGCACACGAAGGAACCCAAGAAACTGAACCTGGGACAGTGTGCTTTCCAGCGGCTTTCGCATCAAGCGACAAAGGCACAAGAGGTTGTTCTGTGCTAAAAAGCACCTCATGTTTTGTTATGTTTCGTTTGCGAAGTTCATAACGCATAATACGTGCTAGGGGGCAAACAGAAGTTTTATCTAGTGTTGTGATTTGAAATTGTGTGGGGTCAAGCTTATTTCCTGTGCCCATAGAAGAAATAATTGGAATATTTAGTGCATGTGAAGTGCAAATTAAATCAATTTTAGATGAAGTGCTGTCAATTGCATCAATTATGTAATCATATTTCACAGAAAAAAAATCATCTCTGTTAGCAGAACTATAAAAGTCATCAATTACGGTTAAGTTAATATCTGGGTTTATATCTGAAATACGCTCAGCAATTACATCACATTTTTTTCGTCCCACAGTTGAATGCAATGCACATAATTGTCGATTTATGTTAGATACAGAAATAGTATCGTGATCACAAATTGTCATAGAACCAACACCAGCACGAGCTAAAGCTTCAGCACTATAACTTCCAACACCACCCAAACCTAAAACCAGCACATGTGCATTTTTAAGCATATCTACACCGCTTTGACAAAGTAGCATTTTAGTTCTTAAAGTAAAATCACTCATAAAATTAGTTTCACCTTTTAAATAAAGAATATTAATTAAAAAAGGTTGTTACGAATAATCTCGTTACAACCTAATTTGTTTTAAGTTAAATCCCGCTTTGACCGATGTTGCCAGATCAGTAACCTGCTCTTATCGCAGGTGGGTTATCTCTCCTGAGCTCCGGTGCTTCCAACATCTGCGTTAATGTATACACTAACGTCAGGAGGCCTGCACGCCACACAAGAAGGTCGAAGTCCCTTACTAACTATGTCGGTTAAAAAAAGGCAACGGTCGAATCAAGCAGGAAAACCAGCTTATTTTATATAAGGATTATTCTTCCTCTTCAAAACGAGCCATAAAAGCTTCAAAAGCTGCATCAAGTTCAGCTTCATCTGTTAGAGATGCTAAAACTTCTTCGCCGTTTTCTTCAACAACTTTAAGTATAACAAGCTCAGCTTCTTCATCAAGATTTATATCAGCAGGAATAAATGCCATATAAGTCTCACCAGAAAGCTCGATAGTATCTACATGCTCAAACTCAACTTCATTTCCGTCCTCATCTGTTAGGACAACAAAATTATTTCCATAATCACTCATTAGGTGACCTCCTTCTTGAGAGCCTAAAATTTAATCTCTCTGTTCTTTGTATCTAAATAATACACTATTTTACAATAAATATCAATAGGTAATATGTCAAAAATTTCTGATAAGATTTTAATAAACATTTTTGCGTAAAAATAGCATAACCTAAATAAGCTATAAAATACATATAATTCATCAGAAAATTTTTTCAAAAATATAAAAAAAGATATTGACAAAAGTAAAAACAGTTGATATAATACTTGAGTACAACAAAGTAGGATTAACCGTCCTCACCGATTAAAATAGTAGAAACGCAGTTTTCGAAGTATATCGGTTAACATTGTTATGATGATTTAATCATTATAAGCTTTTAGTTTTCTATTAGTAATGTTGCGGACGGTTTAAACGTTCGCTTTTTTTATTTTTAGTTTGGAGGTGCTTAACATTAGCAGCATGGAACATCAAATCAACGAAGAAATCAGAGACAAAGAAGTTAGACTTATCGGCGAAGACGGAGAGCAATTAGGTATTGTATCTTCTTCAGAAGCACAGGATATCGCAAACCAAAAAGGTCTTGACTTAGTTAAAATCGCACCACAGGCAGTACCACCTGTTTGTCGTGTTATGGATTACGGAAAATTCCGTTTTGAACAAACTAAGAGAGAGAAAGAAGCTCGTAAAAATCAACATGTAGTTGATATTAAGGAAATTCGTTTAACACCAGGGATAGACACTCATGACTTTAATGTAAAAGTAAATCATGCAATCAAATTCCTTAAAGGTGGCGATAAAGTTAAAGTTGCTGTTAGATTTCGTGGTCGTGAAGTTACTCATTCCTCAATCGGGATAGAACTTCTAAATAGATTTGCAGAAAATTGTGCTGAAGTTGGAACGGTTGAAAAAGCTGCGAAGCTTGAAGGTCGTCAAATGCTGATGTTTATAGCTCCTAAAAAAGGGTAATTCCTTTTTATATTGTTATTAAGACGAGCGAAGCTTTGTCTATCATTCGTCTTATATTGTTATGCGTTAAAGCAAAACATAATATAGCGAGCGAAAGCCCGCACGTTCAGTAAGATTTGGGAGAGGAGAACTAAAGTTATGCCAAAAATTAAGACACATAGTGGTGCTTCTAAAAGATTTAAGGTTACAAAAAGCGGAAAAGTAAAGCGTAGCCATGCTGGCCGTCGCCACATTCTTACAAAGAAGTCTACAAAACGTAAAAGAGGACTTAGAAAAGCAGGATATGCTGATGTTTCAAACATCGCAGAAGTAAAACGTCTAATTCCTTACGCATAAGGAAAAACACAACATATTAAATAGGGAGGCAGTTTTTAAATATGGCAAGAATTAAAGGCGCTATGATGACGCGCAAAAGAAGAAAGAAGATTTTAAAGCTTGCAAAAGGCTTTTGGGGTGCTAAATCTACCCACTATAAATTAGCTAATCAACAAGTTATGAAATCACTTAAATATGCTTACATCGGTAGAAAGCTTAAAAAACGTGATTTTAGAAGACTTTGGATTACTAGAATTTCTGCTGCATGCAAATCATGCGACATGAACTATAGCCGTTTCATGAACGGACTTAAAAAAGCAGGAATCGAAATCAACCGTAAAATGCTTGCAGAAATCGCAGTAAACGATAAAGCAGCATTCGCTTCTTTAGTTGAAAAAGCTAAAGCAGCTCTTTAAGTAAAAATAAATGCTAATACAGGCAGTGCTTGTGTTAGCTTTTTTTTTATTTCTTTCAAAAAACTATTTTATGAATTTTAAAAATCATATTAAATAACTGTTAATTCTATAAATATATATTGAATTTTTGACAATAATATGATAGAACTAGATTATATAGTTAATGAATAATTGTTTATAAATTGGTAAATACTGTTATTATAATTATGCAAAATAATATGTTTTGGATATTTTGCAAGGTTAGTTTTATCTAAAATTATAGATTATGCATAAAAATAAATTTATACTAAAAAAGTATAAATTATCTATTGACAATTAAGAAAAGTAATAGTATACTAAACGAGTAGACAAGATAAAACGAAAGCGAAGTGTCATTATGCGAATAACTCATGAAGCGGATTATGCTATTAGAATTGTATATTATCTATCTAAAAATAAAGGTATCATAGGCGCAAAAGAAATAGCTGATAAAAATGGTGTTTCATTGAGATTTGCTCTTAAGATACTACGTAAACTGATTTTAGCAGAGATTGTCAAATCTTACAAGGGTGTTAATGGCGGATATGAACTTGCTGTAGAGCCCTCAGAGATTAGTTTTGGACAGATAATAGAAATTATTGATGGAACAATTGAAATTAATCATTGTTTAAGTGGAGAATTTGATTGTACAAGAGTATCCAATAAAGAATCCTGCTCAATAAGGGACATGTTTCATTATGTCAACAATACACTTAGGGAAGATTTGTATAAAATCCGTATAACCGAAGTAAAATAACACAATCTTAAAAATTTTAATAACAAAACGGAGGAAAAGAAAATGAAAAAGTATGTATGTTTAGTATGTGGGTATGTTCACGAAGGAAATGAGCCACCAGCAGCTTGTCCACAATGTAAAGTAGGACCTGAAAAATTCAAAGAGCAATCTGGAACTGAATTATCATGGGCTGCTGAACATGTTGTAGGTATCGCTCAAGGTTCAAGTGAAGATATCATGGCAGATTTAAGAGCTAACTTTGAAGGTGAATGTACTGAAGTTGGTATGTATCTTGCAATGAGCAGAGTTGCTCATAGAGAAGGTTATCCAGAAATCGGTCTTTACTGGGAAAAAGCAGCTTATGAAGAAGCTGAACATGCTTCAAAATTTGCTGAGTTACTAGGTGAAGTTGTTACAAATTCAACTAAGAAAAACCTAGAATTAAGAATTGCTGCTGAAAACGGTGCTACAGCTGGTAAATTTGATTTAGCTAAACGTGCTAAAGCTGCTAACTTAGATGCAATTCATGATACAGTACATGAAATGGCTAAAGACGAAGCTCGTCACGGCTGTGCATTCCAAGGTCTATTAAATAGATACTTTGGTTAATAATCAATTATAAATTAAAATGGGTGTGACGAAATTTGTCACACCCTTAATTTATCTTCTAGTAATGAAAATTATGTTTCTCTTTAAAACTGTGTAAATTTAATCAGAGGTTGTAGTAAATTGTAATTTTGCCACAACCTCATTTTTAATATAAAAAATTAAAGTTGTGATATTAACATCACAACTTTTAAATATTTATACAGAAATTAATTTAATTAGTTTTTTAGTAGCTTTAGTCTTTTTAAATAACCTAATAGCTTCCATAAATGCACAATAAGTATCAGCGATATTAACAACTAATGCTTCACGAGATTTAGGGAACAAGGTTGGATTAAGCGGCCACATATGCGTTAAAATTATTTGCTTTTCAAGCTCTGTTAAATCAAAATGTTCGCTGGCACTCTGATGTGAAGTTTTGCTGTGAGAAAACCAACGTTTGCTATCTGGCATATCATTTAATCTAAAATCATGTAGCAAAGCACCACGAACAACTTCTTTTGTACGAAGCCCAAAAAATTCACTTAGGCAATAAGAAATATATGACGTATAAAGTAAATGTTCAAGTAAATTCGCAACATCTGCATGTTGTTTAAGAGTATTCATGTTTTGTACTAAAGGATGCTCTAATAAATCATCTATATAATCAGTGAAATTAGATAATAGGTCCATAATTTTTTCACCTTTCTCAAAGTATATAATCTATCCACGCTTTAGTATAACATAATTATACAAAAAAATATACAAGAAAAAGTTGGGATTTTAAACAAATAAAAACTCTGGATATATGTCATTTTATAAAAATACGTGAAACCATAGTAATATGGATAGAAACTGCAATACCGATTAATAATAGCAAAATTTTTAAATATATTCCTTGCATAAAAAAAGAAGAAATAATCAGAGAAATCCATAAAAATAGAAGTGTAAATACATAAGTGGTTAAAGGCATCACGTCCTTATTATAATAACTATTATGATAATGATAAAAAATAGGGATTTTAAGAATATATTTTCTGACTTTTGGAAAAGTGGAAAAACAACTAAGAGCTAATAAAACAAATGGAGTGGTTGGTAATATCGGCAAAAAAATACCAATAAAAGCAAGGAGTAATGAAACAAATCCGATAATAATTCTAATAAACATAATAACTATAAACTAAGTAGAATTAATTCGACAAGTGTGAATAAATCAGTTTCTTTTATAGTGATATCAGCAACACTTTGATATATAGGTTGTCTTTTTGTGAATAAAGCTATAATATCATCACTTGAACTGCTACTTACAACAGGGCGTTTTTGCTTGTTGTTTCTACGGTTGATATTATTTAGAATAAAATCAATTGGTGGTTCTAAATAAACTACTTTAGAGCATTGCTTTAGATTTTTAGCATTTTCATTACGCATAGGAGCACCACCACCAGTTGAAATAACTGTGAATTTGCTATTTTTAAATGAAGCAATAACTTGACTTTCTTTATCTCTAAAATAAAGTTCTCCATGAGTTTGAAAAATTTCGGAAATAGTACTGCCTTCAAGTTTTTCAAGCAACACATCTGCATCGATAAATTTAAACCCTAAGCTTTCAGCTAAAATTTTTCCTACAGTGGTTTTCCCGCTTGCCATAAATCCAATAAGAGAAATATTTTTTTGTAGTTTTTTAGCTGTAAAAACACCAATTAATCGCAAAATACCACGTCTACAAATAGTATCAGTTATATTAATATCAAGCCAAATTTGTTCTGCTTTTATTCCTTGCAGAGCTAACATTGCAATGCCATTTCGAAATTTAATATTATTATTTGATGCAATTTGAAGTAATTTTGTAACATAAGGAGTGTAAATGCAATCAAAAACATATGAAACACTACTAGGAAGTGATTTTATAGGTGAGTCATCAATGTTAGGATGCATACCAACTGAAGTACCATTAATTACAATATCAGTATCACAAAGCAAGTCAAATCCCACAACAGTAACAATTTTACAATTCGGATAATGACCAGAAATTAACGATTTAAAGTCTTGTAATTTAGAATTATCACGAGCATAAACAGTAAGATTTCCTCCGTTTGAAAGCACAAAATGTGCAAAAGTACGGCTAACACCACCACAACCTAAAAGAGCTACATTTTTACCTTTTATATCAATGTTATCAAGTTCAAAGCTTTTAGAAATTCCGAAAATATCAGTATTAAATCCTTTGAGTTTACCATTTTGAACAATAACAGTATTAACACTTTCCATTCGTTTTGCAGTGGCATCAATATCATCTAATAAAGGTATAATATCTGATTTGAAAGGTAATGTTACATTAAAGCCTTTAAGAACTTTTTTTGCATGTTCAACAGCTTCATTAAATCGTTCAAGAGGTATTTCAACTGCAATATATGTTGCATTAATACGTTGTTTTTTAAATAAAAATGTATGTAGCATGGGAGATAATGTGTGTTTTAATGGATATCCAAATACCGCAAAACAAGGTTTTTTGGGCTTGAAGTTTAAAAATTCATCTAATGTAAAATATGTTTTCAATTAAAATCCTCCATTTAAATTTATTTTATGAAATACTTCAGACTGCCAACAAATTGTAGGCAGTCTGTAAAATTACTTAATAATTTCTTTTAATGTGTCAAAGAAAGTAGGATATGAGATGTTTACACATTCAGGATTTTCTATTTCAGATGTTCCATCTAAAGTAAGAGAAAACACGGAAAGTGCCATAGCTATTCTATGATCATCATAGCTTTCAAATGTAGCACTAGTATAATTCTTTTTACCATTGATAATAAAGCCGTCATCAGTTTCAGTAATATCAACACCAGCTTTAGTAAGTTCTGTTACCATTGCTGCAATTCTATTACTTTCTTTAACTTTAAGCTCTTCAGCATCTGTTACAACAGTTGTGCCTTCTGCCATAGCAGCTGCAACAGCAATAACAGGTAATTCATCAATTAATCTTGGAATTATATCACCACCGATATTAGTGCCTTTAAGGTTTGCTGTGCGAATAGTCATATCGCAAACAGGCTCTAAATCTGTTCGTTCATTTGAAATTTCAATATCAGCACCCATTGCTAAAAGTACATCAACAATACCACTTCGAGTTGGATTAATTCCAACATTTTTAATAGTAACACAAGAATTTTGTACAATAGATGCTGCAACCATGAAAAATGCAGCAGAAGAAATATCTGATGGAATTTCCATATTTACAGCTGTTAAAACAGATGGTTTTACAGTTGCATTGTTGCCATTGACAGTAATATCAGCACCAAAAGCACGTAGCATACGCTCTGTATGGTCACGAGATTTTACTAATTCACGTACAGTTGTGCTTCCATCAGCAAATAAACCAGCAAGAAGAACAGCAGATTTAAGCTGAGCACTGGCTACAGGAAGTGTGTAATCAATTCCTGTAAGTTCTGCTGGACAAATTTCAAGAGGACAAAAACCTCCATCTTTTGACGTGATTTTAGCACCCATTTCAGTAAGCGGAGTGATTACACGTTTCATAGGACGTTTAGCAATAGATGCATCCCCAGCTACAGTTGAAGCGAAAGCTTGACCGGATAAAATACCTGTGATTAATCGAGTAGTTGTGCCAGAATTTCCTGTATAAAGAAGCTCTGTAGGTGCTGTAAGCCCATTTATACCTTTTCCGTATACAGTAAGATTTGTTCCATCAAGATCGTAATTTACACCTAGTTTATTGAAACATGATAAAGTGGATAGGCAATCTTCACTCTTTAAAAAGTTTGTAAATTTAGAAGTGCCGTTTGACAATGCAGAAAACATTGCAGAACGATGTGACACTGATTTATCCCCAGGTACAGTAATTGTACCTTTAAGGTGTGATATTTTATTAATTTTCATCTTGTAATACCTCGTAGCTACCTAAAATTTTCATATAAGATAGTTCTTTTGACAATTGATATAGTAAAGAACGGACAGGAAGTGATAAAGCATTTCCTTCAAATTCAGCGAAAAACAGATATTCAAAAGCTGTATCTTCTGAAGGTTCTGAATGTAGAGTTGTAAGATTAATGCCATAATCGGAAAAAAGTGAAAGTGCAAAAGATAATGCACCAGATTTGTGTGAAGTAGAGAAAACTATAGCAGTATGCGTATCATTTTCACTAACAGTTAAAGAATTTGAAAGCACAGCAAAGCGAGTAATATTCTCATCAATATCATTAATACCTTGTTCTAAAATATTCAGCCCATAGATTTTAGCAGCACCAGCAGAACAAATTACAGCATGATTTTCAAAATTACCGTCAGCTATTTTTTTAGCAGCAATGGCTGTATTAATTTCAGTGATTGGAATTAAATTATGTTGACGGATAAAGGATTTACATTGTGAAATTGGCTGTGAATGTGAATGAACATAAATTGGTTTACTATAATCCAATTCATTTTTAGCACATAAGCAGTTAATGATTTTCTTATTAAACACCGTACTGATATATAAATCTTTGTGACACAATAAATTTTTAACATCACTTACAACACCAGCAAAGGAATTTTCAAAAGGGATAACAGCTCTGTCGCTATCCTTTGAAATAGCGGAAAAAACATCGCTAAAATAGTCTTTGTTATGATAATTTACATTAGGAAAAAGGCGATTACTTGCCTCATATGAATATGAGCCTTTTATACCTTGATAATAAATATCAGTTGCAATTTCATCAGCTTTTTTATGTGGTAAAGCTAATTTTTCAGGTTTGTTTTGACATACAATACCATATTGATGTTTTCGGCTTACACGAAGCATGGTGTCTAAAAAAGCCTCGTATTCATGAGAAAATTCAGATGGAATAGTAGACAGTAGACGAGTCTTAAGTTCTTTTTCACGTTCGGGCTTTGAAATATCATCATCAGTTACAAGTTTAGCTGCTGCAACACCTTTTGCACAATTCATACGCTTTATAAAAAGTGCTTGTAATTGATCATCTATTGCATTAATTTCATTTCTTAAATTTACAAGGGAATTCATATCCATAAGCCTCCAAATATAAATCAGTTGCACAAAGTGCAAGGGCAGCCTCGACTACAGGAACAGCACGAGGTACAACACAAGGGTCATGCCGCCCATGTATTTCAAGTGTATTAATTTCATTTTCATTTACATTAAATGTATCTTGCGACTTAGAAATTGATGGAGTGGGTTTAAAAGCTGCACGAACAATAATGGGTGCACCATTAGTAATCCCACCTGTTAAACCACCATTATTATTTGAAAAATATTCAGCGTTTCCATCACAAGATGACTTCATTCTATCATTAGCTTGACTACCACGCATTAATGCAATGTCAAATCCGGTTCCAAATTCAACACCTTTTACAGCAGGGACTGAAAAAAGCATAGAAGAAATTGTACTTTCTACATTATCAAAAATTGGACTTCCAATGCCGATAGGCAAGCCAGTTATAGCACCTTCAACAACACCACCTATAGAATCATTTTCTAGCCTAATAGCATCTAAAAGTGACATTATAGGTACATCTTTAGCGTGGTCAATTAAAGTTAAGCCACTTTCAGATAAAGCGTCAAGAAAAGAAAAGTCTGGGTTGTGCATATCCAATGGTTCGTCATTAATGTGACCGATTGAATAAATATGAGCTGCACAATCAACATTTACAGTGCGTAAAAACAGTTTGCATAAAGCACCAGCGAATGCAATTGGTAATGTTAGTCTGCCAGAAAAATGACCACCACCACGCATATCATTAAATCCATTATAACGAGCTCTACCAGAAAAATCTGCATGAGATGGGCGAGGGTGATTGATTAAATTCGAATAATCACCTGATTTAGTATTGGAGTTTTCAAATATAGCACAAATTGGTGTTCCAGTAGTTTTACCTTCAAAAACACCAGAAACGATTTTAGGAATATCTAATTCAATTCTACTTGTAGAATAAGATTTTTTCTTAGCACGGCGACGAGCTAAAAAAAGATTAATAAATTCTTCGTCATAAGTTATGCCAGCAGGAAAGTTATCAATAACAACTCCAACAGAATGACCATGTGATTCACCAAAAATAGAAATTTTAATATTTTTTCCCCATACAGATGCCATTAATTTCCCTCCTTAGCTATTTTAAGCAAAGATTTAAGTGTTTCAAGCTGAATCTTATCAATAACAGCAAGATTATCCTTGTCAATAAAAATAAATTTAATATCATTAGCTGAACGCTTTTTATCTGATGTAATATGATGATAAAGTTCATCAACAGAATAAGGACATTCAGTTGGGAGTGCAAAATGATTACAAAGTTTATACATAAGGTCTAGTGTTGTAGGACACAAACCCTTGTGTATAATGCTCATTTTAGTTGCAAAAATAAGCCCCATTGCAACACCTTCTCCATGTGTAAAACGCTTATATTCGCCTAAACGTTCAATAGCATGACCTACGGTATGTCCTAAATTTAATATCATGCGAAGCCCTGTGTCATATAAATCTTCTGAAACAATATCGGCTTTAATATTAACACAAGTTGCTATTATTTCACTTAAATCCAAATCTTCTAAAAGAGAATTAGTAGATAACTTTGGCGAAATAAAAGCATATTTAATAACTTCTGCACAACCATCAGAATAAATTTTAGGTGTAAGTGTTTTTAGAAACTCAGGGTCTATTATTACAAGTGTGGCAGCATTAAACATGCCGACTGTATTTTTCCCAAAGCTTGTATTTATACCACATTTACCACCGACAGAACTATCAACTTGTGATAGTAGCGTCGTTGGTATCATGCAGAATTTTGTGCCACGAAGATAAGTGCCAGCAGCATAAGCACCAATATCTCCGACAACACCACCACCTAAAGCAATAATTAAATCAGAGCGTGTAATTTCAGCTTTATTTAAATCAGAGTATATACTATCTAATACAGATAAGCATTTAGAAGGCTCTCCATCTTCAATGATGCTACTTGTAACAGGTATATTAAAGAGTGCAATTATTTGTTCTAGGTATAAAGATGATACAGTTTTATCGGTGATGATATGCACTCTTGATGGGGAATAATGCTCAATACATAATTCCCCAATATTTGATTTAATACCATTATCAATTAATATAGTGCTATGAACATCACCATATTTTATATCAATTTGTCTCATTAGATACTTTTTCCCATCGCTTCAGTGATTTTACGAATTTTTGACATAGTCTCATCAAAGCTCTCATAAGTTAGAGATTGAGCACCATCAGAAAGTGCATTTGCAGGGTCATTATGAACTTCAATTATAAGGCCATCAGCACCAGCTGCAATCGCTGCCATTGAAAGAGGTTCAACCATCCAATAAATACCACCAGCATGGCTAGGGTCAACCACAACTGGAAGATGACTTAAACGTTTTAAAACAGGAACTGCACTAATATCTAAAGTGTTTCTTGTGTAAGTTTCATAAGTTCTAATACCACGTTCACAAAGTATAACATTTTGATTGCCACCAGCACAAATATATTCAGCTGACATTAAAAATTCTTCAATAGTATTAGCGAAACCACGTTTTAAAAGTACAGGTTTGTCAGTTTGCCCTAGTTGGCGAAGAAGTTCAAAGTTTTGCATATTTCTAGCACCAACTTGGAAACAATCACATTTATCCATAAACATTTCAATACACGCAGGGTCAGTGATTTCAGTTACAATAGGAAGCCCAGTTTCAGTTCTAGCTTCAGCAAGTAAATCTAAACCTTCAGCCTTTAAACCTTGGAATGCATATGGTGATGAACGAGGTTTGAAAGCACCACCACGAAGAATAGTAGCTCCTTGGCTTTTAACTTCGTGAGCTATTTCAATAATTTGTTCACGGCTTTCAACAGAACAAGGCCCTGCCATGATAACTACTTTATCACCACCGATTTCAACATTGCCAATTTTAACAATAGAGTTTTCAGGATGCATCTTACGGTTTGTACGTTTAAATGGTTCTTGAATTTTAATGATGCGTTCGATGTGTTCATTTAAAAGAAGTGTGTCTTTATCAATAGATGAAGTGTCCCCAACAAGACCAATAACAATTGTACCTTCACCATAAATAGGTGTAGCTGTTACGTGGTCTGAATTAATTTTTGTACAGATTTTCTCTACATGTTCTGCTTTTGCACTTGGTTTTAATACGATAATCATTTTTCAATTCCTCCTAAAATAACAAAAAAGCCCATCATCACACAATTCTAATTTAATAGAAAAGGGACGAAAGACTAAGCTTATAGTTTTCCGTGGTACCACCCACATTCAGTATATACAAATACTGCACTTTTATTCGAATACAAACATATTCTATCCATATAACGGTGGACACCGATGACTTCTACTGTTATTTCAAAGACATAGCTCAAAAGGGAACTTCATGATAACAACACCTTATGTAAGATCACAGCCAAGTCTTACACTCTCTGAAAGGATTCTGAAATACTACTTTCCTTTATCAACGCTTTTAACAATATTTTTAATTACTTTTTGAGTATATACGCTAAAAAGTAATTTGTCAATACAAAAATTGAAAATTTCGCAAAAAATGATTTGAAATTTTAATTAAAAAAATATTGACATTCTAATGAAAAATAATTATAATTAAAACATATAGGTTAATATTCACTTTAAATGTGATGAATGGGTAAAGTAGTCGTCTATGTACTTCAGAGAGCTGTCGGTTGGTGTGAGACAGTGGCAAAAAACGGTGAAGCTCCCCCAGGAACAGCAAGCTGAAAACAAATTGTCGTAAGCATTGACGGAATCCCGCCGTTATCGGGAGGTATATTGTTTGATATACATATAGAGTGGTCATGTTTTACATGGCAAGAAGAGTGGTAACACGGAGAGTTTTAGTCTTCGTCTCTTTATAGAGGCGAGGGCTTTTTTGTATAATGTTGTATCATTACGCATTATTCAATTATCTTTTAAATTAACAATTTATAATAAAGGAGGACATTTTTATGTCAAGAATGGTAAAAATATTTGATACTACGCTACGTGACGGTGAACAATCACCTGGGTGTAGCATGAACCTTGCTGAAAAGCTTGAGGTTGCTCAAAAACTTGAAGACTTAAAAGTTGACATTATAGAAGCTGGTTTCGCAATAGCTTCCCCTGGCGATGCTGCAGCGATTACTGAAATTTCAAAAATCGTTAAAAACTCTACAGTATGTTCACTTGCTCGTGCAGTTGAAAAAGATATAGATGCAGCTTATGAAGCTGTTAAAAATGCTGTTTCCCCTCGTATTCACACATTTATCGCAACATCACCTGTACATATGCAATATAAATTACGTATGACACCAGAAGAGGTGCTAGAACGCACAGCTTATATGGTGAAATACGCTAGAAATTATGTATCAGACATTGAATTTTCTGCAGAAGATGCTTGCAGAACAGATTTAGATTTCTTGGTTAAAGTTTTAGCTGTAGCTATTGAAAATGGTGCTACAACACTTAATATTCCAGATACAGTGGGATATATCACACCTCGTGAAATGTATGATAGAATTAAATATATTATGGATAATACGGTTGGTATTGAAAAAGCTGTAATTTCAACTCACTGTCATGATGATTTAGGAATGGCAGTTGCAAATTCACTAGCAGCAGTTGAAGCTGGTGCGGGACAAATCGAATGTACTATTAATGGTATCGGTGAGCGTGCTGGTAACACTTCTCTTGAAGAGGTTGTTATGGCTATGAATACAAGACGTCCATTTTATGGTGTTGATTGTAGAGTTGATACAACAGGTATTTATCGTGCGAGCCGTCTTGTTGAAACAATTACAGGGGTAAAAGTGCCACCTAATAAAGCAATTGTTGGTGCGAATGCATTTGCTCATGAATCAGGTATTCATCAACATGGTATGATGGCAGAGCGTACAACTTACGAAATTATGACACCTGAATCAGTTGGTATTCCTAAAACTTCAATGGTGCTAGGTAAACATTCAGGACGTCATGCATTTGAAGAACGCCTTGAAACTTTAGGATATAAATTATCTTCCGAAGAATTAAATGCAGCATTTGAAAAATTCAAAATTCTTGCAGATAAAAAGAAAACTATCAAAGACGGTGACCTTGAGGGAATCGTTGGTGCTCATGCTGATAAACAAATTAACGGACGTTTCGAGCTTGTAAACTTTGTTATCAACAGTGGTAATAATATGACAGCTACAGCAGTAGTTAAACTAAAATCAGAAGATGAAGTAATTGAAAAAGTAGCAACTGGTGATGGACCTATCAATGCTGCATTTACAGCAATCGAAAAAGCAGTAAAACGTGATTTTGTGCTAGAAGATTACTCACTAGATGCATTAACAGATGGTGAAGATGCACAAGCAGAGGCTGTTGTTAAAATTAAATACAATGGCTATGATACAATTACAGGACGTGGCATTTCAACAGACATCATAGAAGCTAGTATTAAGGCATTCCTTAATGGTATTAATAAATATTTCGAGGAACATGAGTAAGGGCAACACCTATAAAGTCGATTTCACAAAAAACGTCGGCGATTTTCCCATCATATTTCACAAAAATACTCGTTAATACACAAAGTATTAACTGTGTTTTTCGCTTTATCTGATGAAAAACTTACCTCGTTTTATTGTAAAATCTTTTGTTTATAGATATTGCATAAAACAACAAAATAGATTTAAAGGAATTTGTACAATCCTTTTTATTGCAAGGCACAATCTAAAAGCAAGCACAATCCAGTTGTGAGAGATACGTTACTACCGTACTCCGTACTGGATTATGCATATTTATATATTTACTCGTGTAGAAAAAAGGATTTCTATATCTTAGCCTTCACATCAATCTAGTAAATTTGCATATAGGTACGTCCCTTTTCTTAAAATACAGCACAGAGTGCGTTACGTACATGTCTGCACACAGGACGACCACCGAAAGAATGAGAAATCCAGATGTGTCAAACATTGTGGAAAAGCGATTTTATTTTACTTTTGACAAGTCCAAAAGTGAAAATGTTTGATTACTTGACATTCCTCAAGTAATGAAAAGAAAAGAACATCTTAATTATACAAAAATCAGCCATCTTGGCAAAGATATAATGGGACGGAAAACCCGTCCCCTACAAGGTTTACCAAGTATAAAAATATAAATTATAAAAATTAATAGGAGATAGAACAATGGCAATGACAATGACTCAAAAAATCCTTGCACATCATGCAGGTCTTGATAGTGTAAGTGCAGGTCAATTAATTTCAGCTAAGTTATCACTGACTTTAGCAAACGATATTACAGGACCTGTTGCAATTCGTGAAATGGAAAAAGCAGGATTTGATAAAGTTTTTGATAAAACTAAAATCGCTTTAGTAATGGACCATTTTGCACCAAACAAAGATATTAAATCAGCTGAACAATGTAAAGTTTGTCGTGATTTTTCACGTAAACATGATATTTTGCATTTCTATGATGTAGGTAACATGGGTGTTGAACATGCACTTTTACCTGAAAAAGGTATTGTAGCACCTGGTGAAGCTATTATCGGTGCAGACAGCCACACATGTACTTATGGTGCATTAGGTGCATTTTCAACTGGTGTGGGCAGTACAGACCTTGCCGCTGGTATGGCTACTGGTGGTGCTTGGTTTAAAGTTCCATCTGCTATTAAATTTAATTTAACAGGCAAACTTTCAAAATGGGTATCTGGTAAAGATGTAATTTTACATATTATCGGACTTATCGGAGTTGACGGTGCTTTATATCGTTCAATGGAATTTACAGGGGACGGTGTAGCTGCGTTATCAATGGATGATAGATTTGCTATTTGTAACATGGCTATTGAAGCTGGTGCAAAAAATGGTATCTTCCCAGTAGATGCTAAAACTATTGAATATGTAACTGGTAGAGTAAATCGTGAATATAAAGTGTTTGAGGCTGATGCTGATGCAGTTTATGATGAAGTATATGATATTGATTTATCAGCACTTCGCCCAACTGTTGCATTCCCACATTTACCTGAAAACACAAAAACTATTGATGAAGCTGGAACAGTTTATGTACAACAATCTTACATTGGTTCTTGTACAAATGGACGTATTGAAGATATGCGTGTTGCAGCTGATATATTAAAAGGTAGAAAAGTACATCGTGATGTTCGTACAATTATCATCCCAGCTACACAAGATATTTATATGCAATGTATCAAAGAAGGTTTAATTGAAATCTTTATTGAAGCTGGTGCTATTGTGTCAACTCCAACTTGTGGACCTTGTCTTGGTGGTCATATGGGTATTCTAGCTGAAGGTGAACGTTCTATCGCAACATCTAACCGTAACTTTGTAGGTCGTATGGGTCATACAAAATCAGAAGTTTACCTATCTAGCCCAGCTGTTGCAGCAGCATCTGCTGTACTTGGATACATCGCTGATCCAGAAGAGTTAATGAAGTAGGAGGAAGAGAATAATGATAGCAAAAGGTTCAGTTTTTAAATATGGGGATAACGTTGATACTGACGTAATTATCCCAGCTCGTCACTTAAATATTGCAGATGTTGCAGAATTATCTACTCATGCTATGGAAGATATTGATGCTGATTTTGTTAAAAATGTAAAACCAGGCGATTTTATCGTTGCAACTAAAAACTTTGGTTGTGGTTCATCTCGTGAACATGCACCACTTGTAATTCGTGAAAATCATGTATCTTGCATTATTGCATCATCTTTCGCACGTATCTTTTATAGAAATGCAATTAATATCGGTATGCCTATCTTAGAATGTGAAGAAGCTGCAAATGATATCGATGCTGGAAATGAAATTGAAGTTGATTTTGATACAGGTATCATCAAAAATATAACTAAAAATAAAGAATACAAAGCACAACCATTCCCACCATTTATTCAAAGCATTATCGCATCAGGTGGACTATTAAAATCCCTGAAGGAGAAACAATAATGAATTACAATATCGCAGTTATTAAAGGGGACGGAATAGGCCCTGAAGTTATGGATGAGGGCGTAAAAGTTCTTCATGCTATTGGCGAAAAATTCGGACACACATTTTCTACAACGGAAGTAGATGCTGGCGGTTGTGCGATTGATAAACATGGTATCCCACTACCAGACGAAACTGTTGAAGTGTGTAAAAAATCTGACAGCGTACTTTTAGGAGCTGTTGGTGGCCCTAAATGGGATAACGTTCCAACAAATGTTCGTCCTGAAAAAGCATTACTTGGCTTGCGTGGTGAGCTTGGTTTATTTGCAAATTTACGTCCGGCTATTATGTATGATGCATTAGCTGATGCGTGCCCACTTAAACCTGAAATCATCGCTGGTGGACTTGATATTATGATAGTTCGTGAGCTTACAGGTGATGTATATTTCGGAGCTAAAGGTCGTCGCCAGTCTGATTTAGGTGAAACTGGTTATGATGATATGAATTATAGCGTAACAGAAGTTGAGCGAATTGGTCGTCGTGCTTTTGAAATGGCTATGAAAAGAAATAAAAAACTTTGTTCAGTTGATAAAGCTAATGTGCTTGAAACTTCTCGTGTATGGCGTGAGACTATGCACAAATTAAAAGAAGAATACCCAGAAGTTCAGTATTCTGATATGTATGTTGACAATGCTGCTATGCAACTTGTTAGAAATCCACGTCAATTTGATGTAATTGTAACAGGTAATATCTTTGGTGATATTCTATCTGATGAAGCATCAATGATTACAGGTTCAATCGGTATGTTACCATCTGCATCAATGGGCGAAACTGGTCAAGGTATGTATGAGCCAATTCATGGTTCTGCACCTGATATTGCAGGACAAGGTCTTGCAAACCCTATTGCAACTATTCTATCTGTTGCTATGATGTTAAGATACTCACTAGGACTATCACAAGAAGCTGATGTTATTGAAGCTGCTGTTGAAAAAGTGCTTAATGCAGGTCATAGAACTGCTGACATTGCAAAAGACGGAGAAACAAAAGTTTCAACATCTGATATGGGTAAATTAATTATCGAAAATCTGTAAATAAATTAAGGACTGATGCAAACTTGTGTCAGTCCTTTAGAAATATATACAAAACAGGAGAACTCCATGAAAAAAGCTATATTAGTAGCAAGTTTTGGCACTAGCTACGAAGAAACAAGACAAAAAAACATCGTGCGACTTGAAAATGAAATCGCAAATAAATTTTCGGATTACAAAATTTACAGTGCATATACAAGCAAATTCATTAAACGCAAGCTAAATGAACGTGGACTTAACATAACTGATGTGCCTGAAACGCTTGAAATCATGAAAAATGACGGAATTACAGATGTAATTATCTTGCCAACACATTTACTATGTGGGATTGAATATGATTTAGTATGTGCTCAAGCAGAAGATTTCAAAGAAAGTTTTAACAATATCAAAATCGGTAAAACACTTTTATCAGATACTGAAAGTGTAAAAGAAGTGCTTGAAATTATTTATGAAAGTAATTTCGAAAGTGAAGATGAAGCAATTGTGCTTATGGGGCATGGGTCAGAACATTTTGCAAATATGGTATACCCAGCTATGAACTATATCGCACAAACCGAAGATTTAAAAGGTATGTATATTGGCACAGTTGAAGGTTATCCTGAAATTGAACAAGTGATTAAATCTATTAAAAGAGATGGATATAAAAAAGTGTTGCTTGCACCACTTATGCTAGTAGCAGGCGACCATGCAATAAATGATATGGCATCAGATGAAGATGATAGCTGGAAAACTATATTAGAACAAGAGGGGATTTCTGTACGATGTACAATAAAAGGTCTTGGAGAATACCCCAAAATACTTGATATTTATTGCCGAAAAGCTCAAGAATGCTTGTAACCGAATAAAAAGCAGGGTGTGATGAAAATTAATTTTCATCACACCCTTTATTTTAGTTTTTCATAAGTTCAGCAATTCTGTCTTTAATATTTAAAAAACCTTGCTCGATGTCATTAGTATCCTTCACACTGTCTTCAAGTGGACATAGACCAGTATTTGTACGGTTTTGAATAGCTTCCACTAAGTCTTCAAAATAATATGGGACATTATGTTTTTCAAACATTCTAATAGCAGTATTACTCATCAAAATACCATGAACAGCACAAGCTTTATATTTGATTAAAAGCATAGCAGCAGCTTTGCCTATAACTTTATCAATAACAACAGCATCTTCAATTAAAGATGGACATTCATTTATAACTTTCATAATAGGCTTAACACCTATTCCACTATCACTATAGATAATTTCATCATTTTTTACAATATAAAAGCTAGCTTCATTATTTTTTATTGAATTGTATATTTTCTTCAACATAGATATGACCTTTCAAAAATTTAACCATTAATGGAATAAAAACAAGTTGAATTATTATCCCTGGGATACCTACAGTAATAGCAGTTACAACAGATGCGATTTTACCAAATGCTGCAATGCCTAATACGTTTGTTAGTAGATATAAGATTGATAAATAACCAAGTCTGCCAACAACCATTGCTATAACTAAACTAAAATAAATATTTAGTTTAAGTTTTTTGTACATAAGCCCACATGTAAAACCATAGAGACTAAGTTCAACTAACATAATCGGCAACATTAATACACTTGGCATACCAGTTAATAAAAATGAAAGCGTTGGAATAATAAGTCCTAATATAAATCCAATCATAGGACCATATAAAAAGCCTATTATAATAACAGGAAGGTGCATTGGCAATAAAACTGTTCCAGGAATTCCGAAAGCATGACTTGTTACATAAGGTAAAATTAGTCCAAGTGCTAAGAAAAGCCCTAAAGTAGTAATTTCACGAGTTTTAAGCATAATTTTCTCCTTAAAATTTATTAGCAAAGCAAATTGCTTAATAAACCATAACATAAATATAATATAATGTCAATGAAGTATTATGCTAATTTTGTCCTTTTAAAAGTTAGAAAAAAGATATAAATTTAAAAATAAATAATCAAAGTTGAAAATGTTAATTTTAAAACTAAAATATTTCGTCCATTTGTATATAAAACAAGAAATTCAATTATCAATTTTTTTCACATTTAATATAAACTTAGAAATAAAATTAAAAATTTATTAAAAATTATCAAGGTTGGTTGATATTTAATCAAAGATTATGTATAATGTAATAGTTATGCAATTTTCAATTTATTGTTAATATAAATGTGATTTACTTAAGCTGGAGGATATATATGAAATTAGGTATCGACATAGGCTCGACTACAATTAAACTAGCATTAATATCAGATGACAAAGAACTTCTGTATAATTCATACGAAAGACATCATTCTAAGATAAGCGAGAAATTATTAAAATGTCTTAATGATGTTATGAATGAATTTCCAGAAATATCAGAAATTCCTGTAGCTATAACAGGTTCTGCTGGTATGGGGCTTGCTGATGATTTAGGTATTGGATTTGTGCAAGAAGTTTTTGCAACTAAAATTGCAACTGATACATACAAACCAAATACAGATGTAGTTATTGAACTTGGTGGAGAAGATGCAAAAATATTGTTTCTATCTTCTGGGTTAGAAGTTCGTATGAATGGGACTTGTGCTGGTGGTACAGGTGCATTTATTGACCAAATTGCAACCCTACTTGCTATAACTCCGACAGATATGAATGAACTTGCAAAATCACATGAAAAAATTTATCCTATAGCTTCCCGTTGTGGAGTATTTGCAAAATCAGATATTCAGCCGCTTTTAAACCAAGGAGCGAAAAAAGAAGATTTATCTGCTAGTATTTTTTACTCAGTTGTAAACCAAACGATTACAGGCCTTGCACAGGGACGTGATATTGAAGGGAATGTTCTGTATTTAGGTGGACCTTTGACATTTATGTCAGAACTTCGTGAGAGCTTTGATAAATCACTTAATTTAAAGGGTATATCTCCTGAAAATTCACTTCATTATGTTTCATTAGGCTGTGCTTTATGTGCTGAAACAATGATTAATATAAATGAATTTGTTCAAAGACTAACAAACTATAAAGCGAGATTTAGTTTTGATAAAACAGAAGCTTTATTTGCAAGTGATAAAGAATATAATGAATTTACGGAACGCCATAAAAAAGAAACTGTATCTCAAAATAATACTACAGATTATAAAGGCGATGTATACATCGGAATTGATGCAGGATCTACGACAATTAAAGTTGTAGTTATTGATGAAAATGAACAAATATTATTTTCTGAATATAAAACGAATGGTGGAAATCCGATACCTCCAATAAAAGAATTTTTACAAAAATTTTATGAAACACATCCTAATGCAAATGTGCGTTCTTCAGCTGTAACAGGATATGGCGAAGAAATGATTAAAAATGCATTTGGGCTAGATTTTGGACTTGTTGAAACTATTGCTCATTATACAGCAGCTAAAAAATTCAATAACAATGTTGACTTTATAATTGACATCGGAGGTCAAGATATGAAGTGCTTTAAAATAGAAAATGGAATTATTGATGATATTTTCTTAAATGAAGCATGTTCTTCTGGCTGTGGCTCATTTTTACAGAGTTTCGCAAGTGTATTAGGGTATAACGCAAGTGACTTTGCAAAGCTTGGTCTTTTTGCTGATGCACCTGTTGATTTAGGTTCACGCTGTACTGTTTTCATGAATTCATCAGTTAAACAAGCGCAAAAAGATGGGGCATCTGTAGAAAATATTTCTGCAGGACTTTCAATAAGTGTCGTTAAAAATGCTATATATAAAGTAATTCGTGCAACAAAAGCATCAGATTTAGGTCAAAATATTGTTGTACAAGGTGGTACATTCTTAAGTGACGCTGTGCTTCGTGCTTTTGAAAAAGAAATTGGTGGCAATGTAATTCGCCCGAATATCGCAGGAATTATGGGTGCTTATGGCGCTGCTTTATTTGGAAAACAAAAAGAATTGTCAAATTCAACTATTTCATCTGCTGATGATTTATTAAACTTTGCTCATACAGTGGCATATACACATTGCAGAGCATGTACAAACAACTGTGCGCTTACAATTAATACTTTTGATAATGGCAGAAAGTTCATAGCCGGAAATCGTTGTGATACACCTGTGAGAAAAAGTGAAAAAAGCACAAATGATTTAAATCTGTATGAATATAAGAGAAACCGATTAGCAGAGTATTTTGACGTGGAAGTACCAAATGCAAAGGGTAAAATTGGAATACCGATGGTGCTTAATTTGTATGAACTTCTTCCATTTTGGTCTAAATTCTTTGAAACGCTAGGTTACAAAGTGATAACTTCTGAGTTTTCAAATAGTGAAACTTATTTAAAAGGTCAACATTCTATACCTTCAGATACAATTTGTTTTCCTGCAAAACTGGTACATGGTCATATTGAAGAACTTTGTACAAAAGATGTAGACATAATTTTTTATCCATGTCTTGCATATAATATAGATGAAGGACGGGGAGACAACCATTTTAACTGTCCTGTAGTAGCTTATTATCCTGAAACAGTTATAAATAATATTTCAGCTATTAAAAATATCAATTATATATACGATTATGTAGGCATACATCGTCCAAAAGATTTTGTAAAAAAAATGCAACCTATTTTAGCTAAATATTTAAAAAACATCTCTATAAATGATATTCAAAAAGCAACAACTGCTGCATTTGCTGAATATGATAAATTCTTATCAGATGTTCGACTAAAAGGTCAAGAGATTATTGAAAAAGCTAGAGAACAAGATAACACAATTATTGTGCTTTGTGGAAGACCATATCACCTTGACGCAAAAGTAAATCATGGTATTGATAAACTAATTTCAACATTTGATGTAGCTATAATTACAGAAGATTCAATAAATCATTTATCATTATCAGATAACAAAGTTGATGTGCTTAATCAGTGGACATACCATGCAAGACTTTATGATGCTGCAAAATATGTAAATACACAAAATGACATGCAAATTATTCAGCTAGTATCTTTCGGATGTGGTGTTGACGCAATTACTACAGATGAAATCAGAAATATACTATATCGTGGCAAAAAAATATACACACAACTTAAAATTGATGAAATCACGAATCTAGGTGCAGCAAAAATACGTATACGTAGCTTGCTTGCAGCGCTAGAGCAGGAAGGAAAATAAGTAATAATGCATAATGTTATAAAGAGAGTAGAATTTACTAAAGAGATGAGAAAAACCTATAAAATTCTAGCTCCAAATATGTTACCAATACATTTTTCAATGATTGCTGATTTATTTAATAATAATGGTTATAATGTTGAAATTTTGCAAAATTCAGGCAATGATGTTGTTCAAACAGGGCTTAAATATGTACATAATGATACATGTTATCCAGCGCTTCTTGTAATAGGTCAGCTAATTAATGCTCTTGAAAGCGGACTTTATGATACGCATAAAGTTGCGTTGTTAATTTCTCAAACTGGTGGTGGATGTAGGGCGTCAAATTATATTCATTTACTGCGTAAAGCACTTGTGAAAGCGGGATTTGAATATGTGCCAGTTATTTCGCTTAATGTTTCAGGTATGGAAAGAAATGAAGGATTTAAATTAACTGTGCCATTACTTCGCAAAACTTTAGCAATCATTGCTTATGGAGATTTGTTAATGCTTCTTAAAAACCAAATTATTCCTTATGAAGTTAATGCTGGTGAAGCTGAAAAATTAGTGAAAAGCTGGAGAGATGAACTTACTTTAGAATTTGGCAAAAATAAAGGTCTTAGTTTTAAAGATATGAATAGAAACTTTGGCAAAATTGTGAATGACTTTTCTAAAATCAAGATTGAAAAAACAGAAAAGTTAAAAGTTGGTATTGTAGGCGAAATATATGTGAAATATTCAAGCCTTGGAAACAATAGTCTTGAAGAATTTTTGTTATCTCAAAATTGTGAATATATGATTCCTGGTCTTGTTGGATTTATGATGTTTAAAACAGATAATAGATTAGAAGATATTAAGCTTTATGGAGGAACATTCTTAAGACAAAAAATTGTTTCAGCTATGTTTAATTATCTTGAAAAAGTTGAAACTGCACTGATAAATGCAGTAAATGCTAGTGGGAAATTTGTGCCTCCTGGCTCATTTAAACATTTAAAACATTTAATTCATGGTGTTGTAGGATACGGAAACAAAATGGGTGAAGGTTGGCTTTTACCAGCTGAGATGATAGAACTTTGTACACAAGGATATGGAAACATTGTCTGCACACAACCATTTGGATGTCTGCCAAACCATATTGTGGGCAAAGGGACTTTTAGAACACTTAAAGAACGTTATCCAGATATTAATGTTACAGCGATTGACTATGATCCAGGTGCTGCAAAAGTTAATCAAGAAAACAGAATTAAACTTATGCTTGCTGTAGCTCGTGATATTGAAAATAATAAAAAGAAAAAAGCTTCATCTGATATTTAAACCTAAGCTCGGAATTTTAATTAAATTTCGAGCTTAAATATTTTGAAAGAAAAGAATAAAAAACGTAATTTGCTTTAATAAGGTATTGTTATTGACTAATTACAATAAATTTGATATACTAAAAAGTACAAATAAAGTCATATAAGATATATTTGCTTAATATGTGAGAATTTAAGAAGTAAATAGTTAAATGTATAAATGAAGAGGAACGTTTTATGAATAAATTTAGAGCTTGGTTAAACAACGTAGATATCCATAAAAAGTTTTTTCCATTACAACTGTTTGTAATCATAAATGTTATTGTTATTAGTACTTTTTCTGTTTTTGCAATTATTACAATCAATAATTCTTCTCAAAATATAATTGATTCAAATGTTCGTGATAAAGAAGAATTAAGTGCTATTATACGTAATATGTATGTTTGTCGTGTGTTAGGAAGAGATATATTGTTTGCAGTAGATGAAGATATAAAAGAAGATTATTATGATGACTATATTGATGCATTTACTGATTTAGATTATAAAATGGATGAATATTCTAAAAATTTAGATGGTTCTCAGTTGACTGAATTCACTCGTATAATTTCTGAAAAAAATATATATAAAGAAAGCATGATATTATCAGCTGACATATGGATGAATGGAGGAAAATATGAAGATGCACTTTATGCATTGCAAGTAGTAACTCCTATTGCCAATGAATTTTTTGGTAGTATAGATGAATTTTCTATAGAAGAAGAAAGACTGTTGACGGTTGCGTTAGAAAATAATAATAAGCTTGTAAATACTATTTTAATTACTGCTGTTATTGTAAGTGTTCTAAGCATATTTATAGTATTATTTTTCACACGATCATTCTCAAAAAATATGAGTTCAAGCTTAATAAAACTTGAAAAAGCTATGTCATTAATTGCTGAAACAGGAAATATGAAGATAAAAATACCAAATGAATTATATACAAATGATGAGGTTGGTAGAATTGCAACTGTTGCAAATAAAATGAAAACTATGTTGCTTGAATATTCATTTAATGATACTTTAACAGGTGGATATAATGCTAAAGCATATCACGAAGAATTAAGTGAATTATTTGAAGGTGAAGAGAATGAAATAGAACTTTGGTGTATTATTTCTGATATGAATAACCTTAAATTGATTAATGACCATTTAGGTCATATGGAAGGTGATAATGCACTTAGAAATTCATATTATGCACTGAATGGTTGTTTTGGTAAATATGGAAAAACATTTCGTGTAGGTGGCGATGAGTTTGTTTCTATCTTAAGCGGATGTTCTAAAGAAGAACTAGAAGAATTAATTGTAGAAGTAATAGCTCAAATTAGTAAAGTTAATAAAAATGCTGTACATAAATATTCACTTGCTATAGGTTATGATAAATTTGTTGGAAAAAATATATATCAATATAATAATTTTTTTAAATTAGTAGATAAAAAAATGTATGATAATAAAATGGCAACAAAACAATCAAGAATGACAGCAAGAGTTAGAGAAGAATTATAAAAATGTTAATAGAGGGGTGTCGGAAATGATGAAAATCATTTGCGACACCCCTAAAACAAATCAGGATTTGTTTTAATTTTTCTTCAGAGGTTGAAAAAGTCAGGTACGCGCCCTGACTTTTTGTAATTTTAATAATTTTTTAGCATTATTTATTAATTATAGCTATTTGAAATTGAAATAAATGGCTTAATACGACAGCCTCTTATTTTTTTGCACAAATAAATAATTAAATAGTTAATTTCTGTAATATTAGATTTTTTTTAAACATAAAATTTAAGTAGTAAAAGAAGTTTTTTGTCGATAAATAAAAAGGAGAGTATGTTCTATGTTTATTTCAATAACCACAGCACTTGTATTAAATGCTGCATACTTAATTTTAAGAGTATCAAATTTAAGTGGATCATTTCCAAAACCTTTATCAGCAATAGAAGAACAAAAATATTTGGAATTATTAAAAAATGGAGATATTGAAGCTAAAAATATCTTAGTTGAAAGAAATTTAAGATTAGTAGCACATGTGATAAAAAAATATTATTCATTAACAGATGAACAAGATGATTTAATTTCAATAGGTACTATAGGATTGATTAAAGGTATTTCAAGCTTTAAAGTGGAAAAAGGAGCAAGATTAGCTACCTATGTAGCGAGATGTATAGAAAATGAAATATTAATGTATTTTCGTTCTACAAAGAGAATAGCTAGCGAAATATCACTCTCAGAACCAATTGAAAGCGATAAAGATGGAAATACATTAGAATTAATTGATACAATATCTTTAGAAGACGACACTGTAGAAATCGTATCACTTAGAGAAAATTTGCGATTGATGAATAAGTATATAGATTTATATTTAGATGAAAGAGAGAGAGAGATAATCATCTTACGATACGGATTAAATAATAAAATTCCTCTTACACAACGTGAAGTTGC
>CAYJKB010000005.1:0-76704 GCA_964370625.1 uncultured Oscillospiraceae bacterium | reverse complement strand
AAATGATAGTCATTGTCCACAATTCACATTTTAATTATATAGCGTTTTAAATAAAGATATTTAAATTAATTATGCAATTGACAATAAATCAAATAATGTTAAAATATTACTGTAACAAAGGTGTTACTTTCAAATTTTAGGAAGTATCACCTTTTTAATTTTTAAATTGGAGGACTTATAATGACTAGATCAAAAATTGAAGAGTATGTAGCGATTAACGAGGTAGTTAATTACTATATCGAAGGTTGTAAAAAAGGCGATGTTTCTATTTTAAAGAAAGCTTTTCATGACAAATGCTCAATGACAGGTTATATCAATGGTGAAATGTACATGGGTGATATTCATGGATTTTATGCTATGGTTGAAAAAGCTGGTGTTCCAAGTGATGAATTTTGTGGTCAAACTGATGTTGTAGCTATGGAAGGTACTGTTGCTGTAGCTCACGTTGCTTTTGAAAACTGGCATGGTCTTAGCTTTACAGATTATCATACTCTAATTAAAGAAGATGGTAACTGGAAAATCATAGCTAAAGCTTATCACCAATTTTAATTCTAATACATAAAAAATAAAACTCTGATGGATAATTCTGTCAGAGTTTTTTGTTGTTTTTTGTCTTTGCCAAGATGGCTGATTTTTTGGTAAAATATAATCTTTTTTCTTTTACATTAAATTTCTTTTCATTACTTGGTTAACCCCAAGTAATCAAGCATTTTTATTTTTTGGACTTGTCAAAAAATAAAAGTAAAATCGCTTTGCTCAGTGCCATCATATCATTAAAATTAAGCTAAAACGTCCTTCTCCAGTTGTGAGCGATACGTCACTACCGTACTCCGTACTGGATTGTGCTTGTTTTTAGATTGTGGCTTCTAGCAAAAAGGATTTCCATATCTCAGCCTTTATATCAATCTTGCATATTTACACCACTGTATTCCCCTTTTCCTGAAATACAGCGCAGGGTGCGTTACGTACATGTCTGCACACAGGATAACTACCGAGAGAATGAGCAAGTAAGATGTAGCAAACATTTTAGAAAAAAGCGATTTTTGTTTACTTTTTGACAAGTCCAAAAAGTGAAAACGTTTGATTACTTGCCGTTACGCAAGTAATGAGAAAAAAGTTAGTATATATAGTTAAGGCTAATTATCGTCTTGCAAAAGACAAAAAGAAATAAAAAGCAATAAAAAGAAAATGAGGTTATATTGTGTTATACCCTCTCCGTCACTGCGTGACACCTCTCCCAAAGGTAGAGGCTTTACACCAATCTTGCGAAAAATTAAAAGGAACGGAATATCCGTCCCTTTTAATCTTATCAAATTTTCTTACAAACACAAATACCCAAGCAGAAACGCTGTTCCAATGCCCACAAAAATTCCAGCGATAACTTCGATAGGTGTATGTCCCAAAAGTTCTTTTAAATCTTTTTGTATAGTTTCGCCTTTTTCTTCTCTCCAGTGTTGCATCATATAGTTTAATATTTTAGCTTGCTCTCCAGCTGCACGTCTTACACCTGTTGCATCATACATGATTACTGCTGCAAAAGTAAATGCGAGTGCAAACTCCACAGAATGTATGCCACACATGTTACCTATAGCTGTCGCAAGAGCAATTACAGCTGATGTGTGCGAACTTGGCATACCACCAGAGCCTACAAATCTGCCAACATCAATTCTTTTGCTTGATATAAATGTTAATATTACCTTTATAATTTGAGCGATAGCCCAGCCGATTAACGCACAGTTTATCGCATGGTTTCCTGTGAAAAATTCTACATGATTAATATCCATAATAATATACCACCATCTACTTCTCTCTATTAATTAAGCTTTTAGCAAGTTCTATTAAAAATTCATTATTTTCAAATGTATAAAGTTCGCTTATCGCTTCCTTTGTAAGTGTAGCTACAAGTTCATTACATTTATCTACTCCTAGCAAAGCTGGGAAAGTAGATTTGCCAGCTTTTTCATCGCTACCAACGGGTTTTCCAAAAACTTCACTATTCCCAATAATATCAAGTATATCATCTCGAATTTGAAATGCAAGCCCTAATTTATCACAAAATATTTTTGCCGAAGTTATTTTCTTTTCATCTGCACCTGCTATCATTGTTCCAATTATCCCAGCAGAACAAAGCAATGCACCCGTTTTAAGACTTTGTAATTTTGACAACATATCATAAGAAATCTGCTTATTCTCTGATAAAATATCAATTACTTGCCCACCAATCATGCCATTTACACCTGCATTTTTAGCAAGTACATTTATTGCATTAATTGCAATTTTTGCATCTAATCCATTTTGGATGCTGTATTTTGAGGCTACTTCAAATGCTAATGTTAACAGTGCATCACCTGATAAAACTGCCAAAGCTTCACCATATACTTTGTGTGATGTCGGCTTGCCACGTCTTATGTCATCATCGTCCATACAGGGCAAATCATCATGTATTAATGAATATGTGTGAATCATTTCAAGTGCAACTGCAAAAGGCAGTGCTTGCTCGATTTTTCCTCCACACATAGTACAAAATTCAAGTAATATAACAGGACGTAATCGCTTTCCAGCGTTTAACACACTGTATTCCATCGCTTCAAATATTTTAGTATATTCTAAAGTTTTATCGTGTTTAAGATAATTTTCAAGCGTATTTTGAATTAATGATGCTCTTTCCGTCAATTTATTTTCAATATTTATACTATTCATTATTCGAAATCCTTTTCTTGTTCAGTAGATTTAGAATAAAGCAAAACTTTTTGCTCTGCTGTGTCTAATAACTTCGAACACACTCCGGATAGTTTACAACCTTCTTCAAATAATTTCAGGCTATCTTCAAGCGAAACTTCGCCCTTCTCTAGTTTTGTTACTATATCTTCAAGTTTTATAATTGCATCTTCAAATGAAATATTTTCTTTTTTAGCTGGCATGTTTTATTTCCCCTCTCATTTTTTTGATACTTTATCCACTGTACAACTTGCACTGCCGCTTCCGAGTTTTACATCAATCTTCTGACCAACTGTAAGATTTTTAGCATTATTAAGTACATTCCCCTCACCATCAGTGACAACTGAATATCCACGTGATAACACTTTAAACGGGCTTAATGCATCAAGGTATGCTGTTTGCTTTACAAATTTTTCTTTATTTAAAGCTATTGTTTTATTTACAGCTGACATCATTAATTGAACATTATAATCAACTAACATTCTTTTATTATCAATATACTTTTTCGGTGTATTATTTGCAAGCCTATCTGACATAGAGTGAATTTGAGTTTTATAGTTAGTAAGCTTTTTTGATATCAAAGTTTCCATCTTTGTTTTCGATGTATTTACCATGTATTTCAGCTCATTTATATTTGGAACTGCAATTTCAGCTGCATTTGATGGTGTAGCTGCCCTTACATCGGCAACAAAATCTGCAATTGTAATGTCCGGCTCATGTCCTACTGCTGAAATAATCGGAATTGTACTGTCAAAAATTGCATTTGCCACAACTTCTTCATTAAATGCCCATAAATCTTCAATTGAACCCCCACCTCGACCAACAATCATTACATCACATAAATTCTTCGCATCAATATCATAAATCGCCTGTGCAATTTCTTCTTCTGCTCCTTCTCCTTGTACTTTTACAGGATACACTAATACAGTGCACATCGGATAACGATTATTTAAAATTTCAATCATATCTCTAACCGCCGCACCTGTCGGAGAAGTTACTAATGCAATTTTCTTTGGAAATTGTGGTAGAGGACGCTTGTATTTAGGGTCAAACATGCCTTTTTTGTGAAGTTTATCACGCAGTTTTTCAAATGCAATATGTAATGCACCAATTCCATCAGCAATGATTTCATTTATATAAAGTTGATATTGTCCACTTTTAGGAAATGTGCTAATTCTTCCTCGTGCAATGATTTTCATGCCATTTTCAAGCGGAATTTTGCATTTCAAAGCATCAAATTTAAACATTACAGCAGAAATTACAGCACCCTCATCTTTAATACTAAAATAATGGTGCCCTGATGAATGCTTTTTATAGTTTGATATTTCTCCTTGAATAAGTACATTTTTGAAAATATCAATATTGTCAAACATATCTTTAATTATATTGTTTATATCTGTAACCGAAAAAACTACATTATTTTCCATGTTCTTCTCCATATTTAAGTGAAGCTAAAATAGCTGTGCCAACTGCATTATCTCCTGATAATTCAGGTGTTGCAATATATGCCTTAAATTCACTTTTAAGCTTTGAACTAAGATACTTATTAGCAAGCACACCACCAGAACCTATCAAAGGTGTATTACCTATATTTTTATTATGCACTGTGTTTTTCAGTGTATTCCAAATTGTTTTCACAACAAATGAAGCGATTACTTCTTGTTTTTCACCATCTGAAATGAATTTTTTCACCTTATTTTCCATCCCTGATAAAGAAAAATATCCATCAGTTACTTTCGGAGAATATCCTTTGACCTCTTCTAAGTCTTTACATATTTTTTCCAAATGCATGCCACAAGGGAAATCCAGCCCTAACATTACACCTGTTCTATCCACAAGTTGACCTGCTGAAATATCTGTCGTGCCACCTATTATGGTGGTGTCAAATAAATTTTGCTTACTTGGCACTGAATATAAAAATTCTGTTGTGCCACCTGATAAATGAAAGCTATAAAATGGATTTTCAAGTAAATGTAATGCATTTGCTGAAAATAATGCTGACACTATATGTCCATCTTGATGAGAAAATTCATAGTATGGCAAAAAATGTGATGAGCTAATAGCTTTTGCAGCCATTTGACCTGCCAAAAAGCAAGGCATATACGAGCCTTCAACGCTACGTGGTTTCACACTTACACCTATGGCACAAATATCTATTTTTTCATCACCGAATAACTTTTCTAGCATAATTCCAAGCGTTTTTACATGCTGAAATAGTGCGTCACTTTGTCTTAAACCAAGCGACCCACTTTCCACTTTCAAAAATTCTGTTTTAGATATATAGTTTTGTGTTTCACTATCATAAAGAGCAACTGAAGTTTTATAATTACTTGTATCTATACCTAAAAAATATGCCATTAAGCTTTATCATCACCACGAACAACAGAGCCTAAAATACCATTTATAAAAGCACCTGCTTCTTCTGATTCATATTTTTTAGCAAATTCAACAGCTTCATTGATAATTGCTCCATCTGGAACATTTTCGCAATACTTAATTTCATAAATAGCTGTACGCAAAATTGCCATACTCATCTTTGAAATTCGTTTGATATCCCAGTTTTTTGAATATTCTGAAATAATTACATCAATTTCACGAATATTAAGTGATACACCTTTAACTACATCTTTAATGTATTGTTTGTTAACCTGTGAATAATCTGCTAAATAAATCTCGATTTCTTCACCAAGTGATTTCATGTATTCTTCATTCAAACGCTCTTCCGTAAGTTCATAGTTTAAAAATTCTTTAAAGCTAAGTTCGAAAACCATATGAAGAGCAATTTCTCTAGCTTGACGTCTTCCCACTTGACACCTCCAACAGTAAAAATTATTTTATATTTCATTATACTATATTTTTTCAAAAAAATAAACCCTAAATAATTAGGGTTTTAAATTTTTTATTAATTTTCTGAGTTATCGTCTTCATCCATAAGTATTTCTACTTCAATATCTTCTTTCGCAATTTCTTCCACAACTTCTTCACGAGTTTCAAAACAAATTGCTGTAACATGAACATTTACATCAGAAGCTACAAGTCCTGTCATTGATTCAACAGAAGTTTTAATTGCTTCTTGAACATTTTTAGCAACTTCATGAATGATAAATCCAAAAATTACAGATAAGCTTACATCAATTGCAACATTATCTCCATCAAATTTTACTTTAACGCCTTTAGTTAGATTTTTTTTGCCTAAAAGTTCTGCAATATCACCAGTTAAGCTGCCAGAAAGTGCATTTACCCCTGCAATTTCAGCTGCTGCAATAGATGCAATAGATGCAACAACTTCTTCTGAAATACGAATATTCCCATATTCACCATTTGTTGACCAGTAATCTCTATTTTCTGCCATTTTGTTCACTCTCCATTTACACAATTTATGATATTAAAATATCAGCAATATTTCTTTTAGTATATCATAAATATGCACAAATTAATGAATTAAATGTAAATTTTATGAAGCTTCAACTATTTTTATTTGCTCTGAAGTAACTTCTGCTTCATTTAACACAATATCTTTAATTTTATTTGCATCTATAGAGCTAAATCCCGCTTCTGGTGCACTTACAATTACATTTACTCCGTCATCATTTAAAAATACAACTACATCTTCATATCCTTTTGCTATAACTAGACTTTCAATCGTGGCTTCTTTAAGTGCATTTTGTGCAAGTGTTGATATTTGATTATTAGCATCAGTTTTTGATTGTTCTGTGGCGTTTTCATTATCTACTGTAGTTTTAAGTATTGAAATTGCTTCATCACGTGCTTTATCTCGTGATAATTTTGCACTAGAAAAATAATCATCTACATCAATTGTCTCTGTTACATCTTGTTCTGTTTGAGATACATCTTGTGTGTTTTCTTCTTCAACACCATCTACAAGCTTAGTTTCTCCATAAATTTTGCTGCTGCCTTCTTCTGTCGCTTGATTTGCAACTGTCATATCAATCGGCTCATTTGCATAGGTCCAGTTTAAATAAACAGCTGTACATAGCATAAGTGTTATAACCCCATACACTGCACCTTTTTTCCCTATTTTCATCATTTTGTCCTCCTTAAGATTTCATTTTTAATATAGATATTTTATCTGATGATAAATCACATAAAGCACTTATTGCTTCTGTTATTTCAAGCTGTACTTTTGAATTATCAGCTCCATCGCATACAATGACAGCTCCTTTAAATACGGGATATATACTTTTTATAAGTATTGGAGTTTGACCTGTATCCCCTGATATAATCGTATATGCACTTTCAAAATTATTTGCACTATTTCCTGAAAGTGTAGTACCTCCACTGCTAGTTCGTATATCTTCAGCATAAATCGCCTCAGTGCTACTTTTTAGCGACAATATAATTTCTATTCTGCCTACTCCATCAATTTTTTCCAATGTTTGCTTTATATCTTGTTCGAATTCTGATAAATCAAAATTATCTGTTTCGACTGAATCTGTGTTTTGTATATCCTGTTGTGTGCTTATGTTTTGAGGCGAAAAATCAATATTCATCAATAAAACGCCACATGCAATAACAATTAATACATATTTATATTTACTTATCTGTTTAAGCAATTTTTCAGGCAAATATTTATTATTCATTTTATTCTCCTTATAGGCTTAAAATTCCTCAAAAATCAAAATATCTTTTTCATTTATATTAAATTCAAGTGCAATATCTTTTACAAATGTTTTAACTAATTCTATATCACTACTCGCTGTATATATTGTCAATGTTTTAATGATTATTTCATCTTCTTCATTACTTGTAGAAATTGTTACTGTACAATCTATGCCAAAATTTTGTGCTTCATTCTCAATATATGAAGAAATTTCAGCAGAAATATTATTAATTAACAATTCTTCAGCTGATATACTGATATTTTGATTGTTATAATAATCTGAAGGAGCAAAAACTGGCATATCTTCATTGTAATAAAGTCTATAGTTTATCAGTGGATATAAGAACAAAATTATTGTAATAATTCCTGAAATAATTTTAAGTATCTCACTCACACCACCACTTTTCACAAATGCATTTGAAATTGCAGAAAAAATAGATGCTATAGAAATTCCTATTATCATTATTTTTAATACTTCTATCATAATGGCCTCACTAATAAAATAATTATTACAAGTTGAGCAAATAAGATAATTGCACACGTGGATAACATACTAAAAAGCATACTAAACCCACCTGACAAACCATCTATTAACCCTGATAAAGATGGAGTTGCGATTGGTGTTATTATCGCTGCACTAAGTTTGAAAATCAGAAAATTTATACCTATTTGTAATAAAGGTAAAAAACAAATTGAAATAATTGCTATCATACCAAATACACCAACTGAATTTTTAAGCACTACAGCACTTGATAAAAATGTTTCTGTTGCATCTGAAATTATTCCACCAACTATTGGCACAGCTCCAGATACTGCAAATTTAGTTGTTTTAACAGCTAAACTACCAACATTTGAAGTTATAACACTGCTTATTGAAATATATGTAATAAAAATTGTTAAAAAGAATTTAAGAAGTGTCGTTGATGCCCATTTCAAAAAATCACATAATCTTTTAAGTGCATCATTTGATAAAGCTGCATTCACTGTAATCATTGCAATATATGAATATACCGTAGGTACGAGTATATGACTTATAAATGTTATTAATAAATCAAAAGCAAAAACTGTTGTTGCATATGAAGTTGCCCCTGTTATTGGTGCTCCTGTCAGTGTTAACACTCCTGCAACTGACGGCAATAGTGCTTTCGAAAAAACATCAAGGTTTGTAATGGTATTTAAAGCTTCTGTAAACATTCCATTCATATCATTTAGCATTATTGTAGTTATTCCAAATGCACCTGTTATATTAATTATTTTTTCATTGAATTTACTTTGTCCTGACGACAATCCTGTACCTATCCCACAAATTACAACTATAATCAAGATTTTTATTATCGGTGATAGCACATCATTTAAAAACCTTGACGGAGCAGAAATAATTTGACCTATAATATTCTTTATTTGTATTCCAAATTCAGTTCCTATATCTAACAAATTTACATCTTGCATTAATTTTTTTGTTTCATCAGGTAATGCATTAGTAAGGCTATCTTCATCTAAAAATTCTATTTGCTCATTTAATATTTGATTTGATTGCTCTGCTTTGGCAATATTTGGCATGAAAAACAATAACACTATTAGAATTATAACTTTTTTCATATTCAACATCCTTTATAACAAACCTGTAATTAAGTTTAATACCGTTGAAAAAAGTGGCAAAGCCACAAGCGCAGATGCTACTGTCGCACATAATTCAACTTTTGCTGACAATCCACTTTCTCCTGCATCTTTACAAATTTCACTTGCAATTCTTGCGACAATTCCAATCCCTGTCACCTTAATCATCGGTTGGAACACTGTGAAATCTACACCGAATTTATCAATTATATCATTTAACATATTAAGCATATGTGATATTGCTGTAATACCATATAAAAGCATCAAAATCGCTACACTAATTGATAATGCCAATGATACTGATGGTGTTTGTTTTTTTATTATTAGCGCTAGCATAGCCCCTATAGGTGCTATCATAAGTATTGATAATATATTTAATGTTTCCATATGTTAAAACCCAAATACTGATTTTATTAAGTTAAATAAATTATTGATTTCCTCAATTATTATCATAAGAACCACAATAAGTCCTGCTAAAGTTGTCATCATGGCTTGTTCTTCTCTGCCTGAACGAATTAAAAGTTGATTAAGTACAGCTACTAAAATTCCTATTGTTGCTATTTTAAAGATTAAATCTACATCCATTCCATCACCCTTTTCATTCCTTTTTTATAGCTATACAAGCACTAATACTAAAATAATTCCAGCTGCTATAGCACAAGTGCGATATACATCACCTTTTGTATCCATTTCATTTTGTGCAAGCTTTAAATTTGAAATTAATAGCTTTTTGGTATATAAAATATGTCTACTTTGTTCTTGTGCGTCATATCTTCCTAGAAATGATGATAAATCTGCAATTATTCTGCTGTCATTTTCATCTAAACCTAAGATTTCAAAGCTATCATTTATGCTTTTATTCCATTTATAACTCAAGCTATGTGTATCATCTGCTATTATCGCATCGTTTAACAATTTAAAAAATTCATGACTTTTACCAATGCGTTTATCACATAATTGATTTATAATTTGTGGAATTGGCGTTAGCCTTTGGCAAATTTCTGAATGTAGAATTTCCAGTGCATTAATAAAGCTCTTTAAGGTTTTAATTCTTTGAGCGAGCACTTGTTTTGCAGAAATTCCTACTGCTGTAAACGAACCTAAAATTAATAACACTCCTACAATTTTAAACATTTTCGTCACTCCTTAATTTTATTAAATTATATACTCTTTTATTATCTAACATATTTATAAAAACTGCTTGTTCAAATAAATTATTCTCATATAGTTTTCGATATAATTGACGTTTATAAAAATCTCTTGCATCATATGCATGAGCTGTTGCAAAGACGGATACACCACAATTACTTGCATAAATCGCAGAATTTATATCATTATCTGAAGTTATTTCATCCATCACTAATATATCTGGAGACATAGTACGAATTAACATCATAGCCCCAATATCCTTAGGGCAACTATCTAAAACATCTGTATTTTCACCTAAATCAAACATTGGCATTCCATTATAAATTCCACAAATTTCACCCCTTTCATCTGCGACGCTTATCTTTTTATCTTCTTTTGATAAACTTCGAATTAAATCACGCATAAGCGTGGTTTTGCCAAAAGCCGGAGGTGAAATTAATAATAAATTCTTATTTGAGCTTATTTTTGGCAAAAGTTCATCAGCACAACCAATTATTTGATGTGCAATTCGGATATTAATTGAGGAAAAATTTTTAAATATGTGTACATTATCATCTGACACTAAAAGTGTGCCACATACCCCTATTCTATGACCGCCTTCTATGGTAATAAATCCATTTTTAAGGCTATCCATATAGGTATGCAATGAATAATTTGTTGCATTATCTAATATAGTTTGAATATCCATTAAAGTAATTTTATTGCTATTTAACTTTATGCTTTTATTTTGAACTATAATCACACATGGATTATTAACTCTTATCCTGATTTCTTGTATAACATTTTCATAATCTAAAACTTGCAAAATTTGTTCACGTATGTCTGTTGGCAGAATTTTCAGTATGCTATTAAATCTTAATTTTTCTTTCATTTTAATCACCCTTGTAAATCGTATGAGAAGTTGTCCTGAAATATGCCATATTAATTATTAAATCCTATGTTTTATATTTTAGGCGTAAAAAAAGCGTGACCTTTCGGCCACGCTTTGGTGTAAAATTAGATATTAAATAATAGGTCGTTATAAGTTGGGAAAGGCCAGAAATCTTTGCCAACAGTTTCTTCAAGGTTATCTGAAACATAACGTAGCTTTTCCATGCAAGGAACAACTTCTGTTGCATAAGAACGAGATTTAGCCTCTTCATCATGAATTCTGTCAACTTTTTGAACTGATTCATCAAGTAAATCGATTTTATCCATTAAGTTTGTAATCAAATCTGCAATGGATGCTGCATATTCTTCATCACGAACATGATATGCATGAGGCAGTGCATCTTTTTTACTGTTTAATGTATCATATATAGTTTTTGAATATGCAATACAAGCAGGAAGAATTTCTCGTTTTGCCATACTTAACATACAAAGTGCTTCGATATTAATAGTTTTATTATAGTTTTCAACCATAATTTCATATCTAGCGTGCATTTCATCACGTGTAAAAATATTATGTTTTGAGAAAAGTTCAATATTTTTTTCAAGTAGATATTTTGGAAGTGCATCAACAGTTGAACGAAGATTTGGAAGCCCACGACGTTCAGCTTCGTGAACCCAATCATCTGAATAGTTGTTACCATTGAAGATAACTCGTCCATTTTCGATAACTACGTCACGTATAATTGCATATACTTCAGATTTGAAATCTTCAGCTTTTTCAAGTCTTTCAGCAAATTCTTCAAGAGCATCAGCCACAGCTGTATTTATTAATACATTACAAGATGATATAGATTGAGTTGACCCCACCATACGGAATTCAAATTTGTTTCCTGTAAACGCAAATGGAGAAGTACGGTTTCTATCTGTACTGTCTTTGAATAAATCAGGCAAACTTGATACAGAAGTTTTAAGCATTTCTTCAGTTGTATCATAAGATAGTTTTCCTGTTTGTATTGAATCTAAAATATTAGCAAGCATATCTCCCAAGAAAATAGAGATAATAGCTGGAGGTGCTTCGTTTGCACCTAGTCTATGGTCATTCCCTGCGTTTGCAACAGATACACGAAGTGCTTCAGCATATTTATCAACTGCACGAATAACAGCACAAAGGAAGATTAAAAATTGCTCATTGTTAGCTGGGTCATCACCAGGAGCAAGCAAGTTTTCACCTAAATCAGTTGAGATTGACCAGTTATTATGCTTTCCAGAACCATTTACACCAGCAAAAGGTTTTTCATGAAGTAGACACACTAAATCATGACGAAGTGCAAGTTTTTTCATCATTTCCATGATAAGTTGGTTATGGTCTGCTGCTTGGTTAATCGTAGTGTAAACTGGAGCTAGCTCATGTTGAGCTGGCGCTACTTCGTTATGCTTTGTTTTTGCATTAACACCAAGTTTCCAAAGTTCAACATCAAGCTCTTTCATATATGCTGAAACTCTGTCCGTTAGGTTTCCAAAGTAATGATCTTCCATTTCTTGACCCTTAACAGGCATAGCCCCAAATAAAGTACGGCCTGAGAAAATTAAGTCTTTACGTTTATCATAAGTTTTTTTATCAATTAAAAAGTATTCTTGCTCTGCGCCAACTGTTCCAATTAGGCGTGTAGCTGGGTTTCCAAACAATTTAAGAACTTTCATTGCTTGTTCATTCAAAACTTCGTGTGAGCGTAAAAGTGGAGTTTTTTGGTCTAATGCTTCGCCAGAATATGAATAAAACGCTGTTGGAATACAAAGAGAACCATCTTTTACGAATGCATAAGAAGTTGCATCCCATGCTGTATATCCACGTGCTTCAAAAGTAGAACGTAGACCTCCAGAAGGGAACGATGATGCATCAGGTTCACCTTTGATTAGTTCTTTTCCTGAAAATTCCATAATGATTTTACCATCACTTGTAGGTGAAATAAATGCATCATGTTTTTCAGCAGTTATCCCTGTCATTGGTTGGAACCAGTGTGTATAGTGGGTTGCACCTTTTTCAATCGCCCAATCTTTCATAGCATTAGCTACAACTTGCGCTACTTCTAAAGTTAGTGGTTCACCTTGCTGAATTGTACGTAAAAGTGATTTATATGTTTCTTTTGGCAGTTTGTCTCGCATTACTGTTTCATTAAAGACACTTTCACCAAAAAAATCTGTAACAGAGTTTATTGTCATATTTAAGCCTCCACAATTTTTAAATTAATTTATATTATATACTATTAAGCCCTTTTTTTCAATCATTTATTTTATAATATAATTTTTAAAAAGTTATAGAAAAATTAACATATTACACAAAAAAATATAATTAGCTATAGATTTCTGAATTTGATTATGCTAATATTATCGTGGGGAGAGCTAAATTCAATTCGGAATTTAGTATTTTTAAAAAGTAGGAGGAAGAATTATGTCTTTCAAAAGTAATTATTTACAAGGGGTTTACGATACAGTGTGTAAACGTAACCCAGCACAGCCTGAATTTATGCAAGCTGTAAAAGAGGTTTTAGAATCATTAGAGCCAGTGGTTGAAAAACGTCCTGATATCGTAGAATCTGGAATTATTGACAGAATCGTTGAGCCAGAACGTGCAGTTTCATTCCGTGTGTCATGGATTGATGACGCTGGCAAGGTTCAAGTTAACCGTGGATTTAGAATTCAATTCAACTCTGCACTGGGCCCATACAAAGGTGGCCTACGTTTCCATCCTTCAGTTTGTGAATCTGTAGTTAAGTTTTTAGGTTTTGAACAAATTTTCAAAAACTCACTTACTGGTTTACCAATCGGTGGTGGTAAAGGTGGTTCTGATTTTGACCCTAAAGGCAAATCTGATCGTGAAGTTATGCGTTTTTGTCAAAGCTTTATGACAGAACTTTCAAAGCATATTGGCGCTGATACTGATGTACCTGCTGGTGACATAGGTGTTGGAGGACGTGAAATTGGTTATTTATATGGACAATATAAACGTCTTAGAAATGAATTTACTGGTGTTCTAACTGGTAAAGGTCTTTCTTATGGTGGTTCTCTTGCTCGTACAGAGGCTACTGGTTATGGTGCTTGTTACTTCACTGAAGAAATGTTAAATGCAAATAACAATTCTTTTAAAGGAAAAACTGTTGTAGTTTCTGGTTCTGGTAATGTTGCTATTTATGCAACTGAAAAAGCTACTCAATTAGGTGCTAAAGTTGTAGCTTTATCAGATTCAGCTGGTTACATTTATGATGCTAATGGAATTAATCTTGACGTTGTTAAACAGATTAAAGAAGTTGAAAGAGGAAGACTTTCTGATTATGCTTCTAGGGTTCCAGGCGCTGTATATACTGAAGGAAAAGGAATTTGGAACATTAAATGTGACATTGCCCTTCCTTGTGCAACTCAAAATGAATTAAATCTTGAAGATGCAAAAACTCTTATCGCTAATGGTTGTATCGCAGTTGCTGAAGGTGCTAATATGCCTTGTCAACCTGAAGCTGTAGAACTATTTATTGAAAAAGGCGTTCTATTCGGACCTGCTAAAGCTGCTAACGCTGGTGGTGTTGCTACTTCTGCAATAGAAATGTCTCAAAACTCAATGCGTCTTTCTTGGACTTTTGAAGAAGTTGATTCTAAACTTCGTCAAATTATGATTAATATTTATCACAATTCTTATAATGCTTCTAAAGAATTTGGCTGTGAAGGCAACCTTGTTGTGGGTGCTAATATTGCTGGATTTATGAAAGTTTCTGATGCAATGCTTGCTCAAGGAATTGCTTATTAATTTATATTTCTATAAAATAAAAGGTGTGACCTGTCGGTCACACCTTTTTTGCAAAAAATTCAATATAGTTTATATTTTAAAATTCTATTTTCTACTCCACTACACAATATAAATTTGTGTCCCATGCTGGGATATATGGGTGTTGTCGTAAGTACATTTTGTAATTAGGGTTAATTTCATGTAACATTAATGGCAGTTTAAAAATATCTTCACTTCTATGATATAGTGCCACATTAAGTTTCGGAAAATGCATTTTTATCGTTTTTTCCGCTCCTAAAATCGCTTCATATTCCGACCCTTCAACATCATATTTAATATATGTCGCAGGTTCACCATTTAATATATTATCAACACTATTAACAGGAATTTCTTTACCTTTTGTTTGACTTAAAACAGAATTTCTCCCACCTTTATTATCAAAGATAAGTATTTCTTCATGTGACCAAGCTCCAATATTATGACAATTTATATTTCGTAATTCTTCTTGTTCTGCATATGTTGATAACTTTCTAAAATTTCTTTTATCTGGCTCGAAGGCTGTAATTTCAGAATAATTATTTTGTGTGTATGAAAGCAATTCACGAATTGTATCTCCGTTGTATGCTCCCAAATCAACATATTTTTCATCATGATTAACTTTTAAAATTTCATTATAAACTTCATCTTTATCACTGTGAATTTCCATTAAATATTTAATTTTTCCACTTAATTTAAAATTGATGTTGTTTGCAAAAACAAGTTTTGATTTATCATCTTCCATCAATTCATATACCTTATTTATTGCATCAATATTTCGATTCAAAAATTCCATATCAAATAAATTTGTGCCGTAAACTGGCACATCAGGTGCATATAATTCATATTTTTCATCTAGTTTACAAATTGCATCAATAACAGGTGCACCTTGACTTGCAAATGCTACTAAAATAACAAAATCATTATATTTTTCAAGTATTTCAGAGAATTTCTGCACTTTAAATCCTTTAAAACTATGACCTCGTACAAATTCATCACTGGCAAAAACTTCTGATACACTGCGACCAATGCTTTCTAAAACTCGCATGATTTTTTCAGCACCATCACCCATTCCATATATCATGATTGGGCGTGTATCTTGTTTTAAATATTGCCATAAATCACTTTTTTCTTTTAAAAACTCCATATTTTTCTCCAAAATTTAAAAATATAGGACGGAAAAATCCGTCCTATACTTTAATTATATAATTTAATTAATTATTCAGCATCAGCTTCTTCAGCGCCTGTGTCTCCATCAAGAAGTGCACGAATGCTTAGAGAAACTTTCTTTTTATCCATGTCAATATCAGTGATAAGTACATCAACAGTTTGACCGATTTCTAAAGCTTCTTCTGGTTTAGCAATTCTTCTGTCAGCGATTTGTGAAATGTGGATTAAACCATCAACACCAGGGATGATTTCAGCAAAAGCACCGAAAGGCATGAATTTTAAGATTTTAACTGTAACTACATCATCGATTTGATTGTTTGTAGTAAACATTGTCCAAGGATTTTCGCTAGCTTTTTTATGTCCTAAAGAAATTTTGCGAGTTTCTTTATCAGCTGAAAGAACATAAACTTCAACTTCATCACCAACAGCGATTACTTCTGATGGATGTTTAACTCTTGCCCATGAAAGTTCAGAAATATGAACCATTCCGTCAACACCACCGATGTCAACGAAAGCACCGTATGAAGTTAGAGATTTAACTGTACCTTTGTAAGATGCACCTACTTCAATACCTTCCCAAACTTTATCAGCTTGAGCTTTTCTTTCTTCGTTTAATACAGCACGAACAGAACCTACAACACGACGTCTTTGTCTATTGATTTCAGTTACATAGAAAGAAACTTTCTTTTTCATGATTTCAGACATTGGCACATCTTTAGCAAGTCCAGTTTGGCTAGCTGGAATAAATACACGAACGCCAGCTGTTACAGCAACAACGCCACCTTTGTTTTCTTCAACAACAACACCTTCAAGCACTGTTTTGTTTTCTTTAGCAGCTTCAACTGTTTCCCAGCCACGTGCAGCGTCAATACGTTTTTTAGATAGTGTGATAAAACCATCAGCATCATTTACTCTAACAACGATAGCTTCAATTTCATCGCCAACTTTGTAATTGTCCTCTACTTTGTAAGTAGGGTCATCACTAAACTCATCAGTAGAAATAAATCCTGATTGTTTTACGCCTAGGTCAACTTGAATTTCAGTTTGACCGATTTGGGTAATAACACCAGTAACCTTATCTCCATTATTTAAAGTTTTTAAGCTTTGCTCCAGTAGTTCCTCAAAATTTCCGTTCATCTCGAACATTGTTGTCTCACTCATAACACTAATTACCTCCTTAATTATACAAGCAGGAGTTGATGCTCCCGCAGTAATTCCAATCATTGAAAATTTTTGAATATCTTTATATTCTTTAATTATATCCGAAAGTTCATTTGCATTTTGCACACAAACTGTGCTTTTGCAAATTTCGCTGCAAATTTCAAATAGCTTCTGCGTATTAGAACTATGCTTGTCTCCTATTACAACAACGAAATCACATTCAAAAGCAAGCTGCCTTGCTTCTTCTTGCCTTTCATCTGTTGCACTACATATTGTATCAAAAATTTTAGCGTTTGTATACAGTTTTTTCAGAATATTCACAGAAAAATTCCAATTTTCACGATTGAGCGTAGTCTGCCCTACAATCGTTACTTTTTTTCGGCTATCATTTTCGTCATTTTGCACAAAATTTAATACATTTTTTTCATCTTGTAATATCTTTGCATCATGACACCAACCCGAAATACCAAGCACCTCTGGGTGGTCTGCCTTGCCTAAAATGATTATATCATCGCCATCTTGATTTTGTCTTTTAACAATATTATGGATTTTTGATACAAAGGGACATGTAGCATCTATCACTGTACAGCATTTATCATCAAGCTGCTGATAAATGCTCTGTGCTACTCCATGTGCACGAATTATCACACAACTATTATCCTCTATTTCGTCCACGCTGTCAACAGTTATTAAGCCATTTTTTGAAAGTTTATCAATTACAGCTTGATTATGGATGATTGAACCTAGTGAATATAGCTTTTCCCGCTCTGTACTTTCTTTAATCGCAATGTCTACAGCTCGTTTTACTCCGAAACAAAATCCAGCACTCTTTGCAAGTTTTATCTGCATAATCTATTTACCTAAATCATAGATTTCTTTAATAATCTGCTCTGAAGCATACATATAGGCTTCAGATTTTTTTCTGTCCCCAGCCTCTGGATAAAAGGGCTTACCTACAATAACATCAACTTTGCTACGAAATTTTTTAACAGGCGAAATATAAATAGGTAGTACAGGTTTTTTTGTACGAAGTGCAAACATTCCAGCACCAGCTTTTACATCAGCTATTTCTCCTTCTTTAACCCTTGTACCCTCTGGGAAAATGATAAACTTTTCTTCATCTTCAAGTGCTTTATATGCTATTTTAATTGCAGTTACATCAGCTTTGCTACGGTCAACAGGGAAACCACCGATGCTTATAAGCAGATTTCTAAGAGCAAATTTTTCAAACAGCTCTTTTTTTGCCATCGCAGCGACTTTAGAATTTTTTTTCGCTCCTACAATAGCAGCTAGCATAGGGTCTGCAAGCGAAGTATGGTTTGCACATACGATGCAACCGCCTTTTGGCACATTTTCAAGTCCTGTAAACTTCAGATTATATATAACTCTAAAATACATTTCACACGCCCAAAATGTAAGCTTTTGAAACCAAACTATTCTTTTCATATACATCTATTCCTCTATCCCATTAATCACACCATCGATAATATTTGTAAGTGCAACAACACTTTCTTCAAATGTAAAATGCGTGCTATCAACTATAACCGATGTATCTGCTGGTTTAAGTGGTGCAATTTCTCTATTCATATCGTTGTAATCACGGGTATTAATATCTTGTAACACTTCTTCAAGTGTAATTTGTGTGCCTTTTTGTACAAGTTCTAAGTGACGACGTTTTGCTCTTTCCTCTGGTGTTGCTGTTAAATAAATTTTAACTTCAGCATCAGGTAGCACAACCGTGCCTATATCTCGTCCATCCATTATAACACTGTTTTTTCGTGCTAAATCACGTTGAAGTTCAAGCAAAAATGCACGCACTTCATTAATAGCTGATACATCTGATGCATACATTGCAATTTCTTGTGTGCGTATTTTATCTGATACATCTTGTCCATTTAATATCATGCGTTGTGAGCCATTTTCATATTTAAGCTCTATATTAATATCTTTAAGGCAATTACAAATCTTTTCCTTATCACGACTATTATAACCTTGTTCTTTTACATAAAACCCAATTGCACGATACATAGCACCTGTATCAACATAGATAATATTCATATTTTTCGAGATAGCTTTTGCCGTTGTACTTTTTCCGGCACCAGATGGGCCATCTATCGCTATGGATACTATTTTCATATTTCTTCACCTCGTATTTATGTTTTATATTACTCTATGGCCTAAACCAATAGAGATTTCATTCATATTCAAAAGACCGATACCAAAAAATACAACGACGCTTACGTGCTCATCATATCTTGCTATACCGATTTTTCCACCAACATTTAATCCTATTGCTTTATTCATAATTTGAGAAATCGCCTCACGAGCAGCTCCAGCTACAGCACCTTCTTCTGCATGTGATGTGGCTATTACACCTTCTCTTTTAGCTGAAACTACAGAACGTTCAATAATTTTATTTATCGAGGAAATAAATTCTCCTCCGAAGTTTACGGCAGCACATCTAATCCCTTGAGCAAAATATAGCTCTTTTAGCTCTTTTTCATGCTCTATGTTTTCAGATATAGCCATTTTTATAGCAGATGCTGCTACTTCTTTACTTCCAATACTCATTATTTTCCTTTCTCCACTTTTTACAAAAATGAATTTTATATTTTATTCAAAAATATTATCAGCCACAGCTTTTGCTGTGCTCCAAGCTATTTGCAAATTAAATCCACCTGTATAAGCGTCTACATCTAGTATTTCTCCTGCAAAATATAACCCATCGACAAGTTTTGATTGCATATTTTTCGGTGAAACTTCTTTTATTGCAATTCCACCAGTTGTAATTATAGCTTCATCTATTGGTCTAAATTTTGTTGGTATTAGCTCAAAACCTTTAAGCACAGATAAAAGCTCTGCTCGCATTTCTCTTGTTATTGAGTTTACTTTAATATCTTTTGAAATTTTGCTTTTTTCAATAACAATAGGTATCATTTTTCTAGGCAATAATGCTCCTAGTGCATTGGCAAAATCTTTATTAAGACTTTTTGAAAAATCAGATAACAGGCGATTATCTAATGTTTTTTCATCAAGTGCTGGTTTTAAATCAATTAAAATTTTATATTTCTTTTTGCCAAGGTTTCTTATATGAGCAGATGCACTTAAAATAAGTGGACCTGATACACCAAAATGTGTAAATAACATTTCACCAAAATCACTATATATCTCTTTTTCATTTTCAAAAACAGTTATTCTTACATTTTTTAATGCTAAACCTTGCATTCTAGGGCAAATATTTCCATCACATTCAATAGGTACAAGCGAAGGCGATGGTGTAACTATATTATGTCCAAAACTTTCAGCAAACTTATAACCATCTCCTGTGCTTCCTGTAAGTGGATATGATGCACCACCTGTACAAATTACTACTTTATCAAATGCATATTCTATTTCATCTGCCGTTGTAACACAAAAATCATCATTGATTTTTACAACATCAGCTACTTCATTCCACACAATTTCAACTCCGTTTTTACGCACAAATTTAAAAAGTACGTCAACTACGTCAGTTGCTTTATCTGATAATGGAAAAACTCTATTCCCACGCTCTGTTTTTGTTTCAAGCCCTAGAGCTTCAAAAAACTCTATCGTGTCAGTCGGTGTGAAATTATTTATAGCACTATATAAAAATCTATTATTCACAGGTACATTTTGCATAAATTCTTCAGGTGTGCAATTATTTGTTATATTGCATCTACCTTTTCCTGTAATTGCAATTTTACGTCCTACTTTTTTATTTTTTTCAAATAAAACAACTTCAGCTCCATTTTGTGCTGCAAAACCAGCTACTAAAAGTCCTGCTGCTCCTGCACCTATTACTGCTATTTTCATTTAATTATCAGCCTTTTCATATATATCAAACTCTTCCCAAATATTTTCAAGCGTTGTAAATATTTGTTCAATTTCATGTTGTTTTCTTATTCCTACAGCCACAATTAGGGCGTTTATAACGCTAAGTGGCGCAACCAGCGAATCTACAAAAGATGCCATGTCGCTTTTTGCTATTAATGTATAATCTGATGTTATTGTAAGTGGCGATAACCTGCTATCTGTAAGTGCTACAACAGATGCACCACGTGTTTTTGCATATTCAAGCGCTTTAACTGTACGTTTTGAATATCTTGGGAAACTGATTCCTATTACAACATCACCTTGTTCAACTCTAAATAATTGCTCTAATATTTCGCTGACACTTGTACTTTGTACAACTCTTACATTTGTAAATAACAAATTAAAATAAAAGCCTAAAAAGCTTGCAAGAGCAGCCGAAGAACGTACACCTAAAATATAAATATTTTTTGCACCAAGTAGTGCGTCAACAGCTCCATCAAACACATCTTTTTCCACTTCATCAAGTGTATTGCGTATTTTATCAATATCCGATGTAAGCACTGCACGAAGTACATCTTGATTTCCTAATCTGTCATTTGCAACACCTATACGTTGTACTGATGTCAGCTTATTTCGTATCATTTCTTGCAGAGCTTTTTGAAGCTTTGGATATCCATCATATCCAAGTTCCGTCGCAAAACGAACCACTGTAGATTCGCTAACACCTACAGTAGCTCCAAGTTTGCTTGCTGTCATAAAGGCAGCTTTGTCATAATGTTCTGTTATATAATGTGCAATTAATTTTTGTCCTTTGGAAAAATTGCCTAAACTTTGTTGTATTTTGTTTAAAAGGTCGTTCATTTTCATGCTCCTAAAAATAATCTTATTATTTATAATAACAAAATTACATGAAAAAGCAAGGATTATTTTATAAATTTTCAAAAATGTTGCAATTCTTTCATATCAAACTTGCAACATCTTTTTTTATAGCGATTGCAAATATTGTAATTCTTCGCCTTTTAAATGTCTATATTTCCCTGCTTTAAGGTCTTTATCTAGCCCGATTTGTCCAATAGTTGTACGAGTTAGACGAATTACTTTAAGTCCACATTTTTCGCACATTTTGCGTATTTGACGATTTCGTCCTTCATGAATAGTCATTGAAATGTTTGCTGTATCTTGTGCCGTTACAGAAATCATTTTAACTATTGCATTTTTGATTTCATATCCATCAATATCCATTGGTTCTGTTAGTGCATCAATGTTTCTAAGGTCACCTTGAACCTTAACTCGATAGGTTTTTGTCACTTCATGTTTTGGGTGCATTAGCTTATTTGCAAGTTCTCCATCATTTGTCATAAGTAATAGACCTTCTGAGTTCATATCAAGTCTACCTACTGGGTATACTCTAGCCCCAACATCAACTAACATACTTACATTTTTTCTACCCTTGTCATCTGACATCGTAGTTACATAGCCACGTGGTTTATTCAACATGATATATACTTTTTTGTCTTGGATTTTAACCTTAACTCCATCAACTATGATATCATCTTTATTCGCATCTGCACTTTGACCTACAAATGCTACTTCTCCGTTAACTGTAACTTTGCCCTTCGCTATTAATTCTTCTGCTTTTCGTCTGGATGCAATACCAGCTGACGAAATAATTTTTTGTAAACGTTCTTTCATTTTGTTCCTCCGTTATTAAATTAGATTATATAAAAAATCTAATACTTTCTGACCTATACTTTTTTGTTCTACAGTTATTTGTTTTGCATTTTCATTTAAAATAAGTGGATAAGAAATAATATCTTTATCAAATGCTTTAAATTTTATTATACCATACAATTGCCCTTTTGTAATAGGGGCATATAGAAATTTTTGACCTATTATTTCAAATTTTATATCTTTTTTCTCTTTTTCTGTAAGATATAGTAAATTATTTGGTAATTCCATCAATGAAATTTCAGTTTTTTCTGATGAAATAATTGGAATTTTGATATCATTGCTATAAATCTCATCAATTTCTATTGGTGAATACTGTGCAAATGCATATTCAGATATCGCAATATGGTCATTCCAATCATCTGGTGCGTTTAATGTTACAACTACTATAGTTCTTCCATTTTGTTCACTAGCAGATACTAAACACCGTCCACTCTTTTTAGTATACCCTGTTTTCACTCCAATTGCATGTTCATATTTCCACAAAAGTTTATTATGATTTTGCATATATCTATTAGTTAAATTATGATTTTGTGTGCTGACTATTTGTGCGAAATCATTGTTTTTCATAGCTTCCATAGTGATTAATGCAAGCTCATGAGCTGTCGTGTAATGCTGTTCTCCATCTAATCCATTTGGTGTTTCAAAGCTTGTATTTTCTAATCCCATTTGTTTTGCTCTGTCATTCATAATCTTTACAAATTCTCGTGTATTTCCTGATACCTCACACGCTAAAGCTACTGCTGCATCATTTCCTGACATAAGCATCAATCCATAAATAATATCTATAATCGCAATTTGCTCGCCTTCTTTAAGATACATTGACGATCCTTCAATTCCTGTGTATTCTGCTTTAATTTCTATTATTTCATTTACATCTAACTGTTCTAGCGCTATTAATGCTGTCATTATTTTTGTTGTGCTTGCCATAGGAAGTATTTGCTCGGAATTTTTTTGATATAATATTTGTTCTGTATCTGCATCTATTGCAATTGCTGATTGTGCAGATACATTCACTGCACTTACTGTTATATTATGACTAAATATTACAATTAGACATATAAAACTCCAAAAAAATCTACTCATAAACTTCAATCCCTTCCTAATAAAGCTTAAACAAAAAAATATCTGCTCGTTAAAAATACGAGCAGATATAGTAATTTATTACAATTATTTTGCAAGTGGATCTTCTTTTTCCGGCTGTGTATCAGCTTCTTTTTTATTATCCATAAAATCAGATACTTTATTTAATAAATCTGGAATCATTTCAACAATTCTATCTACTGTAGAGTTTGCTGGTGGGTTTATTGGCAACACTCTTGCGTTACCATTTGAAATAATAATAAATGATACAGGAGAAATTGTAACACCCGCTCCTGAACCTCCACCAAAATTTGCAGGCACATCAGCTGTAGAACTTTTTTGTCTAAAGTCACTACCACCGGATGCAAAGCCAAAGCTTACTTTAGAAATCGGGATTAATGTAGTTCCATCAGCTGTTACAATAGGATTGCCTACAATTGTATTTACATCAATCATTTCTTTAATTTTTTGCATGGTATCTACCATAAGACCATTAATTGGATGTTCACTCATATTTCATTCTCCTCTTTTTTAAATGATTTCACTAATGCATTTATAGTTTTAAAATTACGTAAGACAACTAAAATAAGTTTTATAGGACGTACTGAAATACATAAAAGATAATCAGTATTACTTTTATCATTTTCAAAATTCGGTGTAATATACACATTTTGTTTTTTAACAATATAATTTTTTTCAATGGCAGGCATTATTATTCCAGCTGCTGCCCAAAGTTTACCTGTTAAAATCGCAGTTTTTGCAGCATCACCTGTAGAAACATTTGCGTTAATATCTATATTTTCTATTATAAACGAGTTATTAAATTGTGACAATAGGTCAACTACAATTTGCACAGTTTCCATAATATCTATATTTTTAAGCGAAAATTTGCTAGGTGGTTTTTCTTCTGGCTCTTTGCTTTCTACTTTTTTCGGCTTAGATTTTTTTGTGCGTTTGGCAAGTGGAAATACTTTTAATTTAAGCGTAAACACACCTATATATACAGAAACATCTGCATTAGCTCCATTAATTATAGCTTTATACTTTATTACTAACATTATTCCTATTAATAAAAGGATTACGGCAAGAATAATTAAAAAAATCTTCACTTCGCCACTCCTTTCTAAATGCTAATCTATAATTTAAGTTGTTCAAATTCGCCATCTAGCTCTGGCAATTCTGGCAATTCATGTAAATTTCGTATGCCAAAAATTCTAAGAAAATCTATAGTCGTTCGAAATAGTGTAGGTTTTCCTATGACATCAAGTTTCCCACAAGACTCTACAATACCTTTATCACACAACATATTAACCGTATGACTACTATCAACTCCACGAATTTGCTCAATATATGCCTTTGTAACAGGCTGTTTATATGCAATAATTGATAAAACCTCTAGTGCAGATTGTGATAATGCTGATGGTTTACGAATTTCTATAGCACGTCTTATGTATTCTGCATATTCGCTTCTTGTGCAAAGTTGAACATTATTATTCATAACAGCGACAGCAATTCCACGCCTTTCAAATTCAAATAAACTTTTCATTTCTTCAATAAGCTTTAATATTTCGGTTTTGCTCTCGTCAAGTGCTATGCATAAACGCTCTATCGAAAGTGGTTCACCAGAGGCAAATAAAATGCCTTCAATTATAGCAATTTTCTCTTTATTATCCATAAAACTTTAATCCTCATCATCTGCAAGAACTATTTCCATATTATCAAAATCACCTTGAATTAAAACTTTATTAGTTTTGCAAAGCTCTAATACTGCTAGAAAAGTTGCAACTAATGATGCTCTATTCGTGTCATTTTCAAATAATTTATTATACGATAATCGTCTATTCGTTAAAAACAAGTGTAAAATAAATGATACTCTTGATGTAATGCTAACAGCTTCACGACCAACTATAGCAGTAAATTCGCTTATCGGAGGTGGCATTTTGTCACGTTTTTTTCCTAGCATATTGGTAAATGCACGATAGAGATCAGACACTTCGTGTGACACATTATATTCTTCATCTGAAACAATCACTTCTGGTATTTTTACATATGAACTTCTTCCAGCAAGTTCTTTATCAGCGAAATAACCTGAAATTTCTTTATATTTTTGATATTCAAGCAACATATTTACAAGCTCTGCTCTTGGGTCTTCCTCCTCTTCATCTTTAGGCGATGGTAAGAGTAATTTGGATTTAATCAATATCAAATGTGCACTCATAACAATGAAATCACTTGTTATCTCTAAATCCATCTGCTCCATCTGTTTTAGATAATCTAAATACTGCGATAAAATTTGTGCAATCGGAATATCTAAAATATCAATTTTGTTTTTACTTATAAGATGCAAAAGAAGGTCTAAAGGGCCTTCAAAGACTTCAAGCTTAAAATTTATCTCATAATTCTCCAACAGGAATTCCTCCTAATCAAAGGCCTATAAATGCAATATTACTCAACAAGTCTAAAATCAATGAACTAACTAATGAAAGTGGAATAGAAAGTATGCCTAAATATAATAAGATAATTAATCCAAATGAGATAAATTGTTGATATTGGTTTACCCGGTTTTTAAAACTGTTTGGTAAAAAATTATAAATTATCTTATACCCATCAAGTGGCGGTATTGGTAATAAATTAAATACTGCAAGCCCTGTGCTTATAATTGCTGTGAGATTGAAAAATGTAATAAATGCTGCAATTACATCTCCAACAAGTGGAACACCCAAGAACATTGATAAAATTCTCATGATTATCATACAAACTAATGATAAAAGTATATTTGATAACGGTCCTGCAAGTGCAATCAGTGCTAAATCACGTTTTGGATTGCTAAGTCCATATGATGACACTGGTATAGGCTTTGCCCATCCAAATCTGAAAAATATTAGGCAGAAAAACCCAATAGGGTCAATATGTGCTATAGGGTTTAATGTAAGTCTGCCTTGATTTAAAGCTGTTTTATCTCCTAATAAATATGCTATATATCCATGTGCAAATTCATGTATCGTGATGCAGATTAAAACAGCTGGTATGCTAATTAATAAATCAGTCATTTGTTATTCTCCTTGTAATTTTATCCCATAGAAATAATTATATACTTTTATCTTATTAAAAACAAGACAAAAGTATATATTTAAAAATTTATTCAATTTTATTCTACATATTTTGTACAAGTAGCATATATAGAACTGTTGAAATACCAATAGTTAAGAAGGTGTTTTTCTTCCACAAGTGAAGTCCTATCGTAGCTACTACACCTACTATTTCTGGTATTGCATAAGGGTATGCAATAGGTGTAACATTTCTGATGCAATAAATTACAAGCATAATAATTATTGCAGGTGGCATAACTCTACCTAGATAAGTTACAAGCCTTGGTACGCTTTGTCCATCGCTAAATAACAAAAAGGGTGCTGAACGAGTTAGAAAAGTTACAGCTGACGTAATTAGGACGATTATAACATATGTCCAAAAATTATTTGGCATTATTTTCCTCCTCGAAATGTTTTGTTATATTTTTTCGCAATACAATTAATGATATTAAAATCACAACTACAGATGGAATTAAGATATTATCAGCTCCAAAAATTAACAAAGCTAACAGTGATGCTATAGCTCCGACGTATACAGGTATATGTGTTTTTGCATTTTGCCATTGTTCTGTGCAAATTACAATAAAAAGTGATGTCATCGCAAAATCTACGCCAGTAGTATCAAAAGTTATAATTTCACCAAGTAATGCACCAAGCACACAACCTGTTATCCAATATAGATAATTTAAAAATGCTATCGTAAGCAGATATGTGTCATTGTCCCACATATCTCCATCACGTTCAGCACATAAAAGTGCATAAGTTTCATCTGTTAGTCCAAACATCATAAAAAATCGTTTTTTACCCATTTTTGAAAAACGTTCAATAAAAGATAATCCATAAACTACATGACGAAAGTTAATTAATAGTGTCGTCATTGCCACAGTGATAAAATCCAACGAATTTTTAAGAAAATCTACAGCGATAAATTGAGCTGTGCCAGCAAAAACAATTACACTCATAAATAATGCCCAAAGTGCATTAAATCCTGCCTTTGACAACAAAATGCCAAATGCCATACCCATAAATATATAGCCAAAAAGTACAGGAACCGTTTTTTGAAAAGCTTTTTTCAAAATTTTATTCTTATTTGCTGTCATATTATTTCACCAGGTATTTCTCAAGATATTTAGCTGTATATGAGCCTTTTTGTTTTATTAGTTTTTCAGGAGTTCCTGAGAAAATTACTTGTCCACCCTTATCTCCACCTTCAGGCCCTAAATCAATAATATGGTCAGCTGTTTTAATTACATCTAAATTATGCTCAATTACAACTACTGTATTTCCTGTTTCAACAAGTTTATCAAGCACTTCTACAAGTTTATGCACATCAGCAATGTGAAGCCCTGTTGTTGGCTCATCTAAGATGTAAATAGTTCTACCTGTTGCACGTTTAGCAAGCTCTGTCGCAAGTTTAACACGTTGCGCTTCACCACCTGACAGCGTTGTCGAAGATTGTCCAAGTTTTACATATCCTAAACCTACACTTTGAATTGTTTCAAGTTTTCGTGCGATTTTTGGAATATTTTCAAAGAAAATAGTAGCTTCATCAATTGTCATATCAAGAACATCAGAAATAGTTTTCCCTTTATATCGCACTTCTAATGTCTCTCTATTATATCTCTTGCCACGACAAACATCACAAGGCACATAAACATCAGGCAAAAAGTGCATTTCGATTTTTAGCAGTCCATCACCAGAACACGCTTCACATCGTCCACCTTTTACATTAAATGAAAAACGTCCAGGCCCATATCCACGCATTTTCGCATCATTAGTACCTGCAAAAATATCACGAATATCTCCAAATACACCTGTATATGTCGCTGGGTTCGAACGTGGAGTTCTTCCAATTGGGCTTTGGTCAATATCAATTACTTTATCAAGATGTTCAATCCCTAACATTTCTTTATGAGGAGCTGGTTTAAGTTTCGCCCCATTAAGCTCTGCTGCAAGTCTTTTATAAAGCACTTCATTTACAAAGGAGGATTTACCAGAGCCAGATACCCCAGTTACGCAAGTTAGCACACCAAGTGGAATTTCAAAAGTTTGGTTTTTAAGGTTATTTACAGTGACACCAGTGGTTTTAAGTTTGTTTCCATTACCTTTTCTGCGTTTTGCAGGTATAGGAATAGCTTTTTTTCCACTTAAATACTGACCTGTTAGCGAACGTTCAGATTTTTTAATTTCTTCAACTGTTCCCTCAAACACAACCTCTCCACCATTCACACCAGCACCAGGTCCAATGTCAATAATATGATCAGCTGCATACATTGTGTCTTCATCATGTTCAACTACGATAAGTGTATTCCCTAAATCTCGTAAACGTCGCAATGTATCAAGCAATTTATCATTATCACGCTGATGAAGCCCTATAGATGGTTCATCTAAGATATAAAGTACACCCATAAGCGATGAGCCAATTTGTGTTGCAAGACGAATACGCTGACTTTCGCCACCTGATAACGTGCCTGAACTTCTAGAAACCGTTAAATATTCAAGACCTACACTTTGAAGAAATCCTAATCGCTCACGAATTTCTTTTAAAATACGTTCTGCAATTATACTTTCTTTTTCAGTAAGTGTTAAATCATTCATAAATGTTAGTGCATCTATTATTGATTTATCTGAAAATTCAGCAATACCAATTTCACCCACTGTAACAGCTAAACTTTCTTTTTTAAGTCTTTTTCCATTGCATTCATGGCAAGGTGTTTCGCTCATACTCTCTTCAATATCAGCTCGCATATAATCACTAGTGGTTTCAAGATGGCGACGTTCTAAATTGTTTATAATTCCCTCGAATGCTTGCTCCATTTTTCCGCCCTCAATACGAGCAACTTTTAGCTTAAGCTTTTCACCGTCTGTACCATAAAGTATTGCGTTAACTGCTTCATTACTCATTTTATTAATCGGAGTATCAAGGTCAAATCCGTATTTTTCACCGAGTGCATCATAATACATTTTAGCTATGCTACCGTCTTCAGCTTTTCCCCAACCACTAGCTCGGATTGCTCCTTCATTAATTGATAATCTTGGATTTGGGATTATTCTATCAGGGTCTATTTTCTTTTTTATTCCAAGCCCTGTGCAAACAGGACATGCACCATATGGATTATTGAAAGAAAACATACGTGGTGTAAGTTCTTCAATACTAATTCCACAATCTTCACATGCATAATTTTGTGAAAATAAAATTTCTTCTTGACCTATAATATCAGCAATTACTAAGCCACCTGATAAAGAGCTTGCTGTTTCAACAGAGTCTGTAACACGTGAACGTACACTTTCTTTAATTGCAATACGGTCAACCACAATTTCTATGCTGTGTTTTTTATTTTTTTCAAGTTTTATTTCTTCCGATAAATCATAGATATTTCCATCAACTCTAACACGAACATAACCACTTTTACGTGCTTCATCAAATACTTTAATGTGTTCACCTTTTCTAGCTCTTATAACAGGTGCTAAAATTTGAAGTTTAGTTCCCTCATCAAATGTCATTAATTTATCTATAATTTGGTCTATAGTTTGTTGTTTAATTTCTTTTCCACATTTATGACAGTGTGGTATACCTATCCTTGCCCATAAAAGACGTAGATAATCATAAACTTCTGTAACTGTTCCAACTGTTGAACGTGGGTTTTTAGATGTTGTTTTTTGGTCAATAGATATTGCTGGTGATAAACCTTCAATATAATCTACTTCTGGTTTATCCATTTGACCTAAAAATTGTCTTGCATACGCTGATAATGATTCAACATATCGTCTTTGACCCTCAGCATAAATTGTATCAAATGCAAGCGAAGATTTCCCAGAACCAGATATGCCCGTTAGCACTACAAGTTTATCACGTGGGATTTTTATATCAATATTCTTAAGGTTATGCTCTTTAGCACCTTTTACATGTATAAAGTCTTTCATTTTTATTCTCCGAATTTAAAATAAAATATTAATTTGATTTGTATTTAATAGTTTTTTCTTTTTATTAAAATTTCCGTCCGACGGCTGGATTTTTGTATAATAAGATGTACTTTTCTTTTGTCTTATGCAAGACGGCAACTCACCTTTACCGTATATACTAACTTTTCTTTTCATTACTTGCGTAACGGCAAGTAATCAAGCGTTTTTACTTTTGGACTTGTCAAAAGTAAAATCAAAATCGCCTTGCTCAGTACCATCACATCATTAAAATTAAGCTAAAACGTACTCTTTCAGTTGTGAGAGATGCGTTACTACCGTACTCCGTACTGGATTTTAGGTAATTTATAAATCGTACCTTGTAGCAAAAAGGATTTCCATATCTTAGCCATTATATCAATCTCGTAAATTTACACATGGGTATGTCCCTTTTCAAAAATATAGCACAGAGTGCGTTACGTACATGTCTGCACACAGGACGATTGCCGAGAGAATGAGAAGTTCAGATGTGCCAAATATCTTGGCAAAGAGGTTTTACCTTTATTTTTTGACGATACAAAAAATAAAAACGCTTGATTACTTGGGGTTAACCAAGTAATGAAAAAGAAGTTAGTATTTGTGGTTAAGGCTAACTGCTGTCTTGCACAAGACTAAAAGCAACAAAAAATAAATAAAATTTAAAAAAACATATATTACTCCTCATTTAATGCTCTAATTTGGTCACGCAATGTTGCTGCAAGTTCAAATTCTAGCATAGAAGCAGCTTCTTTCATTTGAGCTGTGAGCTTTTTGATTTGTGCATCTTTTTGATTTTTATTTAATCGCTTTTTATCTTTTGGAACATTAGTATTCGAAATTTCGATAATATCACGTACAGCTTTATTTACAGTTGTTGGTATAATTCCATGTTTTTCATTATAATCTGTTTGAATTTTTCGACGTCTTTCTGTTTCACGAAGTGCACGATACATCGATGGTGTTTCCTTGTCTGCATACATAATAACCAGACCTTCAGAGTTACGAGCAGCACGTCCTATCGTTTGCACAAGCGAAGTTTCACTACGCAAAAATCCTTCTTTATCAGCATCTAATATTGCAACAAGTGACACTTCTGGAATATCAAGCCCTTCACGTAATAAGTTAATCCCAACTAGCACATCAAATACGCCCAAACGCAAATCACGAATTAGTTCCATACGCTCTATCGTTTTAATATCATAATGCAAATATCGAACTTTAATTTCTGCACCTTCTAAATATCGTGTTAAATCTTCTGCCATTTTTTTAGTAAGTGTAGTTACTAAAACACGTTCTTTACGTTCTACTCTGATATTAATTTCTGAAATCAAATCATCAATTTGTCCTTCTACTGGACGCACAGAAATTATAGGGTCTACTAACCCTGTCGGACGGATAACTTGTTCTACAGTTTGTGCGCTACGTTCTTTTTCATATTCTGCAGGTGTTGCACTTACATAAAGAACTTGATTTAATTTATCATTAAATTCGTTGAACTTAAGAGGCCTATTATCAAATGCTGATGGTAATCTAAATCCATTTTCAATAAGACTTTCTTTCCTTGCCCTATCTCCATGATACATAGCACGTACTTGTGGAAGCATTACATGGCTTTCATCTACAATAAGCAGAAAATCATCAGGGAAATAGTCAATAAGGGTAAAAGGAGCAGCTCCAGCTTCTCTTCCAGATAATACACGTGAATAGTTTTCAATCCCTGTGCAAAATCCGATTTCTTCAAGCATTTCCATGTCATAATTAGTTCGTTGCTTTATACGCTGTGCTTCTATCAATTTATCATTTTCTTCAAAATATTTAACACGCATATCAAGCTCTGTACGAATTTGGTCTATAGCTGTTTTAAGCTTTTCTCGTGTTGTAACATAGTGCGATGCTGGGTAAATCGCAGCATGTGAAACTATTCTTAACACTTGACCTGTAAGCACATTAATTTCAGAAATTCTATCAATTTCATCACCAAAAAATTCAACACGAATTGCAAAATCATCAGTCGCTGCTGGGTGAATTTCAACTGTATCTCCACGAACACGAAAACGATTACGTTCAAATGCTATATCATTTCTTTCATATTGGATTTCTACAAGTTTATGAATTAAATCATCTCTGCTTTTTTCCATTCCAGGACGAAGTGAAATAACAAGGTTTGCATAATCAACTGGATCCCCTAGCGAATAGATACATGATACACTTGATACAATAATTACATCTCGTCGCTCAAACAATGCTGTCGTCGCTGAGTGACGAAGTCTATCAATTTCATCATTTATAGCTGAATCTTTTTCAATATACGTATCTGTCGAAGCTATATATGCTTCAGGTTGATAATAATCATAATATGATACAAAGTATTCCACAGCATTATTGGGGAAAAATTCACGAAGCTCTGTACAAAGTTGAGCTGCAAGAGTTTTATTATGTGCTAAAACTAATGTTGGTCTTTGTACATTTTGAATTATATTTGCCATTGTAAAGGTTTTACCAGAGCCTGTAACGCCTAATAAAACTTGTTCTTCTAATCCATTTTCTATGCCTTGTGATAATTTTTCTATTGCTTGCGGTTGATCTCCAGATGGCGTATATTCTGAAACTACTTCAAACTTACCCATTTTTTCACTCCTTCTATAAAATTAATATTGCCTTTTTCAAGCATTATAAATCAAAATTATATTAATAAGAAAACTATTTTCATATACATTTTGCAATTAAAATTAAATCCCAAAACACAAAACGAGAGGGCAATTACCCTCCCCCTCATTTTATGTAATTTTTAAAAAATTATAATTTTTTATATTTTAATAAATCACTATCTGCAAAAGAGATGAAATCATTATCTGCCACAATTATATGGTCAATAAGTTCGATATTCATAAGGTGTAAAGCATCATAAATCTTTTTTGTAACTAATTGGTCATCTTTTGTGGGCAATGCAAAACCTCCCGGGTGATTATGTGCTATAAACACGCCAAAAGCATTACATTTAAGGGCTGTTTCCACAAGCACTCTTATATTAACATGTGTGCTACTAACATCACCTTGTGAAAGAACTTGAGTTGATAAAACTTTGCATTTTGAATCAACACAGACTAAAACAAATGTTTCAGCTGTTCTACCAATGAAAAGTGGGCATATAAATGCACCAGCTTTTTCTGTGGAATTAATCACTGCACCTTTTTCTTTATCGATGCTATAAGCTCGTGAAACATGTGGAAACATTTTCAGCAAAATAGCACAATGTTTTCCAACACCGTTTACTTTTAAAAGTTCTTCATATGGTGCATCAAGCACAGCTGATAAACTGCCGAATTTTTTGACTAATTCATGTGCAACCGGATTTGTATCCCCCTGTTTTAATGCATAATACAAAATCAGCTCAATTATTTCATGATCATGAAAACTTTCCAATCCAGTTTTTAAAAATTTCTCTTTAACTCTATCTCTATGCCCGCTATGGTCTGTAGCCATAATTATTTAATAGCACGGCTTCCTGGTTTAATAGCTTCTGAACCATCTTTACATAAAGGACAATCATTAGCTTCCCAAGATTCAACTTCCATAGAAATTACAGCTTTATAAGGTACTCCGAAATCAATTTTGCCACCAGTTCTATCAACAATAGAACCAATACCAGCTACAACAGCACCAGAAGCTTTAACAATTTCCATTACTTCTTTAACAGAACCACCTGTAGTTACAACATCTTCAACAATTAAAACTCTCATGCCTTCTGAAAGTGTAAATCCACGTCTTAAAGTCATAGTTCCGTTATCACGTTCTGCAAAGAAATTTTCAACTTTTAAATGACGGGAAACTTCATATGCCATTTGGATTGCTCCTAATGCTGGCCCTATTACAACATCAATATTATCATTTGCAAATTGTTCAGCTAAAGCTGCACATAGTTCTTCTGAATATTTAGTGTTTCTAAATATTTTTGCACATTGTAAATATTTGTTTGAATGTCTGCCTGATGTTAATAGAAAATGTCCTTCAAGTAAAACTCCAGCCTCTTTCATAACTTCAATTACACGTTCGTTAGTAATCATAATTTTTATCCTCCGTAAATTTTTTATATAATTTAATTATCACAAAATATTATACACTATTATCCCCTATTTTGTAAATCTAATCTTTGTACACAATCGAAAATTATTTTAATTCCTTGTTCAATTTCTTCATTTTTAATTGATGCACAAGAAAAATAAATTTCAGCAGAACTTTCATTGCCACTAGAAAGCTTGTAACTTGACATAGGAATAATGCCAACACCATTTTTTATCACTTCATCACATAATGTTTTAGCACTGTAATTTATATCAAATCTAACAATCATATGAAGTCCTGTATCATTCGGGTCTACATGCACTCTATTTTTAAAATATTCTTTTAATACTTCAGCTATCTTTTTATTTTTACTTGCATAAAGTTTGCGAAGTTTACGCACTTGTTTTTCAAGTTTTCCCTCATCTATAAATCTTGACATTGCAAGCTGTTCTATAGTTGATGAAGTTTGATTATAGTTTGCTGATAATTCCATGTATTTTTGAGATAAATGTTCTGGAAGCACAGCATAACTAATTCTTATCGATGGTGGCAAAAGCTTTGAAAATGTGCCAAGATATATTACACGTCCTTCATTATCCATTCTCATTAAACTTGAAAGTGGTTTTCCCGAAAAGCGAAGTTCCCCATCATAATCATCTTCAATTATTATTCCATCAACATCTTTTGCCCATTTTAATAGCTTCACCCTTTTTTCATATGTTAATGATGCACCTGATGGAAATGAATGAGCTGGACTTATATAAAGCATATTTGCCTGACTTTTGTAAAGTTCATCAATATTAATTCCGTTTTTACCACCGTTTACAAAAACAATGTTATATCCATGATCTTTAAAAATTCTATATCCCTTTTTAAATCCTGGATTTTCAAACGCAAGTATCATCTTTTCTTTATCAAACATTTCACAAATAACATGAAGCAAACTTTGCACACCAGCACCTATAACAATATTGTTATAGTCGAAATACGCTCCACGTCCAGCAAAAAGATAATTACAAATTGCAATACGAAGCTTTTTTTCGCCTAATGGGTCACCATATCTTAAAAATTCTAAATAATCATCCATTACAGAGCGAGAGAGTGTTTTCCAATATGTAAAGTCAAATGAATTTTCATCCATCGTTTTGCCAGTAAAATCATATATAATCTTTCTATCTGTTTCATCTTCTGTTTTTTTTACATTAGTTTGATTAGTTTTCGCCCAAGAGTTAACATAATATCCACTTTGTGGTGTGCATGTGACATATCCTTTAGCACATAACATTTCATATGCATTTTCAATTGTTGTTCTGCTTAAATTTGTTTCTGTCATCATTTGCCTAATTGATGCAAGCCGTTGCCCATCTTTTAGCACACCAATTTCAATTTGCAATTTAATATCATTATAAATTTTTTCATATAATGTTGCTTTTTTTTTCACTTTTTCCACGCCTTATGATTTATTTGAACAAATTCCTGTTCAGCATCAAGTAATATTTTATGATATTCTGCTTCATGTGTTTCACAAAATTTACTAAATCTAATTATATCAGTTGGCACATCTTCATGTGGTATCAAAATTTTACGCATCCATTGAACATCATGCCAATTACCCATTTTAAAATTTACTTTTTCATATAAAGCAAGCATTTCAAATCCTTGTGATAAATGCAACGCTATACTGCTATCATTCGGCATTGATAAACCAGCTATTGCACTATGAAACCCTTGCAGAGTTAATATTTTAAATAATGCATTATACAATACCTTTGCAACGCTCATACGCTGATAATTTTCATGCACATAAACAGAACTTTCTACAATCCAATCATAACCTGCACGACTTCTAAATCTTGCAGCATATGCATATCCTATGATTTTTTCATTTAATTTTAACACAAGCCAAGGTGTACGATTTATATATTTATTAATTCTATTACAAATTTCTTCAGCCGAAGGTGCTATATATTCTGATGTTAGTGTTGTATTTTCAACATATGGTTTATAAATTTCAGCAATTCCACATGCATCTATTTCTGTTGCTGCACATATTTGTACGCTACCTTTTTCAGGAAATCTATCATCTATCATTATAATCCCCCATAAATTTTTCTAATATTTTTATTTTACATTTATTTTTTGAAAAAAACAACCTTTTCTAAAATTAAAATCTATGTTATTATATTATTTAAAAGAACTTTTTTGAAAGGATATGATTTTTTTATGAGATATGGATTTATTAGAACTAAAGAAGAAATTAAATTTTTAATCCTATATTGTATGAAACATCTCACATTTGCTGTAACTTATAATACTATTGTTGATTTATGCACTTGGTGTGATGATGGTTTTGGATATTTTGAGCTTACAGATGCTTTTAATGAATTAACTGCCTCTTGCCATATAGAAAATGTGGAAGATGACCTTTATAGCATTACAGAAAAAGGAATTTCTACTGCTGATATTTTTGCAGATAATTTGCCTTTTACAGCTCGTGAAGCTGCTCAAAAAAGTGCACTTCGTGTTATGCGTCAAATAAGACGTGATGCTGACATAAAAACTGCATTTATAAGCGATGACAGTGCAGATTGCAGAACAGAGCTATGTATGGAAAATGTATTTTCACTTAGTATGGTAGTTGTTGATAAAGAACAATCAGCGATGCTTGAACGAAATTTCAAAAGACATGCAGAGAAGATTTATTCAGCAATTTTAAAAGCTGTAATCCATGACTATGACAACGAAGAATAAGGAGCAAATATTTTAATGAAACAACTTCATCAGCTTTCCATTTTTCTGATTTTATGCACGATAGGTGAGCTTTTCTCCTCTCTCACAGGTGACTTTATCCCAGGAAACGTTAGTGCAATGATACTTATGTTTGCACTTCTTGCAAGCAAATGTGTAAAACTTCATCATGTAGAACAAACAGGTGATTTTTTCCTTAAAAACATGGGATTATTTTATCTTCCTGGCTGTATCAGTGTTATGACAGTTTTTACTGAAATGCCTCATGTTTTTATGCCAGTTATTATAATTTGTATTGTAACCACTATTTTAGTAGGTGTAGTAACTGGGTATGCTGTAACACTTACAATAAAATTACAAAATTATATTAAATCAAAATTTAAGGAGACAGCTTAAATGGAAATTATCACTTCATCTTCATTTTTTTGGGTTGCTTCTACTATAGTAGCATTTTCTATTGGTGCAAAAATTAATGCAAAATATAAAAATCCAATTTTCTCTCCAATTTTAATAGGTACAGCTATTTTAATTATTATGCTTGTAGTTTTGGGTGTGAATTCTGAAGAATATAACTCCCATGCTTCTATTCTTACTTTCTTTTTAACTCCAATCACTTGTATGCTTGCAATTCCAATTTATCGACAAATAGATGTACTTTGCAAAAATTTATTACCCATTTTAGTTGGCTCTTTTGCGAGCTCTATCACAGCTATTTTAAGCTTAACTTATCTATGTCGACTTTTTGCTATAGATGAAATTATTTATAATTCGTTAATTGCAAAATCTGTAACAACTCCTATTGCTTTATCGATTACTGCAAATTTAGGTGGGCTTACTTCTATTATTATGTTAGCTGTAACTGTTGCAGGATTAACAGGTGCTACCATGTTGCCTGAAATATTAAAATTCTTTAAAATTACTGATGACATAGCAGTTGGTGTTGCTATTGGTGCAGCTTCCCATGCTGTTGGCACATCTCGTGCTGTACAAATTAATGAAACTGTAGGTGCTATGAGCGGGCTTTCTATTGGTGTTACAGGGATTATGACCTCGCTTTTAGTTTCGATTATGTTTTAGGAGAAAATTATGAATTTAAATGATGAATTAATTGTTGAGCAAAGTATGCCTAAAACTTTACTTATGTTTGTTGGCAGTATTATGTTTGTCACACTTGGTATTATTTTTATAAATCTTGAGCCACATGATGTTTTTGTTGTGGTTGTAAGTTGTTTTTCCATTATCTTTTTTGGAATTTGTGGATATTTCATTTTAAATAAATTGCTTAATCCAAAACCTGTTATGATAATTGATAAAGATGGGATAACTGATAATTCAACTATGTTTGCCGTTGGATTTATTCCATGGGAAAATATTTCTCAAGTTGATATGATAACTTTCGGCGGAAATAAGATGATAACAATTAAACTTTTTAATGAAGATAAAATTTTAAAAGACTTAAGTTTTGGTCAAAGCAGAAATATTAAATTCACTAATAAATTTGGACTTGAGCATATTCAAATACCTTTGAATTATGCAAAAGGAAATGCTCAATTTATCTTTGATAAAGTTGTTGAATATCGTAAAAAATGGGGAATATAATATGCTTCTTTCGCTTGCATTAATATTTTTAATAGGGCTGACACTCGGCAAAGTTTTTGAACTTATGAAACTTCCTCCACTTGTCGGAATGTTAATTGCTGGTGTGCTTATTGGCTCGTTTGGGTTTGACCTTTTAGATGATAGCATTTTAAACATTTCAGCTGACCTTCGCAAAATTGCACTTATCATTATTTTAATTCGTGCTGGTTTAAATTTAAATATTGCTGATTTAAAAGCTGTTGGTCGCCCTGCTTTTTTAATGTGTTTTTTACCCGCTATATTTGAAATTTCAGCAATTACACTTCTTGCACCTTTATTTTTTGATATTACATATCTTGAAGCTGTATTAATTGGTACTGTAACAGCAGCTGTATCTCCTGCTGTAATCGTTCCTAGAATGATTAAACTAAATGATGAAGGGTATTCCCCTAAAATTGTACAGACAGTTATGGCTGGTGCTGCTGTAGATGATATTTTTGTAATTATATTATTTACAGCTGTAACAGGACTTTTAACTACAGGTCAAATTAGTGCCTTGTCCTTTATCACAATACCTACTTCAATTATTTTTGGTTTATTTGTTGGAATTATAATAGGATTTGCTTTGCTGAAATTCTTTAAAAAATTTCGAATGCGTGACACGGTTAAAGTAATTATCATGCTATCTATTGCTTTTATTCTAGTAACTATCGAAGATGCTTTAACTGGAGTTATTGGTTTCTCTGGTTTACTAGCTGTTATGACTTTTGGTGCTGTAATTAAATTTCATAACATAGATTTGTCAACAAGACTTGCAAAAAAATATTCAGCACTTTGGTCTTGTGCTGAAATTTGGCTTTTTGTATTAGTGGGTGCAATTATAAATGTAGATTATGCCTTAAAGGCTGGAATAAGTGTTATTATCCTACTTTTATTAGTGTTAATTATTCGTGTAATTGGTGTGTTTTTCTGTTTTGCTAAGACTAGTACACCAATGCGTGAGCGACTATTTGCAGCGTTTTCATATATCCCAAAGGCAACTGTTCAAGCTGCAATAGGTTCAATTCCATTGACTTTAGGACTTGATGTTGGACAAACTGTGCTGACTGTTGCAGTGCTTTCAATTATTATAACTGCTCCTATTGGTGCTCTTCTAATCGATAATTTTGCATCAAAACTTCTTCGAAAAGAATAATTTTCGACACTATCAGTATTTTTATCTAATTACATTACTTATTGTATTCTATTTTCACACTGTTATGTCGAAAAATTGAAGTGTGCAAGACTTTTCTATACATAAAAAAGTTAAAATAAATCCTGATTTGTTTTAGGGGGTGTGTCGCATTGCGACACACCCCCACTTTTATATTTTGCTTAGTTTTTAAGTGAATGAAGTGGTGCTGGAATCCTTCCACCACGATGAATAAATTTAGCTGGCGAATGTGTGCCGATTTTCATAATAGGTGCAGAACCTAAAAGTCCACCGTATTCAACTTCGTCTCCAACTTTTTTACCATAAGCTGGAATAACACGAACAGCTGTAGTTTTATTATTTACTACACCAATAGCAATTTCATCTGCGATGATAGCTGAAATAATTTCTGCTGGAGTATCCCCTGGAACTGCAATCATGTCAAGACCAACAGAACACACAGCAGTCATAGCTTCTAGTTTGTCAAATGATAATGCTCCACTGCGAACAGCAGCAATCATTCCTTCATCTTCTGACACAGGAATAAATGCACCAGATAGACCACCAACGTTAGATGTAGCCATAAGTCCACCTTTTTTAACAGCATCATTTAGCATTGCAAGAATTGCAGTTGTACCATGTGTGCCACAGCTTTCAAGTCCAACTTCTTCCAAAATGCGAGCAACAGAGTCTCCAATAGCTGGAGTTGGTGCAAGAGATACATCAACTATACCGAATGGTACACCCAGTCTTGCTGATGCTTCTTTACCAACTAAATGGCCCATACGAGTTATTTTAAATGCTGTTTTCTTAATTACATTTGCAACAGTACCAATATCACAATCACCAGCACGTGCAATCGCAGCTTGTACAACACCAGGGCCTGATACACCAACATTTATTACGCTTTCAGGCTCACCAATACCATGGAATGCACCTGCCATAAATGGATTATCATCAGGCGCATTTGCAAATACAACAAGCTTTGCGCAGCCGATAGAATTATTATCTTTAGTATGTTCAGCACATTGTTTTATAACACGACCCATTAATTCAATAGCATCAAGGTTAATACCAGCTTTCGTAGTCGCAACATTTACAGAAGAACAAACATGATTTGTTATAGCTAAAGCTTCTGGAATAGAATTTATTAAGATTTCATCGCCTTTAGAAAAACCTTTATGTACTAAAGCTGAAAATCCGCCAATAAAGTTTACGCCAACAGTTTGTGCAGCTCTATCTAATGCTTGAGCGATTTTTACATAGCTAGTTGCGTTAGATGTGGCACCAACCATTGCAATTGGTGTCACAGATATACGTTTATTAATAATAGGAATACCAAGCTCACGCTCAATATCTTCGCCTGTTTTAACTAAGTGTTCTGCTCTTTTTGTGATTTTATCATATATTTTTTGTGATAATACATCAATATCATCTGACGCTAAATCACGAAGAGAAATCCCCATTGTAATTGTACGAATATCAAGATTTTCTTCTTCAATCATTTTTATGGTTTCAAGTATATCATAAGAATTTATCATTTACCCATACCCCACTATATACGATGCATTGCATCAAATATTTTTTCATGCATTGTACGGATTTTCATGCCAATTTCTATGCCATGCTTGTCCATAATTTCTGCAAGTTCTGAAAAATCTACACTGCATGATGAAATATCAATCAACATTACCATAGAAAAAATATCTTCTAGTACATTTTGGCGAATATCAAGAATATTAATGTTTTTTTCTGCAAGTTTTGTGGTTACTTTTGCGATAATTCCAACACCATCTTTTCCTGTTACTGTTACAACTGCTCTCATAAAGAAAACCTCCACTTAAATTTTGAATTTTAAATTTATAATAACTGCAAAGGCAGTTTATTCATCTATTATTTTTGAAATTATTGTATTTGAAATTAAAAATCCTTGCTCTGTTAATGCATAATTTCCATCTTTAAATGTCATATGTCCTGTATCTAAAAATGGTTTCATGCGTTCTTCATATTTTAAGAATTCTGCTGAAAATTTATTTTGAAACTCTGTTTCAGTTATACCTTGTGTTGTGCGAAGTTTCAGCATAATGTATTCGCAATGACGCTCTTCATAGCTAATTTCATCTTCATCAACTACTATATCATCACCATTTTTTATAGCATTTACATAACGGCTAACATCACTATCAAAATAAAATCTTTTGCCACCTAAATAAGAATGCGCCGAAGGCCCTATTCCAAGATATTCTGATAAATCCCAATATTTGTTGTTATGTTGGCTCTGACATGAAGCTTTAGCGAAATTAGATATTTCATAATGCTCAAAACCAAATGCTTTAAGCCTTTTTGAAATTTCTAAATACATATCAGCACTAGTGTCTTCATCTGGCAAAATTGGAGCTTCCTTATACATCTTAGTGCCTTCTTCAAGCTTTAATTGATATGTTGAAATATGCTGAACATCTAGTTCAATAAATTCATTTAATTCATCAATAACGTCTTTAAGATTTTGTCCTTGCAATCCATACATGAAATCAACTGAAATATTAGAAAATTTGGCTTTTTTTGCAAATTCAACAGTTTTCTGTGCTGTTTCAAAATTATGGCGGCGACCTAACATTATCAAATTTTCATCATTTGCTGATTGAATACCAATAGATAAACGATTTACACCTGATTTATAAATCTTTGATAAAAACCGCTTATCAGCGCTATCTGGATTTACTTCGCAAGTAATTTCTGCGTTTTTTGAAACTGCAAAACTTTTTCTTATAGTTTTAAGTATGCTTTCAATGTTTTTAGCTCCAATTGCAGATGGTGTACCACCACCAAAATATATTGTATCAACAGAATATTGTGTGCAAATATTTGCATATTCAATTAAGTGTTTTTTCACTGCATTAATATATTCATCAACAGCTTTTCCATTAGGTATAATTGAATAGAAATCGCAATATGAACATTTTGACACACAAAACGGCACATGAACATAAATCCCAAGACGAGGTTTTAAAGCTGGCGCCTTAAAACTTATTCTATTATTCCTCATCAAGTTTTAGCACCGCCATAAATGCTTCTTGTGGCACTTCAACCGTACCTAAAGAACGCATACGCTTTTTACCTTCTTTTTGTTTTTCAAGAAGTTTTTTCTTACGTGTAATATCCCCACCATAACATTTAGCAAGTACGTCTTTACGCATAGCTTTTACAGTTTCACGAGCAATAACTTTATTACCTATCGCAAGCTGAACAGGGATTTCAAACATTTGACGTGGAATATGTTCTTTTAATTTTTCTGCAATCCTTCTACCACGAGCATATGCTTTTTCTGTGTGTACAATAAATGAAAGTGCATCGACTATATCACCATTTAATAAAACATCAAGTTTTACAAGCTTACTTCTCACATAGCCCATCATTTCATAATCAAACGAAGCATAACCTTTTGTACGTGATTTTAGTGCATCAAAGAAATCATAAACGATTTCATTTAATGGCAATTCATAATGCAATTCAACACGTGTAGTATCAAGATATTTCATATCTTTAAATACGCCACGTCTATCTTGGCATAAATCCATGATGTTTCCAACATAATCAGACGGAGTTATGATATTTGCTTTAACCATTGGTTCTTCAGCATAATCAAGCTCTGTTGGCTCTGGATAATTCAGTGGGTTGTCAATGAACTTTTCTTCGCCTGATGTAAGCTTTACTTTATATATAACAGATGGAGCTGTTGTGATTAAATCAAGATTATATTCACGTTCTAATCGCTCTTGAATAATTTCCATGTGTAAAAGTCCTAAGAACCCACAACGATAACCAAATCCAAGTGCTACAGAAGATTCAGGTTCATAAGTTAGTGACGCATCATTTAATATAAGTTTATCAAGTGCATCACGTAAATCTACATATTTTGCACCGTCAGCAGGATAAATCCCTGAGAATACCATTGGCTGTGCAGGTCTATAACCAGCTAAAGCTTCATTAGATGGATTTTCAACAGATGTTACAGTGTCACCCACCCTAGTATCTGTTACATTTTTGATACTAGCTGTAAAATACCCAACTTCACCAGCAACTAAATCTTCACAAGCGTCCATGCCAAAAGGCTTTAAATATCCCGTCTCAACAACTGTAAATTCAGCACCTGTTGCCATCATTTTAACTTTCATGCCGGGCTTGATTGAACCTTCCATGATACGCATATAAACGATTACACCACGATAACTATCATATTGACTATCGAATATAAGTGCTTTAAGTGGCTTTTCATCATCACCTTCAGGAGCTGGAATATCAGTTACTATTCGTTCTAATACATCACGAATATTAATACCCATTTTTGCAGAAATTTCAGGGCTATCTTCAGCTGGTATGCCTATAATATCCTCAACTTCTTGCTTTACACGTTTAGGGTCAGCAGAAGGTAAGTCGATTTTATTTATAACAGGTACAATTTCCATGTCATGGTCAAGCGCTAAATAAGTATTTGCAAGTGTTTGAGCTTCAATACCTTGCGCTGCATCAACAACAAGCACAGCACCTTCACATGCTGCAAGCGAACGAGATACTTCATAGTTAAAGTCAACGTGCCCTGGTGTATCAATTAAGTTCATATTGTAAATTTGACCATCAAGTGCTTTATAATCAAAACGCACAGCACGTGCTTTAATTGTAATGCCACGCTCACGCTCTAAATCCATGTTGTCAAGCAGTTGGCTTTCCATCTCACGCTTTGTTACAGCTTCACATAGCTCCAGTAAACGGTCTGCTAGAGTTGATTTACCATGGTCTATATGTGCTATAATCGAAAAATTCCTAAGTTTGCTTTTATCTTTCACAGTTTCACCTCATAAATGAGAAATTTTAATTTATTAATTATTGTAACACAAAAGCATAAAATTGTCTACATACAACAGCCATCGTACTTTACTATATAATGTATAAGCTGAAATACTATGAAAATTATAATAATATATGCCGAATTTAATTGATTTCTTATTTATAATGCCCTATAATTTCTGCTTATTTATCAGCTGAATATATTTTTTGACAAAGCTATCTTGATTTCATTCAAAATATTATTTTATATGTTTTTAAAATATATACTTTATATTTACAATTTGTTCAATTATCACTCTTGACTTAAGAGTGCTAATGTGGTACATTTATTTTAGCACTTAAACACATAGAGTGCTAAATTCGAGAAAGGATTGATATTGTGAAGCTTACAGAACGCAAAAAAGCAATACTGCGTGCTATAATAAATGATTATATAGATACAGCAGAGCCTGTAGGATCAAAAGCTGTTGCATCTCGTCCTGAACTTGGTTTATCACCTGCTACTATTAGAAATGAGATGAGTGAACTTGAAGAACTTGGTTTTTTAGAAAAAACTCATACATCATCTGGTAGAGTTCCATCAACTAGTGGATATAGACTTTATGTAGATGAACTTATGGAAATGCATGATTTACCACCTAGTATAGTAAATGCTGCAAATGAGCTTTTAAACTTAAAAGTTAAAGAACTTGATAAGCTAATCTCTGAAGCTAGCCAGCTGATTTCAAATCTTACACATTATGCGGCTGTCGCCGTTACACCTACTTTTGATAAAATGTCAATTCGTACATTTGAAATTGTTCGTGTAGATGATATAACATTTGTAATTGTTGTTGTTGCATCAAATGGAGTAGTTAAGAACAAGCTTGTTAAAACTTCTTCCCCTGTTTCACAAAATGAAGTTGAACTTTTAACTTATGTGTTAAATCAAACACTTACAGGAATCTCACTTGATATGATAAATGAACAACGTTTTGATATTGTAAAACGTGCAGCGGGAATTACAGCATTGCTTTCTCCTATTGCTGAATATTTAGCTGAATTAATTCGTGAATTTACGGACAGCAAATATTTCTTAGAAGGAGCATCTAAACTTTTAAATTTCCCAGAGTATAGCGATGTTAATAAAGCTCGTGAAATTATGGACTTTATTTCAGATAAACATAGCATGGAATTAATCAAGCCTGAACTTTATGATGATGGTATTAAAATTGCAATTGGTACAGAAAATGGGCAAAACCCATTGTCTGACTCTAGCATGATTTATGCAACTTACTCAATAGGAAAACTTGGTCATGGAGTTATTGGCATAGTAGGACCACGTCGAATGGATTATGCAAATATCTCTGCCCAACTTTCGCTTTTTGCAAAGGCACTTAGCCGTCTTATAGCTGAAAGCTTTGATGAATTATCAGATAATAAATTGGAGGACAACAATGGAAGAAAAATACACGAATAATGAGGAAATAACGGAAGAAATGTTAGATGAGGAAGTAGATTACACAGAAGATCTTTCTCTTGAAGATATTCAAAACGAGTTAATGGGTGGCTCCACAGCAGCCGACCCTATGACACAACTTAAACTTCAACTAGCACAAGTTAATGACCAGTTTTTAAGGCTAGCTGCAGAATATGAAAACTTCAGACGTAGAAGCATTAAAGAAAAAGATGCTGTAAAAGCAACTGCAATTTCTGGTGCTGTAAATGCGTTTTTACCTGTGTATGACAATTTAGAGCGTGCATTAAAACATGAAACTGCTGATGCTGATTTTAGAAAAGGTATTGAAATGACTTTCACTATTCTAACAGAAGCACTTGCAAAAATTGGTGTTACAGTTATTCCAGCTGAAGTTGGAACTGCGTTTGACCCTAACATGCACGAGGCTATGATGCATATTGAAGATGAAAACTTAGGCGAAAATGTAATTGCTGAAGTATTCACAAGTGGCTTTATTTCAAATGATGTAGTTATACGTCATGCGATGGTTAAAGTTGCAAATTAATTAGTTAAAAAAATAAATTATATAATAAATCGGAGGAACATTATTATGAGTAAAATTATTGGTATCGACTTAGGAACAACAAACTCTTGCGTATCTGTTATGGAAGGCGGAGAAGCTGTAATTATCCCTAACGCAGAAGGCGCTAGAACTACTCCATCAGTAGTAGCATTTTCAAAAACTGGAGAACGTATCGTAGGTATGCCTGCTAAACGTCAAGCTGTTACAAACCATGATAAAACTATCATTTCAATCAAACGTGATATGGGTACTGACAGACGTGTAAAAATTGATGATAAATCATACACTCCACAAGAATTATCAGCTATGATTCTATCAAAAATTAAAGCTGACGCTGAAAGCTATATCGGTTCAACTGTAACTCAAGCTGTTATCACAGTTCCAGCTTATTTCACAGATAGCCAAAGACAAGCAACTAAAGATGCTGGTAAAATCGCAGGTCTTGAAGTTCTTCGTATCATCAACGAACCTACAGCAGCTGCTTTAGCTTATGGCGTTGATAAAGAAGAAGAACAAAAAATCATGGTTTATGACTTAGGTGGTGGTACATTTGACGTATCTATCCTTGAAATCGGCGACGGTGTAGTTGAAGTTTTATCAACTGCTGGTGATAACCACTTAGGTGGTGACGATTTCGACCAAAGAGTTATCGACTGGATGGTTGCTGAATTTAAAAAAGAAAGTGGTATCGACCTATCTCAAGACAAAGTTGCCCTACAACGTCTTAAAGATGCTGCTGAAAAAGCAAAAATCGAGCTTTCTGGTATGACTACAACGTCAATCAACCAACCTTACATCACAGCTGATGCTACAGGTCCTAAACATATGGAACTTACATTAACTCGTGCAAAATTCAATGAACTTACAGCTGATTTAGTTGAAAAAACTATGAATCCAGTAAGAAATGCTATGAAAGATGCTGGATTATCAGCTTCTGACCTATCTAAAATCTTACTTGTTGGTGGTTCAACTCGTATTCCTGCTGTACAAGATGCAGTTAAATCTATCACTGGTAAAGATGCATTTAAAGGTATCAACCCTGATGAATGTGTAGCTGCTGGTGCTGCTATTCAAGGTGGTGTACTAGGTGGTGACGTTAAAGACGTACTTCTACTTGATGTAACTCCTCTATCACTAGGTATTGAAACTTTAGGTGGTGTTTGCACTAAACTTATCGAAAGAAATACAACTATTCCAACTAAAAAAAGCCAAGTATTCTCTACTGCTGCTGATAATCAACCATCTGTTGAAATTCATGTACTACAAGGCGAGCGTGAAATGGCAGCTGGCAACAAATCTTTAGGTAGATTTAACCTTGATGGTATCGCACCTGCTATGCGTGGTGTTCCACAAATCGAAGTTACTTTTGATATTGATGCTAATGGTATCGTTCATGTATCTGCTAAAGATTTAGGCACTGGTAAAGAGCAAAAAATCTCAATCACAGCATCAACTAACCTATCAGATGCTGATGTAGAGCAAGCTATTCGTGATGCTGAAATGTATGCAGAAGAAGATAAAAAACGTCGTGAAGAAATCGAAATTCGTAACAATGCAGAACAAATGGCATTCCAAAGTGAAAAAGCGCTAGGCGAACTAGGCGAAAAAGTTTCTGAAGAAGAAAAAACTGCTATAACTGCACTTATCGAAAAAGTTCGTGAAGCACTAAAAGGCGAAGATACTGAAGCTGTTAAAACTGCAACAGATGAACTTTCTGCTAAATTCTATGAACTATCTGCTAAAATTTATCAAGATGCAGCTCCACAAGGTGAACCTTCTGCTGAAGGTGCTACAGGTGGCACTGCTCCTAACGGAGAAGAATTTGTTGACGCTGATTTTACAGAAGTTGACGATAAGTAACAATATGTCAAAGTTAATATTTAAAACAAACTTATATTAATATAAAGCATTAAAGGGCAGAATGAAGAAATTCTTCACTGCCCTTCTAGTGCGATTTTAGAGAGAGTGAGCGTCGATGGCAAAAAGAGATTATTATGAAGTCTTAGGACTTTCTAAAAATGCATCAGATGATGAAATTAAAAAAGCATATCGAAAATATGCTAAAAAATACCACCCTGATGTAAATAAAAATAATAAAGAAGCTGAAGGTAAATTCAAAGAAGTTAGTGAAGCTTATGAAATTTTATCTGATGGTTCTAAAAAATCAAAATATGACCAATTTGGTCACGCTGGGGTAGACCCTCAGTATGGTGCTGGAGCTGGCGGATTTGGCGGCGGCTTTGGTGGTGGTTTTGAAGATATTGATTTAGGTGATATCTTTGGCAGCTTTTTCGGTGGTGGATTCGGCGGAAGTTCACGTAGCAGAAATAATGCTCCACGTAAAGGTGATACAATTCATCTTGAACAAATGATTTCTTTTGAAGAAGCAGCATTTGGTTGTGAAAAAGAAATTTCAATAAATCGTATCGAAAATTGTGATACTTGTGGTGGTACTGGGGCTAAAAAAGGAACAGCACCTACAACTTGTTCTACTTGTGGTGGTACAGGTCAAGTTAAAACTGCACAGCGTACACCTCTTGGTGTATTCCAATCAACAGCAACTTGTTCTACTTGTAATGGTAAAGGAAAGATTATTTCAGAACCTTGTAATACTTGTCATGGAAATGGAAAAGTACGCAAGCCACATAAAGTGTCTGTAAAAATTCCTGCTGGTATTGATGACGGTCAAAGTATTTCACTTCGTGGTCAAGGTAGTGCTGGAACAAATGGAGGCCCTACTGGTGATGTAATTATCACTATTGGCATTCGTCCTCATCCACTTTTCACTCGTCAAGGTTATGATGTGTTATGTGAAATACCTATTTCCTTTGCTCAAGCAGCTCTAGGCGATAAGCTAATTGTACCTACTATTGATGGAAAAGTTGAATACAGCATACCTGAGGGCACTCAAAGTGGCACTATTTTCCGTATGAAGGGAAAAGGTATCACAGCACTTAACGGACGTGGCAAAGGTGACCAATATGTTACTATAAGTGTTGAAGTTCCACGCAATTTAACTTCACGTCAAAAGGAAATTCTACGTGAATTTGATGACTCATATACTGATGAAAACTCTGCACATCGTAAAGGGTTTTGGGATAAAGTAAAAGATATGTTTACAGGTGTGTAAATATTTTAAAAGGTTGTGATGAAATGAAAATTTCGTCACAACCTTTTTGTGTTTTTTCTTTTATTATTACCTTTAGTCTTATGCAAGACGGCAACTCGCATTTACAGAAAATACTAACTTTTCTTTTCATTACTTGGCTAACCCCAAGTAATCAAGCGTTCCCACTTTTATACTTGTCAAAAGTGGAGTAAAATCGCTTTACTCAGTGCCATCGCATCATTAAAATTAAGCTAAAACGTACTCCTCCAGTTGTGAGCTATACACTATTACCGTATTCCGTACTGGATTTTAGATGTTTTGTAAATCGTGCCTTGTAGCAAAAAAGATTGCAGTTTCCCTCTCCTCACTTTACATCAATATCGTAAATTTACACATGAGCATTTCCCTCTTTATAAAATATAGCACAGAGTGCGTTAAGTAAATGTCTGCACACGGGACGACTGCCGAGAAAATAAGGAAATACGATGTGCCAAACATTGTGGCAAAAAGCGATTTTATCTTTATTTTTTGTAGGGTATGGCGTCCTCGACGTCCCTTTTTATATTCACTCAAATCTTCGGTATGTCGAGGACACCATACCCTACTGGGCTTACCAAGTAATGAAAAAATCACCTAAAACTCTTTTCCCATTGACCAATTTGGGCTAAAAGTGGCACTAATGCCTTTGATTTTTCTGTTAAAAAATATTCAACTCTTATTGGCATTTCATTATATTGCACTCGTTCAACCAAGTTCATTTTCACCATTTCTTTAAGTGTAGATGCAAGCATGGTATCCGTAATTCCTTGAACTTTTTTGATAAGCAAGCTATATCTTGCACCTTCATTAACAGCAATTACACACAAAATTGGAATTTTCCATTTGCCTCCAATGATTTTCAGCGCATTTAGCAAAGGACATTGTTCATCACATGGGCATATATCATTATTACAGTCACTCATTTTTTTCTTACCTCCTAATTTTAATATTTGGTATTGTAATTATTTTCAAGTTATGTTACTATTATATCAGCTAAGAAAAACAAAGTCAATAATTAAAACTTAGTAAATATTTAGGAGGAATTTTATCATGAAAAATCTAGAACAAGTAAGCAATTTATTTAAAGACAAAGAAAGTGTAAAAGTTATTAGCACAACATCAGCTACAGGCGAGGTTCATTCAATCGTTGCTGGTAGCATCATGGTTGTTGATGATAATACTATGGCTGTAGCTGAAGTATTTATGAATACAACAGCAGCTAACCTTGCAGTTAATGATAAAGCTGCTATACTTGCAGTAAAAGGTATGGAATCTTACTTAGTAAATGGCACAGTTCAAAAACGTCATACTGATGGTGGCTTATTTGATGCAGTTGCTGAACAATTTGCAAAAATGAACATGCAAATCAAAGCAGTTTGGACTTTTACAGTTGATAAAATTTTCGACGAAAGTGCAGGCCCTAACGGTGGTAAACAATTATTCTAATTGAATATATTTAATTTTATAATAAAAAAATCTCATCAAAATTGATGAGATTTTTTTATGTTTATTCTATTAAATATCTTTACACTCGATGTAGAAACGTTTTTCATGAGCATGACCCATTGAGAAAGTTTTCTTAGGCAATACGCCGTCCATAATTACACCTTTAAAAATATCGTTTTTAGCAAAATCAGGTAGGATAATTCCAATATTTTTGCTAGTTTCAGTTAATTCTTCAACAATATCTTCACCATGGATATAGTCTACAGTAATTGCACTTTGTTTTGACTCATAGAAGTCAATATAGCTTTGAACTGTTGCAATTGGCAGAGCCCATTTTGGATTTTCAACTACGAAGTAACAAGATTTGCCTTCATTCATTAATTTAAAGCAATGTGTATCAGCTTTATCTACAGCAGTTTCAGAAGTGTAGAATGTGCAACCATTTGAAGTATAGAATTCTTTAGCAAGTTCTAAAGCTTCAGCAATGTTAGCATCAAAAATTACACGGTGAATTGGCTCGATAATTAGGCTGTCATCATGAATATTAACAACTTCAACTAATGCATAACGAGCTGGGTGAGTTTCTTTTTCTGCATCAGATAAATCTTTTTTAATATTTTCCCAGTGAGCTTTAGCCGTAGCCATTGAGTGGTTACCATCGCCAACTGCAAATTGTAATGGAGCTTTGTCAGTTACATTATATTTTGCATTAAATTTATTTACATCACAAAAAGCACCTAATGCATTATGTAAATCTTCAAGCATTTTTTCTTCTTCAATAAAGTAGCCTTTAATGCTTCCGCTATCCATCATAAGTTCTGTATCATAAACTTTTTTAAGTTCATTACGTTTTGCGAATAAAGGTTCAATTACTGTTTTGTTTTCATCATCAATTAAAAGCATGATATGTGGTAATTCAACATTTGCACCTTTTCTTACACGTAGTCTTGGTGGAATACGTTCAACAACTGTTTTTTCAGTTGGACGAATTTGTGAACTAGAGCCTAATGTATATTCATAAGCTTCAAGGTCAACACTAAGAACTAGACCTACACGTGGAAGTTCATTTCCTGAATAACGTTCAGTTAATATTGCACCTTTTGGTAATTTTTGAAGTTTACCACTTGTTTTATATTCTGTCATTGTTTTGTAAACTTTTTGAATTCTATCTTCTACATTTTCATCTTCAAGATAAATTTCAGGCAGAATTAGGTGTAGAGTTGATGTATCATCGCCTACAATTTCTTCTACTTTATTCCAATAATCAGGTTGAGAAGTGTATTGGTCACAAGCTACGATGCTCCATTTATACAAATCAACATCAGATTTTGGCATTAGAATTTCTGGGAAAGTAACACAGTTTTTAATCATTTTAAATTTTCCTCCACATATTTTAAATATACTCTAAAATAGAGCTATATTTTTATCAAACAAATTCATTATAACAAATAATATTCAATTTGTAACTACTAATTTGCATATAATTATATTTTTTTACAATACTAATATAAAGAGGGAGGATTTTATGTATATATTTACTATTTTATCTAATGATTACGAGAACATAAGCAATGAATTTTGTAAATTTGCTTGTGAATTAGGTTTTCTTGTACATTGTGATTTTCAAAAACAATCGATTTTTTTTCAAAAAGGCAAAAAGAAAATTCTACTTTCTCATCTAATGAATAATGCTAACGATGTGATTTTATTACTAAAAAATACACCCATACAAAATACTCAAAATTTAAAATATTTGCTCTTATCAGACATACATGATTTTCTTTATTTGCCGCATATACCAATTATTTCTTTTGGCATGGAGCATAAAAACACAATAACATTATCTAGCAATGACAGAGAAGTTATCATAGCTGTTCAAAGAGAGATTACAGCACTTAATAATAAAATAATTGAACCACGTGAATATAAGTTTAATATAAAAAATAGTTACACACATTTGCTTGGATTTTGTGCTTTAGCTATTATTTTAGATATGGCGTCTTGATTAAAATATAAAAAAGCTGTGACGATTTTTAGACAACCTCCCATCCGTTAGATTTTTGCTCTAACTTTGGTGGGTCACTCCATTTCGCCACAGCTTAAGTTTATCAATTAATAATTTTCATGACTGCCAAGTAACATCATTTTTGAATTCATACTATCTTCACCTTGTAATACAAAGCCTGATAATAATTCATTTAAGATTTGTGATTGGCTTGAAAGTTCTTCACTTGTTGCTGCACTTTCTTCAGCTGTTGCTGAGTTTGTATGTACAACTGCTGAAATTTCTTCAATACCAACACTTACTTGTTTTGCACCTTCAGCTTGAATTGAAGATGATAGAGCTATAGTATCTACTAATTTTGCAAGTTCTGCTGCATTTTGCATAGCATCACTAATAGATTCTGAAGTATCTGTAGCTATTTTACTACCAACTTTAACAGCTGCAACAGTTTCTTCAATTAAGGTTGCTGTGTCTTTTGCAGATTGAGCAGATTTTGTAGCAAGGCTACGAACTTCATCTGCAACTACGGCAAATCCACGACCTGCTGTGCCTGCTCTTGCTGCTTCAACAGCCGCATTAAGTGCAAGAATATTAGTTTGGAAAGCAATATCATCAATTGTTTTAATAATATTGCTGATTTCTGTAGATTTTTTGCTGATATTCTCCATTGCTTCAACCATTTCAAGCATTTGTGCATTACTTTGATTTAATGCTGTTTGTGATTTATCATTTGCTAATTTTGCTGTTTGAGAATTTATTGCAGTTTCATCAATTTTTCCGGCAATTTCTTCAATAGTGGATGAAAGTTGTTCGATTGATGATGCTTGTTCAATAGCACCTTGTGCTAATGATTGTGCGCCTTGTGCAACTTGGTTATTTCCTGAACTTACTTGATCTGAAACATCGCTAATTTGTTGCATAGTTCCTGATAATTTACCAATAATCGCATCAAGTGAGTGACCTAGCGATGTGAAATCTTCTACATAGTATTCTTTTGCTGAACTTTCAGCTGCAAAATTACCTGATGAAATTTCAGAAAGCATATAATTTAAATCATTTATCATAGCAGATAATGCTGTTACAATAGTTAATGTTGATTTAGCTAAAAGCCCTGTTTCATCATTAGTTTTAATTTCTGGCATTGGAGAATGCAAGTCCCCTTTTGCAAGCATATCAATACGTTCTGTGCAAAGTTTAATAGGTTTTACAATTCCACGAGCTACTACTATAGTAATAGCTGTTGCAATTACTAAGATTATTACAGCTAAAATTATTGTTGTGATTATAGAACTAGTCATTTGAGATAAGAAGTTAGATTGTGGGGTTAAAATGTAAATACCCCAACCATTAGAACCGTCAATATGAGTGTATGCAACAAATTGGCTTACACCATCCCATTCAACTGTTTCAAATCCATCTGCTCCATCTATTAAATTTTGTTCAACTGCTGCAAGTTGTTCTAATGACGGATCTGATTTTGCTTCTTCTATAGTATTAAATCCATCAAAAACTAGTTGTGGATCATTATATGCTATAGTGTCACCAGCACTATTAATCATAGTAACTGTACTGCCTTCTCCAACTGCTACTTTAGATGTAATGGCAGAGAACACCTCTGGATTTACAGCAAATAAAACAACTCCACCGAATTCTCCATCTCGAATTATAGGAGCAGAAACAGGCAATGTACGCATTCCTGTTTCAGGGCTTATAACAGGGTCTGTGATATATGGTTCTCCTGTATCACGTGGTATAGTATAGTAGCTCTCTGAAATCGAATTGATTGGTAAACTAACTGCGTCTCCGTTTTCGTCAATCACTTGGACAGATTCAAAATTATGCAGTATTTTTAACTCTTCCATATATGCAGTGATTTCAGCTTTAACTTGTTCAGCTGTTCTTCCATCTGCAGTTAACTGACCCTCAGCTGGTATAGGCTGCGACAGTGTATTGTCTACTGCAAACTGCTTTGCCGTTTCCTTATATGCATTTAGCTGAACTTCCATCATATCTGCCGTGGCATCAATTGTTGATAACATTGAATGCTCTAGAGCATATAATGTACTATTGTATAGGCTCATGATTGAACTTACGCTTATAACTAATATGCTTACAATTAATAGTGCTAGGGATGATGCTAGAATTTTGAATTTTATGGATTTCATAAAGTGACCTCCCCTATTTTTTTGTTTCGAAACATGATAACCACTATAAATGAATTATATCACTTATACAAAAGCAATTCAATAATTATCGTTTATTTTTGTCATAAATTATATTTTTGTTAACTTTTTTTCAAATATTTTGATAAATTGGTAAATTAAAGGAAACACTCGTTCCCTTTCCAAGTTCACTCTCAAGCTTAATATGTCCACCATGGGCTGTAACTATTTGATGACAAACATAAAGCCCTATACCATGTCGCCAATAATCTTCGCTTATTGAAACATATCCTTTAAATGCATCTTTACGTATTTTCTCAGGCATACCTGCACCAGTATCAGAAATAGTTACAATTTGAAACTCATCATCACAATCTAGCGATAAAGTTATTGTGCCGTTTTTGGTATGTTTAATTGAATTTGAAATCAAATTTATAATTACTTGAAGAAGCCTTGCATAATCTGCTGTAATTACTGGAAGCTTTTTTATATTCCATTCAATTTTATTATTTTTTGCTGATATATCACTAGCTAATGTGCTAACAGCTTCTTGCAACACTTCATATAGTTCAATAGGTATTAATTTTAAAACTAATCTTCCCTGTTCTATTGATGCTGTATCCATTAAATCTACAAGTATTCTGTCAATCCTAAGCACTACACGTTCTATAGTTTTCATATTTCCACGAATTAAATCTTTATCAAGTGGCATTTCATCTATTAATTCCATAGAATCATGTGCATTTACTGAAATTGCTGTAAGTGGATTTTTTATTTCATGTGCTACGGTTGTTAAAAAGGTTGTTTTCGCTTCATTATATTTATGCAATTGCTCATTTTGTTGAGATAATTTAATTTGCTGAATTTCATATTCTCGCAAATGTAAATATATACAAATTCCACATGCTATCCCAGATGTCATAAGCCCTGCAAGTACATCAAGGAGAGCCTCTTTTTCTGTGGCAACTTGTGTCACAGTATCAGGAAAAAAGAATGCAAAAACACAAAGCCCACCATAAACAAATAATTCAATAGGGATAATTATTCTTGCAACTCCACTATCAAGCATTAACGCTGTAAAAACTATTGCAAATATAAAAAATGAAGGCACACCACCGTGATAACCACCACTTGCAAAAAACAACATAGGAAATGCAATTAAAAATATACCAACTATTGTAATCAAATAGCAAATTTGATAATTTCCTGTTTTTCTGGAATATGCTAAGAGTCCCGCTGATAGAAACATTAAAATAATATTTATAATTACATTTTCAATGCTTATAATTGTAATCCTTGTAAATATCATAATAGGGCAAACAGCTGTGCCTACTATTGCTAAAATACTAAATAATCGTACACGAAAATCTTCATGCTTAATTATACTATTTATAAATGAGTTAATTTTGCCCAGCATATATTTTATTATCCCCCTAAATCAATTAAAATCCTATTTCCTCTTTATCTGTAAACTCAATTAAATGAGCTACATTCATATAAACATCACTGCTTAAAATTTGCATTACAGTTGGATTATCTTTTGGATACATTTTTAATATAGTTTTAACTTGGTTAGCTATATTTGCAAGTTCTGTTGGTGGCATTTTGTATAATCTTGCTCCATTATCCAGCAAGTATTTAATAAAATTATTCATTAAAGGTATGGTTTCAAGTGATTTTCTTAATGTTTGCACAAAAAGCAAATCACTATCGCTTAATAATAATTCCTTACAATATAATGTAACTAATGACAAATAATGACTACTTTGAACTATTGTCCAGTTGTTTTTCGTTTTTCTAAAATTCTCATCATATGTTTTAGTTATAATAATTTCACTAAGCATTGTCCAAAGTTTACAAAGAATATCTAAATTGTATGTGCTTAAATTTTCTCTTTGTAATAGAGCGTATGTTATATCATAAGCGAATGAAAGTTTTACTAATGATTTTTCGAAATCAACTGATTTCACCCAAGCAATTAAATTTTCAGAACAATTTTTATAAGTCGATAAAACAAAAGCAATATTTGATTTTGTAATTATTGGTAAATTATAAAACTCTGTCGGCATATCTATTGATAATTCAATGAATTTATAATAAATTCTTGTTGGCAAATTTTCAAATGCCTCTACTTTTTTAATTAATGCATTTATTTCATCAGCGTAATTTGACATTATAATTTGTGATGCTATGCCATAATCACCTTTAGTTTCTGTGAATACTTGCCATGTTCTTTCGTCATCACTCTTATTAATCGCTTGAACAAAGTATGAATTTATTAGGTTTTTGATTTTATTGTTTATATCATTATCATCAGTTAATGAGGAAACTTTATCAAATAAGCGACTTGCTACTTTAGCTATTTTATAGTGATTACATAATGCTGTGATACATTTTAAAAACATATCAACTTCATTGATATTTACACTTAATGCATCAAAATCTAGCTTTTCTAACATTTCAATTGCATTATTTTCTTCTTTCAGCATAAAATATGCACGAACCATTATCAACAGATTGAATAATTTATTTTTGTCAGAGAAGAATGACAGTGAAGATGTTTTAAATTCTTCACTATTTAATTCATTTTTTTCAAATTTTTCGATTGCAATATTATATCTTTGTGTATATTTAATAATTTTTTCAAAATCTGATTTAGCATTAAAATATTGCATAGCTATATAAGCTACATCTATATGTAAGAGCGAAGAATTCGGGAAATATTCTTCCAATTTTCCAAGCCAAATTTCAGCATTTTCATGTCCTATACTAAGAAGTACAGAAACTGCTCGGCAAAACACAACACAAGTCGAGTTATCTTCTGCTTTAAAATCACGCTTTTCAATTCGCTCTAAAGCGATTAATGAATATTTAACTTTATCTGCTTTTTCAATTGAAGATTCTATGCATTGTAATAAAACTTTATCACTAGGAGATTTTTCAAGCTTTGCTGAAAGCAATTTCATATTTCTATCATATTTCAGTTTTTTTGCTTGCGTTTCTTGTTCTGTAGAAGATGCATATCCATCATGATGGAAAATTGTCTTATTAAGTTGATATGATTTAAGCTTAATATCTTTAAGCATAAATGCTTCATGTATTTCTCCTTCATAACGTATGCCAGTATCTAATTTAATCAAACGAAGTGCATTAAACAAAACAAATTCACTATTTTCAATGTCATATGATTTATAGTTTCTAATAGTGTAATAAGCTGAATTATATTCTGTTGCTTTTTTCCCTTTTAAGAAACTTACAAGTTCTTTGATGTCTTTATCTAAATATTCATCAGCATCTATAGCAATATGCCAAATACCTGAACATTTGTCTAAAACTGCATTACGAGCAGCTGAAAAATCATTAATCCATTCAAAATCAAAAAAGATATCAGCATTTTCTTTTGCAATTTGTCTCGTTCCATCTGTAGAGCCTGTGTCTGCTATTACAAGTTCACAAGATATAGCTTCTCTCAAAGGCTTAAGTGCATCAATACATTTTTCAATACATCTAATTTCATTTTTTACAATCATGCCAATAGATAAAATTGGTGTTTTTAGTTTAGCCATATTATCCTCACAAATTATTTATTTTTCATACTATTTTTATAAAAGAGCTTTAATTTTATTTAATTTGAATATAACATATTCTGACAACTTATACAACAAAAATCATATATTTTTTGAATTATTAAACCTGCATTAAATATGTAGTATTTATGTAATTGACATTAATATAGGTAGATGATACAATAATTCACATACAACTATTATACATTTTATTTAGTTTTAGTTATTTATAATAAAATATTTAAAAATTATTGAATTTTGGAGGATAATATTATTAAAAAGTTATTAATATCACTTTGTTTTATAAGCATATTTTTTTTAACATCTTGTATGGAAACAAATACAGGTGACCTATCTGATGAACAGCTTGAACAAGCTTCTAATGGTCTTGAAAATATTTTTTTCGCTATGGATACAGTTATGACGGTTACACTTTCTGAAGAAAACAACGAGCTTTTAAATGCCATAGAAGATTATGCAATCAAAACTGAAAACCTTATTTCAACTACGATTGAAAGTAGTGAAGTTTATAATATCAACTTAAATAGTAGTGGAGAAATTTCTCAAACCACAAAAGACATATTAAATCATGCTTTAAATTTATCTCATAAAACTGATGGTGTTTTTGACCCTTCGATTTATCCTATTCTTTATTCTTGGGGTTTTACAACAGATAATTATCGAGTGCCCACTGATGAAGAATTGTCACAGCTTTTACCTTTAGTAAATTATGAAAACATCTTATTATCTGAAAATTCTGTAACCCTTTCAGATGGTATGCAGATTGATTTTGGAGGGATTGCTAAAGGTTATTTAGCTGATAATATCACAAATATGATATTAGATGCTGGTATTTCATCTGCTATACTTGATTTAGGTGGCAATGTTCAATGCATTGGCTCAAAACCAGATGGCTTACCTTGGGTGGTTGGAATAAAAAATCCTATAGAGGGTGATATTCTAGCTTCTGTTAAAATTCAAGATAAAGCTGTTGTAACTTCCGGAGGTTATGAACGCTATTTCACTGGCGATGATGGTCAAATTTATTGGCATATTATTGACCCTGCAACAGGTAAACCTGCTAAAAACGAGCTTATTTCTGTTAGTATTATAGCTGAATCTGGCGTATATGCTGATGGATTATCGACGTCGCTTTTTGTTATGGGTCTTGATGGTGCTATAGACTTTTGGCGACAAAATGATGATTTTGACACAATTTTAGTTACAGAAAACACTGTTTATGTAACAGAAGGTATTGCTTCTGATTTTGCTTTAATGGAAAAATATCAAGATTTACCTGTTGAATATCTTATAAAATAAAATTTTTCGTCATAGCTTTATTCTGATATATAATATCTATGAAATAGGGATGAATTTTGCTAAAAATTTATGTTTTAGGGGGTGTGCCGCATTACGACACACCCCCCTTTGTTATTTAGTCAGGTTGTTGACCTGTATGTGCTAACCATTTACACTCTGTAATTTCCATATCAGTAAATATTGCTTTAAATGATGAATTTTCAGGACTACATGCATAAATACCAAAATTTATTTTATCTCTTACATTAAACATATGACAAATACGCATTTGTTTATAAATTTGACCATCTTCTGAACATTCTATGCAGAAATCATCTTGTCTACGACTTAAGCGATACCACATAGATTTTATGTTTGCTGGGATTTCTGTTGTTGCCCAATCTGAATATCCATTATTTGTAACAACACTTCCTAAATGTTGAAAGTTTTCATTTTCATATTCTATAGAACCTTTTATCCAATTTTCACTATCGAGATATACTACAATGCCACATTGGTCAAAACGATGTTTGCTATCAAAATTTGTTTTCACTGTAAATGAAAAAAATTCTTCTTCAGTTTCCATTTGAAGCACCGGTGCATTATCATTTCTAAAATTATAATAAGTTCTTTGCCATAAATCCGTATGTGGTTTAGTTATGATTTCAATTTTTTCATTTGTTATATTAAAATCTTGTGGTTTTCTTGTCCAAATTACATTATTTGCGAACATATTTTTCACTCCATTTTTTTATTTACTTTAGAGTATACTTCAAGATTTGATTAATTTCAATTCTTTTATCTTAGATATAAATAAATAATTGTGTGATAACGCTTGACATTTTTTAATTTAACGTATAACATTTATCATATGCTTTATTTTATAATATATGAAAATTTATTTAATCAAACTCGTGGGGGTAATTATGGATAAAACATTAATATTAATGGTTGAAGATGAAATAGATGTAATAAAAGTTAATGAACGTATGCTTAAACGACGAGGATTTGAAGTTTTGACAGCACAAACTGTAAAAGAAAGTTTGGAAATTCTAAAGACATACACTCCTGATCTTGTCATTCTTGATATAATGTTGCCTGATGGTGATGGTTATGAAATTTGTGGCCAGTTTAGACAAATTAGTGATAATCCAATTTTATTTTTATCAGCAAAAAGGGAAATTAGCGATAGGATAAAAGGTCTTAAATATGGTGCTGATTATTATTTAACTAAACCTTATCATTATGATGAACTTTTAGCTGTAATAGAACGTTTAGTTGAACGCAAACAGAAAAACAATACAGAAAGTCTTGTTAAAAAAGGTGAGGTTACTTTAGATTTAGTAAAACATTTAGCGATTGTAAAAGATGTTGATGTTAAACTTACCAAAAAAGAATTTATGCTTCTTCTTACGTTAATAGAAAATGAAGATAAAGAATTATCTCATAAATTACTTTATGAAAAGGTGTGGGGCGAAACTTCTAATGACGACACTAGAGTTATTAGAACTCATATTTCTAGACTTAAAGTAAAGCTTGAATGTGATAAATCCGATACATATGATATAATTTCTCGCTATGGAAAAGGCTATACATTTGTTTCAAAATAAATATTATATATCATAACAACAAAAAACTCTTAACTAGAAATGAAGTTAAGAGTTTTTTGCTATTTATTTAGGACGAGATTAGCTGTTTATTCGATACCCATTTCCCATTTGATATACTCAGGAACTGAGCTACCGTCTCCATTCGGTTCACTTTCAATCATTACAAGTAATGAATCTCTAGTACCTTGTGCCATTGTTAGTTGATCTTCTGGGGCTTTATCTACCATTTGAGCTACTGATGAAGTGTAGAACCATAGTCCTTCACCTTCTGCTAATGGCATTCCACTTGCATCAGTTAATGTAGCTGGGTCTAAACCTAAAGTTTTAAGTTGGTCTTGTGTGTAGAATACCCAAGTTGGTTCAGGTAGTGTATTTTCCCATCTGTAATCTTCGATGTTTCCTGTTGAGCCACCACGATAAATTTCAACTGTATAAGAGTGAATACCAAGTCTACCATAAGCAAAGTCGATTAATTCACCTGCTGTTGGGTAGTCAGTATATGATTGCATTGAGTAAAATCCACGACCAGTAGTTTCTTGTAATGTTGCTGCCATAGCATCTGATGTTTCTTTCATGAAAGCAATATCAGAATCAAGTGGGTTGTTTTCATCAGCTGGACGGAATCCCCATGGATAAAGCACGCATTGAATACCTGTGTGAATTGTTGCAAGAGCATGCATATCTGTGCGATATAAGAAGTTTTGAACTGCTTGCACTTCTGGTTCAGATGCGGCATAAGGACCTGAACGAAGGAATGAATTTGCACCAATTACACCAGTTATACTACCTACTGTATCAATATCAAATCTATTCCATTGATAATCGAATGTACGATTTAAATCGATTGGGCTAGTTCTTGGGTCATCACCTAGTACGCCATTTTTATCCCAATCAGAGCTTTCCATGCCAAAGCGAACTAAATCTTTAGTCGTTGGAGTTTCTGTACCCATACCACGATATAAAGTAGCTATGTAATTATCACCATTGATGTCTGTATATGGATCACCGAATGGGATACCATCGCCGTTAGCATCAGATGGACGTAAATTTTGGCGTGTGTTATAAACAAAACTTTGCTCGTATCCATCTGGATTAATTACAGGAATTACATATATAATGTAATCTTCAAGTAAATCTTCTATATAATCATCTTCACTATTAAGTAACATCCACCATGCTGTATACATAGCACTTGTAGCAGATTCACGTTCCCCACCGTGAATATTAGCAAAGATACCAATTCCTGTTTTGCCTTCGTCATTTACGGATTCATCTGTAATTTCTAAACACCAAATATCACGTTCTTGCCAGCTATGACCAATGGAATATTGTTCAACAAGTTTTGGATATTCATCTGCTAAGGCAAACATTTGGCTTTCTAGCTCTGCGAAAGAATATCTTTCTTGCCAATCAATTTCAAGTGATTTCGGAATGTCTGTAGGGTCTCCTGGTGGTGTGTCTTTGGCTGCTTGTGCCCCTAATGTCATTACGAAAGATAATGCTAAACCTGTTGCTATAGCTTTTTTAAATTTGCTCATCTTAAATTACCTCCTCAAACTTTGGGCAAAGAGATTTTATCAATTTATCATTTTATTTGTTTATCTCTTTAGCTCTCTAAAGCATTATATCATTAAAAGGTAAAAAAAGTCAATACGTAATTTATTGTTTAATTAACATTCTTTGGAAAATACTTTAAATCCTGTTTATTTTCAAATAAAGATTTAACAAACCCAAAATTTCTTCACATAAACATAACATATATAATACACAAAGCTGATAGCACGTATACAATTTAATTGATATACTACGAAAGGTAGCAATGAGAAATTGCAAAAATAAAATTTATAAATATTTTTAGGGGGCTTTTATGCTTAACAAAAGAAAACTAGCTGGTGTGTTAGCTACAACATTAACACTTACTTCTCTATGTTCAGTGGCATTTGCACAAAATATGACAAAACCTGTAAACGCTGTATACAGAGATATTAAACTTGAAATCAATGGTACTGAAACTATGCCAAAAGATGCAAACGGAAATATCGTTGAACCTTTTATCATCGATGGTACAACTTATTTACCTGTACGTGGTGTGGCTGATGCATTTGGAAAAAGTGTTGCTTGGGATGCTGAAACTTCTACAGTGTCAATCGGGGATAGCCAAGACCCTAAATATGTTTTCTTATTTATTGGTGATGGATTATCACATGTTCAAACGCAAATGGCAAGCTATTATATAGATGCAACTACAAGTGATGCTGTATCACCTTTAGAAGGTGGAAGCAACATTTTAAAAAGCCAAGATAACTTAAGTTATCAAGATTTCCCATCTGTTGGTATCACAAGTACTTATGATTCAACTTCTTTTGCTCCTGATTCAGCTTCAACAGCTACATCAATTGCAACAGGTGAAAAAACTCATAGTGGTACAATCAGTATGAATGAAACTTTCACAAAAGAATATGAAACTATTGCTGAAAAACTAAGCAGCCAAACTGATATGAAAATCGGTATTGTATCTTCTGTTACTTTAAATCATGCAACTCCTGCAGCTTTCTATGCACATAATGAATCACGTAACAACTATTATGATATTGGTGTTCAACTTGCTAAATCAGATTTTGATTATTTTGCTGGTGGCGAAATTTCTAAACATGATGAAGGTGGCGAAAGTGTTTACACTATTGCTGAACAAGAAGGCTATAAAGTTGTACTTAAAGACCAAGATGCCGCTGAAGCTGTTACTGCTGAAGATGGAAAAGTAATTATCATTGGCGAAGATGCAAATGGTGCTTTACCTTATGAAGTTGATAGAGATGCTGACATGTGGGCATTATCTGATTTTGTTGAAAAAGGTATTGAAGTTTTAGATAATGAAAATGGCTTCTTTATGATGGTTGAGGCTGGTAAAATTGACTGGGCATGTCATGCTAATGATGCAAAATCAGCAATTATGGATACAATTGCTTTCGATAATGCTATTGAAGAAGCTTATGAGTTTTATGAAACACACCCAGAAGAAACTTTAATCATTGTAACTGGTGACCACGAAACAGGTGGTATGACTATTGGTTATGCTGGCACTGAATACGATACTTTCTTAGCTCAACTTGAAGGACAAACTGGTTCTTATGATATGTTTGAAGCTAAAGTTGAAGGATTTATTGAAAATAAAACATCATTTGATGATGTACTTGCTGAAATCGAAACATTCTTTGGTTTAGGTTCTGGCAAATTAGAATTAACAGCTTATGAAACAGAACGCCTACAAGAAGCTTATAATGTATCTGTTTTAGCTGAAGAAATTGATGAAGATAGACATAATGCTATCTATGGTGGATACGAGCCTTTAGCTGTAACTGCTGTTCAAATTTTAAACAATAAATCAGGTGTTGATTTTACATCATTCTCTCATACAGGTGTAACTGTTGGTACTTATGCTATTGGTGCTGGTAGCGAAAGATTTGTAGGCCACTATGACAATACAAATATCTTTGACCAAATGGTAGATTTATTAAATGTTAAATAATTAGTTTGTGTCCTTTTTCCTAATTTTCTTAGAATATAGGCTGCTTAACCGCAGTCTATATTCAATTTTTAATGGAGTTTGTAAATATATAATGAAAAAAATACTTAAAAATAATATAGCCTTAATCATAAGTCTTTTAATTTTTGCAATTCTTTTAGCAATTCCTACAGGTTATGAAGATGCTATAATTTATCAAGATAGAGAACGAAGCAAGGCTGAAATCATAGCTGTAAATAACGAAGATATTACTTCTGTTGGTGTCATTCAAATGGGTGAGCAAACTTGTACCGTGCAAATGCTTGATGGTAAATTTGAGGGCCAAACAGCTGAGGCTATTAATATGATGCAAGGGTCAGTTGAATCCGATAAATTATTTGAAGTCGGAGATGAAGCATTAGTTTTAATAAGTTATCCAGATGGTGAAATATCAAATGTATCTTTAATAGACCATTATAGAATTGATAAAGAAGCTATATTAATAGGTTTATATTTTGTATTTTTAATTCTTGTCGCAGGAAAAACTGGTGTTAAATCAATTTTAAGCTTTGCAATTTCGATTTTAATGATTTGGAAAGTATTAATTCCTTCTTATTTAAATGGAATGAATGCTATAATAATTGGATTTATAATCACAGCAGTATTAACTGTTATTATCATTTCATTAGTTTTTGAATATGGCAAAATGATGTTAGCTGCAACCATTGGCTCGCTATCTGGCACGTTTGTCACAATGATTATGGCTCTTATATTCACAGATTTCTTTTTACTAAATGATATTATTCCTCAAGGTTCACAGGCATTGTTATATGGTGGTTTTCCAAATCTTAACTTAACTGAAATCTTCATCGCTGGTATTTTTATTGCGTCTTCAGGCGCTGTAATGGATTTAGCTGTAGATATTACGGCTTCTGTAAATGAAGTTGTAGACAAAAAGCCTGATATTTCAGCAAAAGAAGCTATTAAAAGTGGTATGAATGTTGGCAAAGCTGCAATGGGAACAATGACAACTACTCTGCTTTTAGCTTATTCAGGTGGATATATTATTTTACTTATGACATTTGTAGCGCAAGGTACACCTATTGATAACATTTTGAATTTCAAATATATGTCTAGTGAAATCTTAGATACCGTTGTTGGCAGTTTTGGACTTGTTAGCGTCGCTCCGCTTACAGCTATTTGTGCTGGAATTTTACTTACTAACAACAAAAAATCAGACCAAGACAATTAAACTTATCACTCCTTATTTTGCTTGAAATCAAGTAAAAAAGGAGTTTTGTTATTTGTAAGCAATACATTTTATTACACAATAAGAAAATTTTACTATATTTTCACAAAAATCCAGCTATACTTTTAAAATATCTATGACTAACTATATTGAATTTGAAAAAAAATAGAGTTATACTAAATATAAATTATTTTTCTTAGGGGTGGAGTTAATGTTAACATTCGACGAAAGAGCGTCTCAACTTGAACTTAAATCTAATGATACAGAAGATAGCATTTTAGATTACATTCGCAAAAACCGAGCAGAAATCCAAAATATTTCTATACATAAAGTAGCTAGCGACTTATTTATTTCTCCAAACTCAATAATTAGAACAGCAAAAAAATTAGGCTATAGTGGCTTTTCTGAGCTTAAATTTGCTATTCAAAACGAAGATAATCCCGAAGAACTTCATACAGCAAGCAATAAAGTTTTAGATAAATTACCTCAAAGTATCGCAAAGTCTATTGACGTATTAGATGATAATGCTATCAAAAAGTTGATTGATAAAATTATTTCCTCTGATAAAATTTTAATTGCTGGAATTGGTGATACTGTGTATTTTTGTGAATATTTTGGAAGGTATTTGCGTTGCCTTAACAAAAAGACTGAATATTTCGCTCAAATTCATGATATAGAATATTTTTCTAACTTTTATGAAAGCAATGATTTGGTTATAATAATTAGTGTATCAGGTCAATCTGAAAGATTAATTAAACTTGCAAAAAAACTAAAAGAAACTAAACCTAATTTACAAATATTCTGCATTACTCATTATGGTCAAAATCCTCTTAGTGCAGTATGTGATGAACAGATTTGTTTTTGGGGTGATAAAAGAATTGTAAATGGATATAACGTAACAGACCGCTCTGGTCTTTTGATGTTAATTAAAATTATTTGCGAAGAATATTTAAGACAAACGTTGTAAACATATTTACAAATTGAATTTTTCTTGTGAACAAATTAGAACTTTTAATATTAAATTAACTTTGGTGTTATAATAAAAGCCATAAAGAAAAAACATTAGGTAACAGAGAAATATTTAAACCTTGATTTTATGTTTTTTGAAAGGATGGAATTATTATGAAAATTCTTGTTGCACCAGATTCTTTTAAAGGCTCTCTTGAAGCTTATGAAATATGTGATATTGCAGAGCAAGCTGTTAAACAACACTTCCCTACTGCCGAAGTTATAAAATTACCTATGGCTGATGGTGGAGAAGGCACAGTTACTGCTGTGCTTTCGGCTCTTAACGGTCGTGAAATGAAAGTAACTGTAAAAAGTCCTGATTTTCGTGATATTACTGCGACTTATGGAATTTTTGATGGTGATAAGGCTATCATGGAAATGGCTGAAGCTTCTGGAATTACCAAAGTTGAAAATCGTGATATTATGAAAATGAATACATTTGGTACAGGTCAGATGATACTTGATGCTATTGATAATGGATGTAAAACTATTTATATCGGTATTGGTGGCAGTGCTACAAATGATTTGGGCTTAGGTTTTATATCATCACTCGGTGTAAAATTCTTAGGAAAATGCTTAAATGAAGTTGCACCAATTCCTCAAAACTTTGAATATATATATGATATTGATTTAAGTGGTCTTAATCCTAAAATTCTTAATGTAGAATTTATTATTATGAGTGATGTTAAAAATCCGCTAGTAGGTGAAAACGGTGCTACACATATTTTTTCAAAGCAAAAAGGCTCAACAGAAGAAACATTGCCTATACTTGAAAAAGGTATGATACACCTTGCAAAAATTATTGAAGAAAAATTGAATATTAAAATCTCCGATGTAGAAGGTGCAGGTGCTGCTGGTGGCCTTGGTGCGGCTTTGCTTGCGTTTACAAATGCTAAAATGATGTCTGGTATTGAAAGTATAACTCAAATTTTAGAGCTTGAACGTCATTTAGATGGTGTTTCCTTTGTTATTACTGGTGAGGGACGAATGGATAATCAATCTGCTTTTGGCAAAGTGCCTTTTGGTGTTGGCACACTTGCTAAATCAAAAAACATTCCATGTTATGCTGTTGTAGGTAGCTTAGGTAGTGAATACAGTGAAATGTATAATCATGGAATATCAAGTATTATCACTTGTGTTGATGGAATTATGTCTTTAGAAGATGCTATTGATAATTCACGTGAGCTTTGCTTTAATGCTTGTGATAGATTAATTCGTTTTATAAAGCCTTATCTTATGTGAATATATTCACAATCAAAATTTGATGTGTATATTTGTATCGTAATTGTAAATAATTATTTATAATATGTTATTATTTAGTTAACAAATAACAGGAGGAAATATAATGAAACTTTCTACTCTTACAAGCAGCAATTTAATTGAATTAAATAGCAACCTTACAACTAAGGCAGATGTAATTAAATCGCTAGTTCAAAAACTATATGCCAATGGCAAAATCACTTCTGAAGAAGATTTTATGAAAGATGTATATGCAAGAGAAGCACTATCCGAAACAGGGATGGAGATGGGACTTGCTATTCCTCATGCGAAATCAAAATTTGTTAAAGAAGCTGCATTTGCAGTAATGTCTACAAATGATATTGTCGCTGATTGGGAAAGTATCGACCCTTCAAACGAAGTAAAATACATCTTCCTTTTAGCTATTCCAGAAAGTGAAGGCGGAAGCACTCACTTAGAGCTGTTATCTGCTCTTATGACAAAAATGAGCGATGATGATTTTAAAGCTTCATTATTTGCTTCAAAAACAGTTGAAGAATTTGTAAAAAATCTTGATGCTGAAAAAATAGAAGAACAAACACAAGAAGTTGCTTATACAAAAACTATCGTTGCTGTTACAGCATGTCCTGCTGGTATTGCTCATACATATATGGCAGCTGAAGCTTTAGTTAAAGCTGGTAAAGAAATGGGTGTAAAAGTTTTTGTTGAAAAACAAGGTGCAAACGGCATCGAAGATAGACACACTTCTGAAAACCTTAAAAATGCTGATGCTGCTATATTCTCTGTTGGTGTAGCCGTTAAAATGGCTGAGCGCTTTGAGCATTTGCCAATTACACAAACTCCTGTAGCAGAACCTCTAAAAGATGCTAAAGCAATTATTAAAAGAGCTCTAGACAAAGCTGAAAACTTCCAAAAAGGTGAATATGTAGCTGATGATTCTGCTGATGGTAAAATGAGTGTTGTTGAAGAAATTAAACAAGCTGTTATGACAGGTATTTCTCACATGGTGCCACTTGTTGTAGCTGGTGGTATGATTCTTGCAATCGCAGTTTTAATTGCTCAACAATTTGGGCTTCAAGATTTATATAATGAACCGGGCAGCTGGCTTAATAACTTCCGTTTATTATCTGGTGGTTTGCTAGGAACATTATTAGTTCCTGTAATGGCAGCTTATATGTCTTATGCAATTTCTGAAAAAACTGGTCTTTGTGCAGGTTTTGCTGCTGGTCTTGCTGCTAACATGGTAGGTGGTGGATTCCTCGCTGGTATGATAGGTGGTATCATCGCAGGTTATCTAGTTCGTTACATGAAAAAATATCTGCCAGCAAAAGGTGCTTTCTCTGGATTTATTAGTTTCTTTGTGTATCCTGTACTAAGTACATTTTTAATCGGTCTTATTATGTTCTTTGTTGTTGGTGAACCAGTTGCCTTTATCAACAATGCAATGACAGACTTCCTACGTGGTTTACAAGGTGCTAACGCAATGGTATTAGGTGCTGTTATCGGTATCATGACTTCATTTGACTTAGGTGGCCCTGTAAACAAAGCGGCGTATGCATTTAGCGTAAGTGTTATGAACGAAGGTGTACTTCTTCCTTATGCAATATTTGCATCAGTTAAAATGGTCTCAGGTTTTGCAATCACACTTACAACTATTATTGCAAAAGAATGTTATAAACAAGAGGAAGCTGAAGCTGGTAAAACAACTTGGCTACTTGCTCTAGGTGGTATCACTGAAGGTGCTATTCCATTCATGATGAAAAACCCACTTAAAGTTATCGTTTCACTGTGTACAGGTTCTGCTGTTTGTGGTGCTATCGTAGCTTGGAGTAATATCGGGCTTAACGTTCCTGGTGCTGGTATCTTCTCAATGTTCTTACTTGATACAAGCGTTGCTGTTGTAAGCCCTGCAATCGGAACAGCTATTTGGCTTGTTGCTGCTATCATCGGTGCTTTAATCTCAACTGCAATTTTAGTGCCTTGGATGAGAAAAGGTTTACGTTCAAAATAATCTGAAACCTCTTAAATTAAATAAATAAACAACTAATCACAAAATATAGGGGCGACCCTGTGTGAATCGCCTTAAATATTGATAATAATCAAAAAATGGTGAGCATACAGAGTCGCTCTTATATTTACAAATATTAGAATGGAGATTATATATTATGAATAAAGCAAATCGTGTACACATTGTTCCTCATATGCATTGGGATAGAGAATGGTATTTTACAACAGAAGAATCACGTATTCTTTTAGTTAATAACATGGAAGAAATTATGGATAGACTTGAAAATGATGAAAACTATCCTCATTATGTTCTTGATGGCCAAACTGCGATTTTAGAAGATTACTTTGACATTAAGCCTGAAAATCGTGAACGAGTTCGAAAACTAGTTGAACAAGGCAAACTTATTGTAGGTCCTTGGTACACTCAAACTGATGAACTTGTTGTAGGTGGCGAATCTATTGTTCGTAACTTGCTTTATGGCCTAAAAGACAGTCGTGAATTTGGAGAGCCTATGATGATTGGATATTTACCTGATTCATTTGGTCAAAGTGAAAAATTGCCTCAAATTTTAAATGGTTTTGATATTAAACGTGCAATTTTTTGGCGTGGTGCTTCAGAGCGTCATGGTACTTCCAAAAACAATTTCCATTGGCAAAGCAATTCTGAAGGTGAAGTGTTTGTACATCTTATGCCACTTGGATATGCAATTGGAAAATATTTACCTGTTGAAGAACAAGCGCTTCGCACAAGAATGAGCAAATATATGCCTGTTCTTGAAAAAGGTGCTGTTAATGAAGCTATCCTAGTTTCTAATGGGCATGACCAAATGCCACTTCAACAAAATATTTATGATGTAATGGGTAGCTTAAAAAGCATTTATCCTGACAAAGAATTCTTCTTAAGTAAGTTTGAGAACGTTTTTGATGATGTGGAAAAAGTACCAAATCTTGACACAATTAAAGGCGAACTTTTGGATGGAAAGTACATGAGAGTGCATAGAAGCATTTTCTCTTCACGAGCTGATTTAAAATCTTCTAACACTAGAATTGAAAATAAAATCACAAATATTTTAGAACCACTTGCAAGCCTTGCTTATAAATTTGGTGAAGAATATCATGAAGGATTAATCGAAGCAATTTGGAAGGAAATCATGAAAAATCATGCTCATGACTCTATCGGATGTTGCTGTTCTGACATCGTTCACATCGACATTGAAAATCGTTTCCACTTAGCAGAAAATAAAACTGATGAATTAATTAAATTCTACAAACGTCGTTTAGTTGATGCTATGTCACAAGAAAAAACACTTGATAAATTAACTGCTTTCAATTTATTACCTTATGAAAGATGTGGAGTAATCGAAGGCGAAATCATCACTAAGATGAAGAATTTTGATTTAATTGATGGCGATGGAAAAGTGTATGAATTTGAAGTATTATCCACTGAAATTGTGGATGCAGGCTTGATTGATAGACAAATTGTTCATTATGGCGACTATGACCCATTTGTAAAATACACTGTTGCAATCTATGATACACTTCCAGCTATGGGCTTTAAAACTTATTTAATTAATGAAAAAGATGGTAAACTTGAAGCTACTTCTAAGAGTTATGGAACTGCTGAAAATGAGTTCTATTCTATTAAAGTAAATAGCAATGGTTCTCTTGATATAACGGATAAGCTAACTGGTAAAACATTCAGCGAAGTACTTCTAATCGAAGATGGAAGCGATGACGGAGATGGTTATGATTTTTCTCCTTTAGCTGATGATTTTATTATTACATCAAAGGATGCAAAAGCTGTTTCAAACATTTATTCAACAGAGAATAAAACTGTTATTGAAATTGAATATACTATGAGTGTTCCAAAAGATTTAGATAGCAGAAAAGCTAAAATCATCGATGGTGAGTTTGATATAAAATTATCAATCACAATAAAAAAAGCTTGCAAAACTATGGAAATTAATGTTATAATCAATAACAAGGTAAAAGACCATCGTGTTCGTGTGCTTGTACCTAATGGAATAAGTTCCAATTTTTCCCTGTCTGATAACCAGTTTGGTGAAATCGCACGTCCTGTTTATGATTCTGCGATGGATGTATGGGAAAAGGAAAAATGGAACGAACGTCCTGATTCAATTTATCCTTTCTTATCATTTGTTAAAACAGATGCACAAAATGGTTTAGGTGTTCTTTCAAATTCTGTTCGTGAATATGAAATTATTGGACAATCCTATGACACTATTGCAATTACTTTATTCCGTTCTGTTGGTTTCCTTGGAAAAGAAGAAATGCTAAGACGACCAGGCAGACCATCTGGAATTAAAATGCCAACTCCTGATTCACAGCTTTTAGGTGTACAGAAATTTGACATCGCAATTACAACTGATACAGAAAACCTTGCAAGAGTTGCCAAAGAATATACAACTCCTGTTGTAACTTATAATAAAATGCCTTATAACGCAATGAAACTTAATGATGCAAAATACACTGTGCCTTATAATTATAGTTTCTTTACAGAGCAATCAAAAGATTTTGTTTTAAGTGCATTTAAAAAACCACAGGGTGCAGAAGGTTTTATTCTTCGTGGCTTCCAAACTGTTAAATCCAAACTTGAAACTACTTTTAACATCGCAGATTACAAACTTGATAGCGAAGTTAATTTAGATGAAAAAGTTATCTCAAAAGCTGAAAACATTGTTATACTACCAAAAAATGTTGTAAAAACATATTTAATTAAATAATTAAACTTTCAATCCGTCAGGTATTTCACAATATCTGACGGAAAGTTGGTTAATTTATAAAAATTTAAACTTTCATCAAAAAGGAGACAAGAATTATGACATCATTTAACTACACAATCACAGATCCAGTTGGTATCCACGCAAGACCTGCAGGTCTACTTGTAAAATTAATTGGTACTCTTACTAGCACAGTTACAATCAAAAAAGGTGACAAATCTGCTGATGCTAAACGTCTATTCGCTATCATGGGGCTTGGCATTAAATGTGGTGAAGAAATTATTGTACGTGTTGAAGGTGATAATGAAGCTGAAGAAGCTAAAACATTAGAAGAATTCTTTAAAGAAAACTTTTAGGTGATTGCTATGATAAAAGGGATTAGCGCATCAAAAGGTTATGCTATTGGTAAAATTTTTGTTCTTAAAGAGCAAGAAATTCAATTAAATACATCCAAAATCACTGATGTTCAAGCTGAAATTAAAAAATTTGAAGATGCAAAAGCTAAAACTGCTTCTCAAATTAGTGCTTTATATGACAAAGCTGTAATTGAAGTTGGTGAAGAACATGCTGAAATCTTTAATGTTCATGCTATGATGCTTGACGATTTAGATTATACTGATAATATCATTTCTTTAATAGAAAATGAAAATCAATCAGCTGATTTTGCTGTAAATGAAACTGCTGATGCTTTTTCAAAAATGTTCTCATCAATGGATGATGACTATATGAAAGCTCGTGCAGCCGATGTTCTTGATATTTCAAAACGTTTAATGCGTAATGTATTAGGAATTGAACAAGTTAATTTCAATGATAGCCCAGAAGCTATGATTGTTGTTGCAGAAGATTTATATCCAAGTGATACTTTAGCTCTTGATAAATCAAAAGTATTAGCTTTTGTAACTGAAAAAGGTTCAAAAAACTCTCATACTGCGATTTTAGCAAGAACTTTAGGTATCCCATCTATTGTAGATTTACCAGAAATATTAAATCAAGTAAAAATGAATGACTTTGCTATCATTGATGGAGCTAGTGGTGAAATCATCCTAAATCCTGATGATGATACAGTAATAGAATATAAAGCTAAAATTATAGCTGAAAAACATCATGCTGAAAAATTAAAGTCACTTATAAATGTTCCATCTTATACAAAAGATGGTGTTCATGTTGAAACTTGTGCTAATATTGGAAATCTGTCTGATTTAGATGCTGTTTTAGAAAATGGTGCTGAAGGAATTGGTCTTTTCCGTTCTGAATTTATCTATATGAACAGCAAAGATTTCCCTACAGAAGATGCTCAATTTGAAATTTATAAAGAAGTTTTATCAAGAATGGAAGGTAAACGTGTAATTATTCGTACACTTGACCTTGGTGCTGATAAAAAAGCTCCTTATTTCGATATTCCTGATGAAGAAAATCCAGCAATGGGTTATAGAGCGATTAGAATTTGTTTAAATGAACGACATATTTTCAGAGCTCAGCTTCGTGCATTGCTTCGAGCTTCTATGTATGGAAAGCTTGCTATAATGTTCCCAATGATTATTTCTGAAAAAGAAATTATCGAAATCAAAGAATATTTAGAAGAATTAAAAGCAGAACTTCGTGAAGAAGAAATCTCTTATGCTAATGATTTTGAAATTGGTATTATGATTGAAACTCCTGCAGCTGCTATTATGACTGATGCTTTAGCTAAACATGTTAACTTCTTCTCAATCGGCACAAATGATTTAACTCAATATACACTTGCTGTAGACAGAATGAATTCAAAAATTGCTGATTTATATGATTATGCAGACCCTGCTGTGCTTCGTTTAATGAAAATCACAGTAGATAACGCACATAAAGAAGGTGTTTGGGTTGGTATTTGTGGTGAATCCGGTGGTAATACTGAGCTAACTGAAACTTATATCGCTATGGGAATTGATGAACTTTCTTGTTCTGCAAAATCAATTCTTGAAGTGCGTGAAAAAGTACTTAGTTCAAATGCTTCTGAACTTTCAAAAATATTTACATTTTAATATTAAAGGTGCAACCGATTGGTTGCACCTTTTTGATGTTTATTATTTTTTTAATTTTCTTTTCAATTCAATTAGCCCTTTTCGTTACTTGGTGAACCCCAAGTAACCAAGCGTTCTTGTTTTTAGCTTATGCCTTGAAAGAAAAAAGATTGTGGTTTCCCTTTCCACACCGTTATATCAATCTTGCAAATTTACACCACAGCATTTCCCTTTTGCTGAAATATAGCACAGAGTGCGATACGTACATGTCTGCACACAGGATGACTGCCGAGAGAATGAGTAAATCAAATGTGCCATACAACTTCGCAAAGAGGTTTTACCTTTATTTTTTGACGATACAAAAAATAAAAACGCTTGATTACTTGCCGTTACGCAAGTAATAAAAAGAAACTTAAAGTAAATTGTTTAGTATAGCCAGCCATCTTGGCAGAGATATGGTATGACGAAAAGAAATGATATTAAATTGTGTTA
>CAYJKB010000004.1:56805-80318 GCA_964370625.1 uncultured Oscillospiraceae bacterium | reverse complement strand
TGCCTGATTGTTGAAGTGTAATTGTATTGCCATCTACTGAATAGTAGTCAACTTTTGTTGGGTCAACAAAATACTCTTCGCCATCGCTTCCTACGCCAACTCTAACCTGATTGTTGTAATCATTAGCAGCATCTGCAGGCACAAATAGTGATTGTGATACAAGTGTAAATGCTAAAGAAGCAACTGTTAAAAGTGCGATAAAACGATCTTTTGCTAGATAATTTAGTCTTTTCATTGTCTTTTCCTCCTGTTTGTTTTAAATATATATTAATGGGCAATGCCCAAAAAGCGCTGTTTACATATTAATTCTTTTATTCATCCACTCTGGATTGATACAACGTCTTAACGCTTCATCTTTTGTAATTTTATTACTTTGTACAAGTTTTAAAATCGCTTGATCCATTAAAATCATGCCTTCACTAGAAGATTGAGCAATTATATTATCAAGCTGATGTGCACGAGATTCTCTAATAGTGTTTCTAACCGCACTATTTGCTGTCATAATTTCATATGCTGCCTCTTGCACTCCATCTTCATTTGTACTCTGAAGTAACTGTTTTGAAACAACCCCTTCAATTACCATTGATAATTGCGTTCTAATTTGTTGCTGTTGTTCCGGTGGAAACGAATCAATAATTCTATCAATTGTGTTTGATACGCCTAAAGTATGTAATGTGGATATAACTAAATGCCCTGTTTCCGCTGCTGTAACAGCTGCTCTAATTGTTTCAGCATCTCTCATTTCACCAAGCAAAATTATGTCTGGTGCTTCTCTTAATGCTGCCCTTAAAGCTGTATCATAAGAATTTGTATCTGTTGCAATTTCCCTTTGTGTTACGATACTTTCTTTATGATGATGCAAAAACTCTATTGGGTCTTCTATTGTTATAATATGAGCTTTTTTGTTTGAATTTATATAGTCTACCAAACATGCAAGTGTAGTTGTTTTACCACTTCCAGCAGGTCCTGTCACAAGGATTAGCCCACGAGGCTTCATCGCAAGTTCTAAAATCTGATTTGGAATATTAAGTTTTTTAATATCAGGTAAATTGAATGAAACAACACGAATTATAAGCCCAAAGCTACCTCTTTGACGAAGTGCATTTACTCTAAATCGAGAAAGGCCTGCTAGTGCAAATGAAAAATCATCATCACCATTTTTTCGAAGTCTTTTAATATCACGATCATTTGCCAGTGCGTAAACTTCTGTAACAAATTTTTCTGTATCTGCTGGTGAAAGAGAATTTCCTTTTGATGTTTGTTCATCATATTCACTAGGATATGTATTTTTTATATCTTCGTTTGTAACTTTTGTAATTACACCATCAACTTTAATTGTAGCCGGCATACCAGCAATAATTAAAATATCAGATGCTTTTTTCTCTAAAACTGCATATTTAAGTAATAACTTTAAATCCAATTGTTGTCACACTCCTTTGTCTTTTTAATTAAATTAAAATTATTGCATGAAAACCTCTAAATCACTTGTTCCATCAAATCCATCAACCATAACTGGAATTGTTCTCCATTCCAGAATTTCTGTATTCCCGTCATCGTTTTTGATTAGATGAAGATATAGAGTTTGTCTTTCACTTACGACAACTTCTGTAATAAGTTCTGTTTCTTCACTGTTTACAAAGTTGTCATATATCTTATTAGCCTCATTATCAGCTTTATAATAAGCACTTATAGTTTGTGCATTTCGTTCGCTTAATTCTAAGTCTGAACGGGCTGAAACTAAAGTAAGTACAGAGAAAACTGATAAAGTTAGCACTAATAGTACTGTAATTATTGATATTACACCAATACCAATTGGAGATGATTTACTATTTTTCAATACCATGCACCTCCTCTATGGAATAAACAAGTTCACCTTTATATGACACATTAATAGTAGCTGTGTCATCTAGTTCAATGATTTCAACATTAAGTCCATATTCTTCTTCTGTGTATGAAGTTGGCATTGTTTGCCCATTTTTATAAGTTTCTGCAGCTGTTTGTGCTGCATAAACTGCTCTTGTAAGTCTTGTGCTTTGTTCTGAAATATCTTTTGCATAAAATGTAAGGCTTACACAAACTACAGCACAAATCAAAAATAGGAATAAATTGAAAATCAATTCTAATAATACTAAATTTGTACGTGAAGTAGAACTATTCATTTATTCCACCTCCTGTATAATAACACTCTTTGGAGAAAGAGAAGTGCTATATGTATTTCCTGTTAAAGAAGTGATTTCAATATTTAGTAAATTTCCATCTATTACTTCGGCAGTCATTGATTCTACAGGTAAAATCGCTGTCCCGCTTTCTGGTGTTAGTTCAAATCCTTCTTCCATGTAGATTTCATTCAGCATTCCTTCGTGTACATAAAGTACAGTTACATAACCTAATTCGCTAAGGAATATTGCATCACCATCTCCGAAGGTTCCTATTGAAATTCCATCTTTAACGTCTGCTCTCCATATTTGGTTTACAAGGTATGATATCGCTGTTCTATGTGTATAATTTTCATCGGAATTTTGGGTTGTTTGTGCGTAAACATTACTTCCGACAAGTGTTACACCTATTGCAAAAACGAAGAATAACGAAATTAAAGCTAAAACTGTAATTACTTTAAGAACTTTTCCTTGTTTTGTTTGTTTTAGCACAGTGTTCCCCCCTTAGTTTTAAACATAATATCGCCCTATTGGCTAGATAATTGTATAACGGTTATATCGGGCATTAAGTTTGACGCAACATATGTATAATGTACAACATAACGACTTTCATTGATTGCTACACCATAATTATCGATAAGATAGCTTAAATCCTCAGGATAAAACCCTTCAATTGCATAACACTGAACCACAGCACGTCTTAAGCTTTCTTCTAATAAAATCATGCTTTCCTTTTGTGAACGGGAGCTTAAATTTGTTGCTGCAAATATCAGCACTGTAGGAATTAAGATACATGCTAATAATAATGGAATAATTTTTTTAATTAGTTCAAATTTATTTTTTTTCATAGGCTTCTATCCTCCAATTGAGGAAAGCACACCGATTAATGGAAGCATTACTGAAAGTAAAACAATACCAACTACAACACAAAGAGCAACAACTAATCCATATTCAAATCTGCCAAGTAGTCGTTCTAAATGTTCGTCAGCTTCAATTTGTAGGCGGCCAGCTAATTCTTCCATTGCTTGTTCAGGCACACCGGCACGAAATCCTGCTGATAAAACACCTGTTTGTGAGCGATTTAATATTCCTGTTTTGCCAGCGGCATCAGGTAATCTTTCTCCATTATCCATAAGTTCGTGACATTTTTTAAATTGTTCTGAAAGTTCTGAATTTTCAAGCAATCCGATTGCTCTTTCCATAGCCTCATCAGTGTTGATACCACTTGATAACATCATAGCCATAGCAGATGTAAAATGGCTTCTATCCAGAAGTTTTCCTGTTTGTGTTTTTGAAATAATGTTAGTATATGCATTTTCACGCATTGTGTAAAATAGCACAATAGCTATTATAACAACTAAAACTATCACAACACCAACTATTATATTAGAAGATGAACCAAAACTCATCATTGCGTTGGCTAAAGGAGAAAGCGTAAGCCCTAGTTGGCTTAACACTTGATCAAACACTGGAAGTACTTGGGATACTAATACTAAAAAGATAATAGCTACAAGCCCTGACATCGTTGCAGGATATGAAACAGCTCGTTTAATTGATTTTGATGTTTCTGCTCGTTTTTCATAGTAATTTGCTAGTGAGCTTAAAACTTTATCAAGTCTACCAGAAACTTGACCAATTTCTATCATTCTAAGCATATATTCAGGGAAGCTACCTGTTCTCTCAAGAGCTACTGATAACGATACTCCATCTGTTAGGTGAAAATGCACTTTTTCAAGTAATTTCTTAGCAGTTTCATCAGCGTCATCAGCTATTAGTGAAATTCCTTCTTCTGATCCAATACCTGCTTTCATCATTAATCCTAATTGATAACAAAATATTGAAAGTTCCTCTTGTGAGAATTTATATTCGTTAGATATATTACTACTCATATACTATCTCCGTTCCTTACATCATTTTAGATTTATTTCTTTAAAACCTATTATTTAGAAAATTTAATAGAAGTATTTAGGTGCGTAATTTGTAGTTGTTGAAGTGTATTTATAAGCAAAGTCGCTATGTCCACCTGTTGAAATAAACGTAGGATCCATCATCGTCCAGTTTACACCATCAAATTTTATAACTCCATCTACCCATCCTGTTCCTTCGATATATACATTGATCCATGCATGGTATACTTCTTCAGCATATCCAACAACAAGTTTTGTTGGAACACCTTGTGAACGAAGCATAGAGCTCATTACTGAAGAATAATCAAAACAAATTCCTTTTTGCGTAGTTAAGATTGTATCAACTACAGGAAGATATCCACTTTTTACAGTAGCAGCTTTGTCATAATCGTATTTAAAGTTTTTTGTTACATAATTAAACACTGCTTGAACTTTTTGCACATCTGTTGCATTTGCTGGAATAATCTCTTTTGCTTTAGCTACTGTTTGAGATTGTGCATTATAATTCACATATTGGTTAGGATATAAATAAGGTAAATAATCATTTCTTAAAGTTACATTTACTGAAGCTGTAAAAGCTGTTGCATATTTAGTTCCAGAAGTGTTTTCAAAAATTTTAATTGTATAAGTACCATTACCCTGTGTTAATGCAAACGTTTCAGGATTTCCTTGATTATTCAAATCATAAGTATATGTTGTTCCACCAGTTTTAGTTATTTGCACTTTAATTTTTACTTGTTTGCCACCTGTATAGGTTACTGTTACAAAGCCCTCGCTAAGATTTGAAGAATCCACTGAAGCTTTGGCATTTTTTTGCACTGTCACCCCTGTTTGTGTTTGAACTGTTGTAGCGATTTTTGTGTTTGCCGAAACATTGCTTGAAACATCTGTAGACGTCACTGTGAATAGCATCGCTGTGGCACATATGCCTACGCATAATTTTTTAATCAAGTTTGTTTTCATAATTTTTCTCTCCTTACTGTGCGTTTTGCAGGTTTACATTAGGTTAATCGACGAGTTCTAACTCAGCCGGCGTATGAATTTCAGTTTCATAAACTGAAGGATATGTATAATCGTCTGAATAAGGGATAATTTCTACAAGTGCTGCACGAACAATTATTCTATGATCTGCAATTCCTATAGGTTCACAAGATGTAATCGTTAAAGCTGAAAATCCTTGGCTATAGATTGGCCCCCAGTCAGTTTCTTCAACTACAGTTGTTTTATCCCATATATACCTGTAAATAAATTCATCATCTACAAGATAAAGACAATCATCGTCTGTTAAAGTATCTATATAGTAGAACGGCATGTTATCTAATATTTTACCATTGTATACACTGTTGCGGTGTCCTGCTATTGATACATTTCGATTTCCCTCTCCAGGGAGCTGTGCATATTCGTAAAGGCCTTCGCCTTTCCTTAAGGTTTCTTGTTCTGTTCCATCCAGTATCGGAATGTCTACTTCAAGCTTTGGTATGATAAGCCTTAAATCACCTGATTGATATTTTTGTCTTTCTGGTGTTATGAATAGTTTATCATGAGGAAGTCCATCATCTTCAAATTCCATTTGAACCGTAGGTATGTTATCCTCTATCGCTTGTTTCATTTCGCTTACCATGTCTTTAGAATCTTCTGCTATATTTTCATCCATTATCTGTGTTTTGTTTGTTATCCCAACTGTTTTGCTAAGTTCATATGATATTGATATGTATTGGATTAAAGCTGCACAAAATACTAAAGCAAAAATCGCAAGTATTACTGGATTGATTTTTTTTGAATTTTTCAAAGTAATGCTCCATTCTTGCCTTTAACTTGTCATCACATTTAAAATCTTAAATCCCTCATTTTTTACTTTAAGAAAAAATAAATAGCTTGATTTTTCAAACTACTATACTGACTCATTCAACATCATAACAATTTCCCTTATTTCTGCTTAAAGCATAAATATAAATTTTGTTATTTGTGATTAATTCTTGTTTATTATACTATAGTTTATTTTAAAAATAAAGCCTTTTAACCATATTTTATCAGTTTTGAAGTTAACGATTTTGTAAAGTAATTGACATATTTTGCTTTTTTCGCATATACTATAATAAGACAAAAAGTTGCTTTTTATGTGATTTTTTATGCATATTATATTTTGAAACGCATTATTTATTCCAGAAAGAAGGTGTTTTCTCTTGTTTACAAAGTATACACTTCGTCGTAAGTCAACTTATAAGCAGGTTAAAAGAGTGGATTTTAAGCTTTCCATCAAATTTTTGTTGATTGCTTTGCTATTATTATTTTGCACAATTATAATGAACATTTATTTACAATTTCGTCCCGTTTTTGAAAAGTTAGCATTAAACGAATGTACATACATTGCTATAACTGCTATAAATGATACTATTTCAAATGAGATATATCAAAACCAAGCTAAATATCCTTCTCTTGTGATTTTAGAAAAAGATATTGAAAATCGTGTAACTGCACTATCAACTAACATGCTTACTATTAATAGTATGAAAGCTGATATAATTAATTCTGTGAATGATGTTGTTAATGATTTAGCCTATAAAGATATTTATATTCCACTCGGCAACTTATTAGGTAGTGAGTTGTTTACAGGAACTGGACCTAATATTAGTGTCAAAATCTTAGGAATTGGTGTAGCTGATGCTGATTTTATCAGCGTTTTCTCCACAGCTGGAATAAATCAAACACGTCATAGCATAATGCTTTCTATTTCAGCTGACCTTACTGTTGTTGTCCCTGGCGAAAACTTTGAAACAACTGTTGAAACAGAATTTGTTGTAAGTGAAACTATCTTGCTTGGCACAGTTCCAAATTCCTTTACTTATATAGATGATCAAGAATCTACTTTACTTGGCAAAGTAAATGATTATGCTGAATAAAAATAGGGTGCGTCACATTGTGACACACCCTATATAATAATGTTAATTAATATTTGGAATTATCTTCTACAAAATGTGTATCAAGCCTTGGAGCATTGTTATTTGGCAATGCTACATTTTTTTGTTTTTTAGGCAATGAAACTGATGTATGATAATCTAGTTCATTTACAGAACCTAATTTGAATGAGCTTAACAATGAATTCATGATATTCGCTTGAGTTGAAAGTTGTTCACTAGCAGCTGCACTTTCTTCACTTGTTGCAGAGTTTGTATGTACAACTGATGATATTTTTTCAAGTTCTTCAGTTGCAAATTTAATAGCATCTAATTGACCTACTGTAGAATTTGAAATCTTTTGAATTAATGAATTTGTTTGCTCTGCTCCTGTAACTACACTTCCAAGCTCATTGGCAGTCAGTTGTGATAGGGATACACCTTTATTAATAGCTTCAATTGACGCATTAATAAGAGTAGTTGTGTTTTGTGCAGCTTCGGCTGATTTTGCTGCAAGGTTACGTACTTCATCTGCTACTACAGCAAACCCTTTACCTGCTTGCCCTGCACGTGCAGCTTCAACTGCAGCATTTAATGCAAGAATATTTGTTTGGAATGCTATATCTTCAATTGTTTTAATGATTTTGCTAATTTCTTTTGATTTGTCTTCAATTTCATGCATAGATGACATAAGCTGTTGCATCTTATCATTACTTTCAGTAACAGCATGTTTTGCATTTCTTGAGTTTTCGGCAGCATCTTGAGAAATTTCTGTGATTTCTTGAACTTGCCCTGAAATATCTCCCATTGCATCAACTAATTGTTGAACTGATGCAGCTTGTTCTGTTGTCCCCATAGCCAAAGTTTGTGCACCAGCTGCAACTTGGTCTGCCCCAGACATAACTTGATTTGATGCCGTTGACACTTGACTTAATGTTGCATTTATTTTTTGTGCAAATCCATCCACTGATTGGTTTATTGTCATAAAGTCACCAATATAGATGTTACTATCTGATTTATTTGTAAAGTTGCCTTCTTCAAGTTGTTTCATTTCATAAGATAAATCTTCAATAATTGCATTTAGTGTTTTAATTGTTGAGTTTAAATTTTCTGCAAGCTCACCAAATTCATCAGTTGCTTTATATTCAACTTCTGCTCCAGCAAAATCGCCATTAGCAAGTGATTGAATCGAATTTTTCAATAAATTAATTGGATTTGTGCAAGATTTTGTTAAAATAATTCCAACTACAACAGATAGCACAAGAGCAATAATTGTAATTATAATAAGGAAGATAGCGGTATTCCCTGTATAAACCATTACAGAGCTATACGTAGTTTCAGCAAATTTTTCTACAAGAACAATTAATTCTTCCATGCCATTTGTTAAATTTGTAAATGAGCTAAAATACTCACCATAAAATACAGTTTGTATGTTATCTAATTGGTTGCTTGAAGCTATAGATATTATTTGTTGCACCGCTTCATTAAAAATTACTGCATCTGCTTCTACACGTTCAGCTACAGCTTTAAATTCTTCGGATACTCCATTCTCTATAACCATATCTACTAAATCTAGTGCAGCTTCAATTTGTGCATCACTATTTTGAGCGACAGCAATAATATCGCTTGCATTATTACTTGAAATAACCCCAGCTAATTCTTTCGCCACATTTTCTACATTTGAACGTGCTTCGGATAATTTAACAAATGCACCATATGCATTTTCATGATAATTGCTGAATCGGTTTCCTAATTCATCAACCGCCATTGTTGAGAATATTGTTAGAATTACAATTAAAATCGCTATAAGGCTAAGACTAACACCAAATTTGAACTTAATTTTAAGGTTTCTCATTTTTCTTTCTCCTTTTCGTTGTATACAAACCTGTAAATATGGCAAATAAGTTTGCATACCTTTTAAAGTCTTTTTATATCTCTTTTATTCTACACTTTTTTCGTAGAAAAAAAAAGACTTTTTTTATATTTTATTTAATTTTTTTAAAATATCTTTAAATTATTTTTTGCACCACATTTCTAAATTCCAAGTAAAAGTAAAATTCCAATTATAACAAAAATATCATTGTCATCTTCTCCATCTAGCAAAAAATATACAATTGCGATAAGTACTACCGTGTTTACTGTCATTTGTGGCATTTTTAACGATGAAAACAAATCTCCTAACGCTGAAAATGTGTTTGATTTTTGATTTACTCCTGAATCATTTGACGTTTTTTGAGAATTATTATTTATTGGCTCAAAATTATATTCTTTTTCATTTTCGAAATATCTGTTATACATCATTCCACCTCCAAAAATTTAACTTTTTTAAAGTTTTTGCCCTCCTGAAAATTCACCCATAACTGCTTTTACCATCTTAGCTATTGAAATCAACTTTACAGCATGTGAAAATTCATGACTTACCTCATCTGATACAAAAGGTGCTAAAGCTGTTAATAAATTAGTTTTATCAATGCTTACTGATTTATTGCTTTGTGAAATTCTATTTATAATCGGCATAGCTTTACCTAATATTTCTGATGTTAAATCATAATTCATCTTAGGTGTGTTGTTTATTTGTGGAAGAGATAGTGCCGAAAAATCATTTATTTGATTATTATAGCTATTTACACCTTGATTTTCTACTTCATTAGAGTTATTCTCTTGTGATGTACCCATAAAACTTTGAGCAATAGACATTATTTGTGCAAGTTTATCAGGGTCATTTAACATATTACCTAAAGCATCTCCAAATTCTGGCATTGATATTACCTCCTAAATAGGGCGATTTAACGCCCTTATTACTTATTTAAATAATTTCGAAATTTCAACTGCTAATTCTTCTCCATCATTCGAATTAAGCAATGAATTTGCCACATTTTTAGCTGTGTTTATATCTCCACTTTTTGCTGCATTTGCTATAATTTTAATTGTATCTGCATTGCCTTTTTTTGATAAATTACTAATAATTTGTCTACCAGTAGGCGATGACATTAAAGCTGTAATATTCTTTAACATTTGCTGAGATTTAGGGTCATTTGGATTTTGTAATAAACTGTTTATAATAGATGAATAGTCCATAATTATTTTCCTCCATTTGCAATATTTTAATTGCTCATTTATTGTCTTATACATTATATGCAATATATATGTCAAAATGTGCAAAAGAACTTTGACAATATACAGAATTTGTAGTATAGTCATAAAAGAACATTTTTTGAAATGAGGGAACTATGTTGAAAATTATTGCATTTTCAGATTCACATAATCGAATAGGCAGTATGATTGATATTGTTCAATCTGAAAAACCAGATTTAATATTTCACTTAGGCGATTGTACCGATGATGCATATGATTTATCTTATGCTGTTTCGACACCTATTTCTTTTATACGAGGAAATAACGATTATACTTTTGAAGTTCCTGAAAGTAAAATTGTTGAACTCGAAGATATAAAGATGTTTCTTTGTCATGGTCACACCTTTGCGATTTATAAAGGAATTGGTGCTTTATTAAAAGAAGCTAAGCGTAAAAATTGCAATATCGCTCTTTTTGGGCATACACATTTACCACTATATGAAATTCATGATAATATTCATATTTTAAACCCTGGCAGTATTTCTTTGCCTCGTGGTGGTAATAGGCCATCTTATTCAGTAATTACCCTTGATGTAGGGAATATTGATATTAAAATTAAATTTATTTAACTTATAAAGGGGAAACTAAAATGTTACTTACTATTGATGTTGGTAATACTAATATGGTATTCGGAATTTATGAAAATGATTTACTTCGTGGTTCATTTAGGATTTCGACAAATGCAGAACGCACATCAGATGAACTTGGTATGATGATAGCTCAATATTATCAATTTTTAAGAATTGATTTATATGAAACTAGAGATATAATTATAGCCTCTGTTGTGCCACCTATTATGTACACTCTTATTAATGCTGTGCGAAAATTCATTGGTGTTACACCTTTGATAGTTGGCGAAAATGTTGACACTGGCATTCGCAACTTATATAGCAACCCCAAAGAGGTTGGAATTGATAGGCTTGTAAATGCTGTGTCTGCGATTGATAGATATGGTAAATCACTTATTATTTTAGATATGGGCACAGCAACTACTTTTGATGCTGTTGATGAAAATGGCTCATATTTAGGTGGAGCTATTTTCCCTGGAATTAAAGTTGCTATGGAAGCTATGTTTATGAAAGCTGCAAAACTTCCACGAGTTGATATCGTTATGACAGAAAATGCTATAGGCAAAACTACAGTAGAGTCCATGCAATCCGGTGTTATGCGTGGATATATTGGAGCTGTTGAAGGTATTGTGCGTGATATGAAAAAAGAAATGTCTGGAGATATCAAAGTTGTAGCCACTGGGGGGCTTGCACGTATGGTTGCCGAACATAGCGATATTATCGACATCGTTGATGCAGGGCTGACATTAGATGGACTTAAACTGATTTTCGATAGATATGAAGAAAATAAAATAGATTAATATTCTATTTTAAATAAAATAAAGATTATTAGGGGTTAAAAAATGAAAAAATTGTTATTTATTGCATTCACTTTAAGCATGTTACTTTTAACAGGTTGTACCAATACTTCTGTTGAATTAACTCAGTTTGTAAATGTAAACTATTCAGGGCTAAATTCCTATGCAACAGCTGATGTCTCTTTTGACTTTGGTGCGTTTGAAAATGAAGTTTTACCTGAAATAGATGGCACAGAGCTTGAACAACTTGGGGTGCTTCTTGCTTTAGAAAGCACAATCAGTGTAAACATTGATAAAACAGAAAATTTATCAAACGATGATGAAATTACTGCGACAATCACTTGGGATGAAGACGTTGTAGATGAGCTTGGTTTTTCTTTTAAAGGCGATGAAGTGAAATTCACTGTGTCAGATCTTGAAGATGGCACTGTTATTGATTTATTTGAAGGTTTAGTTGTTGAATACAATGGTGTTTCTCCAGAGGCTACTATGATTTTAGGCAACTCTTCTCAAGATGCATTCTTAAAGAATGTTACATATTATTCTGATTCTTTTGCCGTTGCTAATGGTGATGAAGTTGTTATTACTGCAAGCTATAATACATCAGAAGCTACTGAAAACAATTATATAATTGATGAAGACAAAAAAACGATTACTGTAGAAGGTGCTGACCAATATATCTCAAGCTATTCAGAACTTGATGAATCTACGCTTGAAATGCTTACAAACCAAGCTAATGACATCGTAAGTTCTAAGCTAGCAAGTGATTATAATCGTACAATGTATGTTGATGATTATACTTTCTTAAAATCTGATAATATTAATATCCAATCAAATAACCTAGTTAAATCATATTTCTTTACTCTTAAAGATGGGATTTCAAAATCATATAATGATGTTAATAACAGTATTTTCTTAGTTTATGAAATCGTAGCTACAGATTCAAAATACCCAGATGGAATTACATCATATGTTACGATTTATTGTAGCCAATTTGTATCTCGTGATACTGGCGAAGTTTATTTTTCTCTTGACGATGTTAGATATAATAAATCATACTCAAATATGAATGACCTTTATATCGCTGTGGTTGACTATAACAAAGCAAAATATTCTTATGAAGAATTTTCTCATGTAGAGCAAGCTACTGCTGAAGCTGAATAATTAAAAATTAAAACAAGTGGGTGTGTCGCATTGTGACACACCCACTTGTTATTATGTATATATGATATGTTCACTGTTTAAAAAATCATCATATGACAATTTCAAGCAGTTCTTTTAATTTTTTGATTTCATAATTTATTTTAATTGATGTATTATCATTTACCTTAGCCTTTGGATTGAACCAACAACAGTCAATTCCAGCATTATTTGCCCCCTTCATATCACTAGATAATGAATCTCCGATTATAATAGCTTCTTCGAGTTTAAAATTAGGGATTCTATTAAATGCGTATTGAAAGAATCTTATGTCTGGTTTTTGATATCCTACTTCATCTGAAATAAATACTCCGTCAAATAATTCTCCTAAGCCTGTTTTATGTAACTTTTTATTTTGGGCTATAACAGTACCATTTGTAACTGCATACTGTTTTTTATTATGTTTTAATTGTGCACAAATTTCATATGCATCACAAACCATAACTGCATAATCTCCAAGCTTAACTTGATATAGCTTATTTATTGCTTCGCTATCAATTTTATCTAATGATAACTTTTTAATAAAATCTTCAAACCTAAGATTTAACATAATAGATTTTTCTATTTTTCCTTGGGCTAACAGCTCCCAATAATATCTATTGATTTCAGAATATATCGCAATATCTTCATCAGTTAAATCAATTCCAAATTGTTTAAAACACATCTGCAGAGCCATTTTTTCTGAGCTTTTAAAATCAATCAATGTATCATCTATATCCCATAGCAAGTATTTATAATGTTTTTTCATAATCATTTTATCTCCAAAAAAGCAGATAGCATAATACTATCTGCCTAATCCTACTTAATTTAGTGGTTTTTATTCTATATCAACTTTATTATTTTTAAGCATTTCTCCAAAACCTTCTGTTTTAAGTAGGTTTTTAAGTGCAGATATTTTTTCTTTATTAACTACAGATTGCTCATTGGTTTTCATAGCTTCTGATAATTCTTCACGCAAAATTTTCACATCACGTGGAGCATCAATCGCAAGCTTTACACCATCAGCACCAATATCGATAATAGATATTTTTATATTGTCTCCAACAAGCAAAGTTTGACCTTTTTTTCGTTGTAAAACAAGCATATTACTCACCCTCCCTTTTAAGGGCTGATAAAGTATGACGGAAGTTATAATTACCCGAAGTTAAAATAACTTGCATAGCTTTACGAGTTTTAGCATTTACCACGATTGGACATTTAAGATTTACTGTACTATTTTGCGCTGTATCTCCTACTACACATATTGAATAAAATGATAATTCCTTATCTTCTGACACTTCAAGTTTTTTCATTTCATCAGCTGTTAATATCGGATTGTAATCAGCTAAAATTGTAAATGGATTAATAATTATAAATGACAATGTTTCATCTTCTACACTTACAAGACATAAAAAATCATTATTATTTTCTTCCATAGGAAGTGGCAAAAATCTCTTATATGATTCAAACCCAAATAGCCCATCATCAAAAATTATTAATTCATTTTCTTCATATAATGAAGAATCCATCTCTCTCATGTTTACCCCTCCTTTGTTTTAAAAAGGACGAACACTAAGCCAGAGGCATAAAATTCTGACTGTATGTTCGCCCAGAAGCTTTAATTTTATTAATTTCGCAGAGTTTGAAAATGTGCTATAATTTAACCTTTTGCATCTAAAACTTGTCCTGAAAATGACTCAGCTGCGCTTGCTGGAACATATATAGGCTCACCCATGTATTCAATGCTTACAGATGCATGTTGATTTATAGTAAGTTCAAAAGAACCAGGAATAAACTCGATATTACCATTTGAAATTTTAGCATCGAAATTCAATTTATCCATTTCATATTGCACTGTAAGTTCTGGTGCTTCATATTCAATTTCAGGCCCTGTAGTTGGAATAAACGTCATTTCGAAATCTCCTTTAGGCTGAGCTGTACGCTGAGCTAATATTTGATTAATCGCTTGTCCACCCTCACCAATTTTTGCACTAAGCAACATTCTGCCTTCGCTTGCAAATTGGGCTGTTGCTTGATATGCCGACTGAATTCCCTTATCAGCAGCTTGATAAATAGAAGTTTTTGTAGTTGGAACTACTGAGTTTCTTGCATCAAAACTGTCGATATTCAGTTTTACAGGTTTACTTCTCATTTGTAGTCCGCCGTCATTTCGAGAAATCTCAATTTCAGCTGAACCCCGTCTTCTTTCAATTTTTGCATCATTAATCTTAAATTCATACTCAATAGGTACAGTTGTGATTTTTATAAGTTGCTCCATTACATTTCACTCCTTAAGGCACTAAAAAAAATTATTGTAAAAAGTCAAGTAATGATGGGGTTAGTATCATATTCCCAACTTTTAACGATGCATTATATACATAGTTTGCATACGAGAAATTCGTGATTGCTTCTGCTTCATCAATGTTTATGCTTTGTTCAAATTGTTCGTAGATTGAGATTTCTTCAGCTTCTAGCCTAGTAAGCGTTGAATCTAAAAGTTTTGATTTTGTACCAATTTCAGTTACTTCATCTAGCAAAAGTCCTGTGCTAGTGTTAAATTGATCCCATAATCCCTCATATGCTTCACGATTAAATGAAGGGCTATCAAGTTGGTCTGCCATTTGCCCCATAAGCACAATAAGGTTTTTGCTTGTTCCCGGAGTTACCGTTCCATCTGGGTTTGTTACATCAGGAGTTTTTCCATAACCAATAGCTGCAATTCCAGGAACTGCACTATTAAATGCACTTGACGGAACAATTTCACCGCCAACAATGTTCATACCAAAACCTAAATCTATATAAGCTGCTTCATTAGCTAGCTCATCTAAAACTTCACCAATAGTTTGAGAAGTAGGGTCTGCTGGGTCTATTAATGCATCTGGGTCTGAGTCTACATTAATTCCACGGTATAAAAGCGAACCACCTTCTGTAAGTTCAAATGGAGGATTTGTTGCATCATTTCCAGCCATTACATATGTATTACCATATTTAACATTTAATATATTAACCATAGATTTTTGCATTTCACGAAGTTGTTCTGCATATATATCACGATTTTCAGCATTTGTATCTGATGCTGCTTCTACGCTATATTTTTTATTAACTTCAGCTGCAATATCTTCAACTTGCATTAATACATCTTCTTGAGTATTTTGCCAGTTCATTGTGTTTTTAGTAGCTTCGATATAATCGCTATTACGAGCAAAACGATTTTCAAGTACGCTCCCTGTTGCTGCTGCTGAAGGGTCTTGATATGAATGCTCAAATTTTCTACCTGTTTCTACTTGATAACGAGAAAAATCTACACCATTTAAAGATGAATTTAAATTTGTCTGATAATTTCGTCTTATCATATTAGTTGTAATACGCATTTATTCGCCCTCCTATCTACCAACTACACCAGTTGAGTTTATTAGTTTGTCTAAAATTTCATCTAAAGTCGTCATAAGACGAGATGCAGCATTATATGATTGTTGATATCTCATAAGATCCATAACTTCTTCATCTTGGCTAACTGAAGATACAGAATCTTTTGTATCTTGAATTTGGTTTAATATAATCATACTATTTTCAAGCAGAGTTGAAGATGATTTTCTATCAATCGCTTGTACATTTTGGATATTGTCATAAGCTTCTTGGATTGTACCTTCAAAAACTGTAACAGTTGAAGTTACTGCGCCTGTTGTTGGGTCTATTATATCTTTTGTAAATGTTAATCTATCAGTTGATAACATATTAATCATCGCAAGAACATTTTCATATCCTGTTGAGTTTTCCGTTCCTCCAGGGCCTTCTTCAAATGTTTTGTTAATAGAAATTTCACCCTTCATCCAAGCATCAGAAATTTTAATATTTGATGCACTCATAGGCAGTGTAGGATCTGCTGGAGCGAATAAATCAAATTGTGTGCTAGGAAGTCCTGTCGCAGGGTCAATCACAGGTAAACCTGTTGTTGGATCTTTTTCTGCATTTAAATAGTTCATTTGCTCTGCAAACATAACAACAAATGAGTCAAACATTTCTTCATAATATCCAAGCCCACGAACATCAGTACCATCAAATGTACCTGCTTTATTCAACATATCCATATTAGCTTGAAGCACACCGTCACCCATAATTTCAGTTACATCAGTGATTACTGGTGGGATACCTGAATCTGGGTCTACAGCTGTAGTTAAGGTTAAAGAATGCTCTGGAGGCATTCCTGGCTGAGTTGATGGAATTGTTCCAAACTCCATGCTAGCGGCATAAATATCATCAATTAGTGTATGCATTGTGCCGTTTGTGTCCGTAAAGGTTATTGTCATTTCTTGAACATCTGGGTTTTGCATAATAGTTTCATAACTTACTTCAATTGGAAGATATGAAGATAAAGCATCAATAAGTGTATTTCTATTGTCTTTAAGTTCTAATGCTGGGCTACCTAAAAGTTCCGAATTTTTAATCGAGCGATTTAGTTCCGAAATTTGTTTTAGTATATCATTAACATTATCAACATATGATTCTTCCATACGTTGAGTAACTTCATCACGAAGTTGATCAGATTCAATTGCATTTTGGTTTACGATGTTAAGTAAAATCTCAAAAGATGCACGCACAACAGTATCCATGTTATCTTCCCCAGCATTTGGAGTTGACGACATGGTTTTAAGCTGGCTTATTACATCATTTAATGCAGCACGAATAGCTGTGCTATCTGTTTCATCAAAAATAGTACCTACACGAGATAAAATTTCATCTGTAGCATCATATGTACCTACTTCTGTCATTTGGTTTCTATATTGAATATCAAGATAAGGGTCACGTATTTGAGTAACACCAGTCATCATAACCCCTTGACCGATTTTAGTATCATATTGTGAGTTAGTTTTGCTTGCACCAACTGGATTTATGCTAGCTAAATCTAATCTTTGTCTTGTATATCCAACTGTATTTATATTAGAAAGGTTTTGTCCAGCTACGTCAATGGCATATTGGCTAGCTCTTAATGCCGCTGATGACATATTAAAGCCTGCAAAAGTTGAACGAATCATCCTATATCCTCCTCAAATTATACGCTTCTATTTGTTAAGTGCGTATCCTCTGGTATCTCTTCTAAATTTTTTTGATATCTTATGCCCTGTCTATTCTCTATATCTCTTTGAATTTTTCTTAGATTTATATTAATGCTTGAAGTTACGCTTTCGTTTGATGTTTTATACATATTAACTTGATATGTAAATGCTTCAAACACTGGCGTAAGTAGTCTTACTGTTTCTTCATCGCCTTTATCGATAATTTGACGGAAAGTAAGCCCTTCATACCCCATTTGCTGTTGTAATTTCTCTCTTTTGGTATCAAGTCCACGAACTTTCATTGATAAAGATTGTTCTTTCTTCATACAATCTTCTATCGTTGCTATTCGATTTTCAGCAGAAGCTTTAAGTTTAATTCCAGCAATAGTTGCAAGATCTGCAAATACACATGTAAGTTCATTTATCACATCGATAAATTCCTTAATCAATTCCATCACCTCTAATTAATAACATTTTTTCCGCTATTTTATCTATATCAATTTGATAAGTTCCTTGTTCGATTCTCTCTTTAAGATTTAAAACTTTCTTTTCTGATGATTTTTCACGAATGCTACGTTTTGTGAGAAGTGATAGTTTTTCTGTAAGTTTCTGTTCTTCTATATTTTGACGATCCCTAGAAATAATAATCTCATCAAAATGTTTAGCTTTTGCAGATTTTATTTCAGTTTTATCATTTTTCACTGTATTATTTGTTTTATTTATATTTGTACTTTTAATTTTATCTACAGAAATAGTCATTTTAGTCGCCTCCTCACGTTATTCCATATATTTATTATCGGAAGAAATTTTAAAAAATTAAGTTCTTTTATTATTTTTATTCATTATTTCCTAAAGTTTTTACTCTGGATTATTGTTTTCAATAATCTCTGCATTTTGTGCATCTTTTTCAACAATCACAGGTGCTTCATCTGCAACCTTTTCAGCAACAGTTGCTATTGAATATTTTTTCTTATTTGCATTCTTAATCTTACTGATTAAGAACATTGTATTTTCTCTATGTGTAACAGCATTTTTAAGAACTTCGCCTTTTGTAACTCTCATAATTTTTTTAACATTAGAATTTGCTTCTCGAAGCCCTATTTTGCTAAGTCTTTTCAGTTGATAAAACAGCAATAATTGTGGCTTTTTCTCAAGTTCTGGATACATTTTAACCATGTATTCAAGTGATGGGAATGCCCATTGTTTAGCTGTTCTACGTTTTCTTTTTCTGTTTATCCTTTTATTTTTTCTAGCAACTTCTTTCATCAAAGGCAATACTTCTTGCATTAATGTATATCCTTTAGTCCCTTTTGACAAAATAAAGTTTTCAAATTCGACAAAAAGTTTATCATTCTCTGGGAATTGTTCACCAGTGAACCAATAAGATGCAAGTTTTAATAATGTTTTATGAAATTTATCAATGCCTAAAAAAGTAAGCTCTTTATTGATAATTGAAAAATTTAAACCTTCATATGCTTTTACATAATATGCCCAAATATTAACCATATTTTTAATATCAAACAGCCCATTAGCAAAATTTTCTGCTGCACATGCTAATAGATAGATATAATATTGTTCTGGCATAAATGTGTGGATATAAGTAGTATTTTCATATAATGGATAATCTTTAATAGGCAAATCGAAATATTTTTTCATTTTTTTGTTAGTAAAATTAATTTCTGATTGGATAATTACATAAATCCCTGGGATTTTGTAATAAATACGTTCGCTTTTAATTTCGCTTTCTTTTTCTTCAAAGTCCATTCTAATTAGTGCGTTGTGTACTTCATTCATCTTGTTTTTATCAATTAAAATACGCACATTTTTAATATCACACATATCAGCTTTTGGAAAATATTCACACATAGTATAATCATCGATAACTACATTATGTATTTTTCGTGCTTCTAACACATCAAGCAAGCTTGGAATTAATGCCTCATAACGGTCATAAGATATGACAGCTTTGCGATAGCGTTCTTCAAATCTTTTTTTCCAAATTGCACCTTTTTTTATTTCCAAACCAAATAATCCATAATAAGCAATATTTGATACATTTTGGAAATCTGCAATTCTAAACAGAAATTGTATGTCTGGTTTTTTTACCCATTCTGGAGATGGTCGCTGAGCTATTATTGCCGCTAATAACTCAAATAGGCATTTAGTTTCGTAATCTCTTATTGCTTTTTCGTTCATTTGCTACCCTCTGTTCTTCATAAATATCCATTTTTTTATAATCGTAATATCCTTTTCTATCATCAGCAACAATCACACCAGATACTATTGTAATGACACGTTTTCTAAGTATTGTAACAAGCTCACTATCATGACTTGTAACAATCATAGTTATTCCTGTGTTATTTATATTTTCTAAAAGCTTCATAATATCCCATGCTGCTTCGGAGCTTAAGTTCGCTGTTGGCTCATCTATAACAAGTATTTCAGGACCTGTTACAATAGCACGAGCAAGTAATACTCTTGCTTTTTCTCCTGCTGATAATTCATGTGGGTAAAAATCTAATTTTGATTGTATTCCAACTATTAAAAGTGCTCTTTTCACTCGTTCTTTAATAAATTTTCTTGGAATTCCTATTGCCAAAAGTACAATTTCTAAATTTTGTTTTACAGTTCTTTTAGGGAGTAAATCAAAAGATGATTGCATTATTCCGATTTTTCGTCTAAAATAAGGTTTATCACGATTATGCATTGCAACTATATCTTGTTCAAATACATTTATTTCTCCCGCTGTTGGTTGCACTTGTCCACTTAATAATTTTAGCAACGTACTTTTCCCAGAGCCGCTTTTGCCAATTAAAAATACAAATTCACCTTTTTTTATGTTAAATGTTGCATCTTCAATTGCATATATATCATCACTAAAAACTTTTGTGACTTTTTTAAACTCAATTTGATTATGCATCTATTATTTTTTCCTCATTTTTCACGATATATATTATATAACCACTTTTTCCTAAGGAGTTTTTACAATGAAACGCTTTTTTCGAAAGTTAATGTTCTATTTAGTTGCTTTATGCATCTGCTTTTCGCTGACAACTACACCTTTTACTTATATCCCAATTGAATTCAAATTTGAACCCAAAGAAGAGCCTCTTCTTTTTGCTAAAGGAGAAGATATAATTAAACAACCTGAATCACCTTCCGTAAAAGATTTACCATCAAATGATGTGAATGAGTATACTGTTCCTATTACCATGTATTATCAAGGTGATGAACGTTGGGCAAATTTCCTTTATGGCGGTTATGACCGAATGTCATCACACGGTTGTGGGCCTACAGCACTTGCTATTTTAGTGAGTTCGCTTTCTGATACAGTGCTATTGCCAACTGAAGCTGCTGAATTTGCTGCAAACAATGGTTATTATGCACGTGGCAACGGAACTGTACATGCTCTTATTCCTGATGGGGCAGAACATTATGGATTGTATGTTGAATTTTTGCCTACTATTACAGCTGAAACTTGCCGAAATGTACTTGCCCAAGACAAGCTTATGGTTCTTTTAGTAGGTCCTGGTGATTTCACTCGTGGTGGACATTTCATTATTATTCATGGTTATAAGGATGATGGAACTGTTATGGTTGCCGACCCTGCAAGTTCTGAAAACAGCTCAAAAACTTGGAATGTTGATGACCTCGTTTCACAACTCGCCACTTGGGCCACTGATTCCGGACCTGTTTGGATTATTTCTTAACTTTATCTCTAATTTTTTATTGGCTGTGGTAAAACTTTGTTTTGCCACAGCCTTTAAATATTTAATTATTTTGAATAAAATGAACTTTTTCCCATAATGCGTGTACTTGTAACTTTATCGATTTCAACTGTACGTTCCCATACAGTTTTTGTACGATTAACTAAATCAATTATAGGCTTAAATTTCTCATCTGCACCAAGTGCACTTTCTTTTATTCCACCTTTTACAAGTGTCATAATGCGGCTTTTTGTATCAATATCAAAGCCTTTCAACAGTTGCAATATACGCTTTTCACTATCTGCTAAATCATCCATAATGATAGCACGTTCTTTTAATTGCATCTTTGCAGATAATCTATCATCATTCATAAGATGCTCATTTACTTCTTTAGTTGCAGTATAAATATCACATGTTTTGCGATATCTAATTTGCATTTCATTTTCAATAGATTTTAAAACACTAATATCTATATTAATCATGTGTTTTTACTCGCTGTTGAAAACGCCTCCCTAAGCTCTTTTACAAATGGTTCAAGTTCAACTAAAATTTCAGGTTTACGGCTAGCCTTCACCCTTGATAATTCATATGTGAAGAAATCATACATTTTTGCTAAATCACGACTTACTGGATAATCATAATTTAATGTATCTTTCAGATGAGCAATAATATCTTCTGCTCTTTTAATTGATTGTTCAAAAAGTTCATAATTCGGAACACCTAACGACAACTCTGCACGTTTTAATCTTTTTGAAAGTTCATCATATAGTGCTAAAAGAAGTTCCCCTTGTGTCATTGTCATAATGGATTGTTCTTTGTAGTTTTGATACCCATTAGTGCTCATAAACTTCTACTCTCTTTCTAAAATTAATATGTAAACATTGAAGATAAATAACTACTTTGTGAATTCATTTCTGAAATTAATGTTTCAAGTTGTGTAAACTGGCTGATATATCTATCAGTTTCAGATTCTAATCTGTCTGCTAAAGTGTCCAGCACATCTTCAATATCATCGAGTTGTGTTTGAATATAGTTATCTAACACAGTAGTTGGCGAGAATGCAGAACCTGCACGTTCAACTAAAATACCTTTAGTAGAACCTGACATACCAGCGTATTTATCCAATACTTCTTTCATGCCATTCATAAATCCTGCTGCATTTTTAGTTCCATCTATATTTGTAGTTTCTTCCCCGTTAAAAGCATCAGCTACAGCTTCTGGATCTTCTAACAATGCTGTTTTGAATTTTTCTTCATCAAAAATAAGTTTACCATTTTCTGTGTAATCAGTAGAAACTGAAATACCCATTTCTCTCAATGTTTCTGTTTCAGATAAAGGCAGAATAAAACGAAGGTCACTTGCAAGGTTACGTAAATCAGAGTCATTAAATAACAGACCTTTTTTAGCTTCTTCTTCCCAAAGCTCAATTTGGTCATCTGATAATTCTTCACGTTCTGTGCTAGTCAGTGGGTCATAATCATGGTTTGGTTTTTCAGTTGTATGACCATAAATTTCTTCAAGAAGTGCATTATAATCTTCAACCATTTCTTTTACTGTTTCAGTAGCTTTATCTACGTCAACAGATGACTCAAAAGTAACAGCTTCAGCATTTGGATCTAGCTTAAATGGAGCAGTACCACTACCGTCACCAGTATACCCAAAAGTATCTTTAACTGTGATGCTAAGTCCGTCGATTGAGATTGTGTTGCTACCACGTGTTATTTCAGTAGCAGTGTCAGACCCTGCATATTTTACAGCAATTACAGCATCTTGACCGTCTTTTTTGTTATTAGCACTAGCATCGCTTACATTAAATAAAGCCTCTGCAATATTACCAGTTAAATTAATCACACCACTTGCGCCTTGCTCAGTGGACTCAACCATGAATTTATCGCTTTCTTTTTGGTATGATACTTTGATGTTAAGGTCTTCGTTTTCATTGATAGCATCCATGATTTCTTGAACAGAACTATCCCAAGTAAGCCCAAGTTCAGTTAGGTTTAATTCAACATCACCATTTTTGATAATCATAGGCTGAGTTTCATCAATTGCAGAATTATCTGTCGCAAGACCTGCATTTGAAATAGATGCATTTACGTTAACTCTGTTAGAGTT
>CAYJKB010000004.1:54852-56705 GCA_964370625.1 uncultured Oscillospiraceae bacterium | reverse complement strand
CTGTCGCAAGACCTGCATTTGAAATAGATGCATTTACGTTAACTCTGTTAGAGTTTCCAGCTTCGAGTCCAGTTAATAATCCATGAGCACCTAAAAGGCTAGAGTCAGCAGATACGATGCTTAAAGTTGAGCTGTCGTCAGTTAGTAGTTTCCCTGAACCGTCATTAGTTTGTGGAATTGTAGTTCTAAATGAAAGTTTACCATCTGTGAAAGATGCTTCAACCCTGCCCTCGCCGAATGCATCAGCAAGTTGTTTATTCATATCAGCTGCAACAGTTTCCATAGTGTCAGTTGATGTGAATTTTGATAAAGTGATAGACTTAACTTCACCATTGTATTCAAAATTCATTTTCGCACCACTAAGCTGTTTATACAGTTCTATTTGCTCTGTAAGTTTAGGTTGTTGAGCAGCTGGAAGCCCTGTAGAGCCTGTAGGAATAGCCATGCCATCTATCATGTTAAAGTCACCAGCTTTGCTTTCAAATCCTAAAGCTACAAGTGAGTTACCTGTACCACCGTCAAGCTCAACTCTGTTACCGCCTGTGTCTTTATTCAGAATAGTAACTCGTTCTGCTTCGCCTGTTCCTGTTACATCAAATTCTATAACATCAGCTAAAGTTTTGCCACCTTCAACATCAACTTCTGCCATTAATTTATTGATTGACTGAACTGCGTTTTCAGTTGTGCTATAGTCATAATCAGAAGTTGCTGAAAGAGTTACAGAGTAACGTTCTTCACCATAGTTAAAGTATAGAGTTTGTCCTTCTAGCATGTTAACGTCAACTTCAGTAGCTAAATTATTTGAAATATTGCCAGATGATATTGTTCTGTCAGATGCACTGCCAGCTGTTGTCATGCTTGCATTTTGTGCAAGAGATTTAACACCTAAAACAGAAACTGTCTGAGATGATACATTGCTACCTGTTACAGATAGGTATTTGCTATTTTCCCCTATCGCTTCAACATCATTTCTACCAAAAATCGAGCTACCTAAAAGGTTTGAGCTTGATGTGAAAGATGTATATTTAGTTGTAAATTCATACATTTTAGAAGTTAGGCTTTGAATTGCTTCTTGTTCCCATTCTAGTAAATCTTTTTTCTGATTTTGTGCATCGATTTTGCTTTGCGTTGCATACGTCATTCCTTCGATTAAAGAATCACGATCAAGTCCACTTGCAAGGCCACCGTAACCACGTAAACCATTAACTGTTGAACTACTAAGTCCGCTTACAGATGACATATTAAGTTCCTCCTTTATATTAAGAAAAATTGTTTTTATACTTATATCTCATTATCGACTAAAAAAGAAAATAGTTAAGAGTAATCCGAAAATTTTTCGGATATCTTAACTATTCAAAAATTTAATCATGGTGTGGATGGTCTTTAATTTTAATACAAGCTTTTGTAAGCTCAACAGTAACTAAAGCTTCATATTTTTTAACATAATAGTTCATTATAGGTGATAAATCCACTGAATCAACTACAACATATTTTGAAGGCAAATTAGTAAGTGCAAGCGCCATTACATCTGCTCTGCAACGAGAACAATCACACAGCCCAAATTTTTCAAGATATGCTTCTAAGACTTCTTTAACGATAATTTCCATAACGCTAACAAATCTAAAATCAGTGTCTTTATGTTCATTAAAACGATCTTCTGGGATATGAATCATTTCATTTTCAGCATGTTTTTCAATTGCTTTTTTATCAAAGCTAATATCTTTAATATCAGTCGTACCCATTTCATCACTTTCTTTCTTATCTGGATTATTTTCTATCGGCAAAGTTTCTTCTGCCATTTCTTCTAGTGATTTTCTTATATTTTCTGACAAATCATTAACCTCTTGATTTGT
>CAYJKB010000004.1:43572-54752 GCA_964370625.1 uncultured Oscillospiraceae bacterium | reverse complement strand
TTTCTTCTAGTGATTTTCTTATATTTTCTGACAAATCATTAACCTCTTGATTTGTTTGCACCACTTCAACCGATGAATTATTTGGATTTACAGGTGGGTTTTTTGCATCTACTGCATCTGTGCCACCTGTAGATAATAAGTTTAATACATGATTTGTTTTATTACTTTTACTTGTTTTCCTAGCCATTTTTCTGCTCCTTTCGGTATGTTCAATAACTTTTCTTATGCATTTGGAATTTTTGCAATTACTTCATCAACGAAGCTTAAATAATCTTTAGCTGCATTACTTCTCGGTGCATAATCAAGCACGCTCATTCCATGTGCAGGAGCTTCTCCCACTGTTACACTGCTGCGTACTTTACTATCAAATACAGTTGTACCAATTTGGTTTGCAACTGTGCTAGCCATTTCTAAAACATCTTTTGATAGGTTTGTGTTTTTATTAAATCTTGTAAGCAATATTCCAAGAACATTAAGTTTTGGGTTTAGCGTGTTGATTACACCCTCAACCGTATCTTTAAGTTGGATTAAACCTACTAGGCTTAAAATCTCTGCTGCCATTGGGATTATTAAATAATCTGCTGCAACATAACCATTGATAGTTAAAATATTAAGTGCTGGCGGTGTATCAATTATAATATAATCGTAGTCATTTTCAACTTCTTTTAACACATTCATTAGTTTTGTAAGACGTTCTTCGCCTGTAAAAATTAGCTCTGCTTGGCTTAAAAGTATGTTTGCCGTCAAAACATCGCCATAATCTTCTGTTTTTCTTATAGCATCTTTTGCACGAACTTCGCCTTTTAATACTTCATATACTGTACTTCCATTTTCAATATCTATCCCCATACTGAAACCTAAATTCCCTTGCGGGTCAAGGTCTACTGAAAGTACTTTTTTTGAAAGTTTACAAATTCCGGCTATCAACGCATTTGTTGTGGTTGTTTTTCCAACTCCACCTTTTTGGTTTGTTAGCACTATCTTAATTGCCACTCTTATATCCTCCACATCACATTGAATTTATTTTTCTAAATTTTTCTTATTATGCTCCATAATTGCATCAATTGTAGATACAAGTTGTGCAATTTCAGGTTTTGAAAGTTGAGCATCTGCTCCAAGTTCTCTACCTTTTTTGTGCATTTCAAAGTTAATTAGCGATGAGAAGATTACAACTGGGATTTCTTTATATTGCTTGTCATCTTTAATCAGTTTTGTAAGTCTGTGTCCGTCCATTTGAGGCATTTCTATATCAGTTATTACTAAATCAAAATCAACAGATTCACGTTTGTTTTCCATATGTTTCCACAATTCTTGTCCGTTATTAAATCTAACAATATCTATATAACCTGCACGTTGCAGTGATTCTGTAGCAAGTTTTGCAAGAAGTGCTGAATCTTCAGCAAATAAGATTCTGCAATTTTCTCGTTCTTTTGCTGGCATTTTTGAAACTGCATCAGGGTTTATGCAAATTTCAGGTGCAATATCTGCTAAGATTTTTTCAAAATCTAAAATAACAACAAGTCCTTCTGGGCTTTCTGTAATACCTGTTGCTACACTTTCTTCTAAATTTCCTAATGCTCTATCAGGTTTTTTTATGTCTTCCCATGACATACGTTGTATTCCAACAACAGAATGAACACGAAATGCGATATTCAATCTATTGAAGCTTGTAACCATAAATAAATCACGATAAGCAGGTTCTGTATTTTTTCCTGTTAGGTAATAAGGAAGGTCTACAGCTGTAAAAATAGCGTCACGAGGTTTTAATATTCCTTCTATTGCAGGATGTGAATGCGGAACAGGTTTTACCTTATCCGACATCATTATTTCACGTACCTTTGCAACATTTATACCATATAATTCATCATATATAGTAAATTTTAATATTTCGATTTCATTCGTTCCTGTTTCTAGTAGAATTTCCGCACGAGACATATCGTTCACCGCTTTCTAAATTTATATATGCATTTATGTTTAAAGATTAAATATTTATATCTGGTTTTCCAATTGTTCTAATTGAAACTTTTCCTGTTTCAACGTCTAATGTCATTGTTCTTGCATAGTTGCTACCCGTATCTTGACCTGAAATTCTAATATTTTCACGTCTTAATACATTCATTACTGTTTCGACATTCCTATCACCTATTGAACCCAACATAGATTTATCATCTATAGAGAACATTTTAGCTCCACCTGCTATTTTGCAGACATATCTGCTTTTCATTCCACCCAATGCTGACATTTTAAGAAGTGTACTTGCAATTCCTGTGTCTGCAAATTTATATACTTGTTTTTCTGATGTATTGCTTGTTGTTGTAGCTTGTGGAAGCATAATGTGTATTAGTGCTCCAAGTTTTGCCACAGGGTCATATAAACTTATTCCCACGCAAGAGCCTAATGCATAAGTTATTAATGTTCCACTCCTACGAGACATTTTCATATCTGCAATTTGTACTACGATTTGATTAGCCACAGTCACCCACCAACTTTCGTATTAATACTTCTAAAGATTCAATTGTAGGTATTAGAAGTAACGAAGATTCATGATTTTTGTTATCTAGCAAAAATTTGCCATCTATTAACATAAGTTTATCTGTTTCATATCCAACCTGTGCCATTGGTACATTTAAAATCCCACCTAACATGTTGATTGAAGAAGATGGTACTGATAAGTTAACTTCCATTCCAGTAAGCCCTGATAATGAATTAATATATGATGAAATCAAGATATTGCCAACTTCAGTTACAACTGATTGTGCAAGTTCATCTAAATCAAAATATGTTTCATATTCTTGATTAATCATAGATTTAGTCATACCATTAATAAAGCCTAATCGTACTAAAAACAGCATAATCCCTTCAATTTCGCCTGTCATATGAGAAATAACACCCATAATTGGCTCTTCTGGTTCACCTAAAGCTGTAACAGCATCGTTAAAGTTTAATATTTTAACTCCTGGTAATAGTATTTCGACATTTGCATTCAAAATACTTGAAATCGCTGTGGCAGCATTCCCTGTTCCTATGCTTCCTATTTCACGCAATACATCTTGTCCAAATTCAGTGACATCGTCAAAGTTTGAAAAGCGCATAAAAGCGTTCTCCTTTCTTCTATCCGAAAAATTTATTTAATATACTTATCTTCTAAGATTATTTATGGTTTCTTGAACTTCATCAGCAGTTTGCATCATTTTAAGCACATATCCATAAGCTCTTGAAGTTTCAATAGTATTAGCCATTTCTGTAGCTAAATCTACGTTTGACATTTCAAGATGTTTTTCAAGTAATTTTGCATCTTGAACAAGCTGCGGTTGCCCATTTTTTTCAATTGGAACAAACTCTGTTTCTGAAACAGATAACATGCCATCTGTATTATCAAAAGTATATACAGCTGGCTTTGCAGATAATGTTCCATCTTCTAAAAGTAGAATTAAAGCACCATTTTCATCAAGAATAGGTTTACCTGTATCTGTAGATAGATAATATCCATCATTTCTATTTGATAAAATGAAATTACCATCTCTTGTGTATGTAACTCCACCATTAATCGGATTTTGTACAACGAAAAAGCCTTCACCAAGTATTGCATATTTATGTGCTTCATCAGTAGATAATGCTGATGCAACTGTAAAATCTGTATTAGTGTGGCTAACTTTAACACCTACTCCAGAAGTTAAATTTGTAGAAGGTTCTTCGCCTTCTCTCATATTATAATAAACTAAATCTTGAAAAACTGCCGATTTAGATTTATATGCAGGAGTATTTACATTAGAAATATTATTTGCAATGATATTCATTCTCTCTTGTTGTGTGCTTGCAGCTCTTGCCGCTGTATAAAAAGATGTATTCATCAAAATCTCCTCTCACTTTTCAAGTAAAACGATTTACAAAATTCTATTCGCTAGTTTATTACGTTATTAAACTGGGCTTAATTCATTAGTAACTTTATTCATTATTTGATCATAAAGTCTTAGAATTTCAGCACTACTTTGAAGTGCTCTTTGTGATGCCATCATATTAGCCATTTCATCAACAGCTTCAACATTAGCTTTTTCATAAGCTTTATGCATAATTTGACCATCAATTTGAGTCGGTGCTACTGAAGCTATAAAAACACCTATATCATCTTTAACAAGGTCGTTTTCATAATCAGCAAAGTCTACTACTCCAATTTTAGCTACAAATGTATCTGTACGCTCATCAAAGATGTTTCCTAAACTATCTGAAGAAATTTTATCAGTTCCTAATAAAATAGGCTGACCATTAGAGTCAAGCACTCTACCAACTCCTTGCAGAGTTAAATATCCTTCACCGTCAAGTGAAAATGAGCCATTTCTTGTATAAACATTGCCTTCTGCACCTTGAATTTCAAAAAATCCTGTTGAATTTAAAGCAAAGTCAAAAGGATGATTAGTCGGTTGTAAGCTACCTTGCATATAGCTTGTATAATTTCTATCTGTTCCAACTCCACGTCCTAACATGCCAACTTCTTCAGCCCCTACTTGAGCTTTATTTTGGCTTCTATATGCTAGCTCTTCTTCAAAGCTTCTCGAAATAAAAGTATCGCTTTTAAATCCTGGAGTTGAAATATTCGCCATATTATTACTGATTACATTTAAATCACGTGTTTGTGTTAATACACCTGATGTTGCACAATAAAAACCTTGAAACATGCTTCTCTCTCCTAACTATTTTGAATATATTGCCTTAATTTTCTAATCGCATTTGAATGTAATTGTGATACTCGTGGTTCGCTTATTGATAAAACCTTTGCAATTTCTTTCATATTTATTTCTTCAACATAATATAAAGAAATTATCATTTGTTCTTTTTCTGTAAGTGTTTTAATTCCACTTGCTAAAACACTTTTAAGCTCTTTATTTAAAAATTCATCTTCTGGTCTTTCGTGTGTTTCCTTTGATGCTACTTGTAATACTTTTTTGTGTTCATCGCTTTCTTCTATTTCCATATCCAAAGACAAAATTGCTATCATATTAGATTTTTCCATTATATGATAATACTTTTCTAAGTCTAAACCTAACATTTCTGCTATTTGGATATCTGTTGCATTTTCCCCATGCTGTGCAAAATAGTTAGCACTAGCATCGCATATATCTTTGTAGCTTTTACGAATGCTTCTAGGGACAAAATCATGTTTTCGAGCAATATCAATAATCATTCCTCGAATACGTTTTGATAAATATGTTTCAAACTTTGTATTTTTATCATCAGCATATTTATCAATTGCACGCATTAACATAATTACGCCTTCGTTTATAATATCATCAACTTGTTCAAAACTAAGATATACTCCTCGCATTTGAAGGGCAATACTTTTGATAATATAAAGATATCTCATTGCAAGTTCTTGTTTTATATCAAGTCTACCTGTACTACGATATAGTTTAAAGAGTTCTTCGCTTGAATATTCTTCAAGCGAATACGCCTTTTTTTCAGCATTAATCATGCAAATACCTCGTTAATCTCGTTTTATATTGGCAATTGCTTGAATTTGTATATTATTTGATATTTCGTTAAACGCAAGCACATAAACATTTGGATAAAATTGTTCAATCAAACGATATAAATGTGGACGAATTACTTGACTTGTAAGTACAACTGTTTCTGCTGATATTTCCTTAAATTTTTTGATGCATTCACCAAGTTGCATAAGCATATTTTGCATAGTATCAGGATTAATCGCAAGATATACTCCTGATTCACTTTTAGCCATGCTTGCAACAAGCATTTTTTCAAGTTCTGCATCAATTGTTACAACTTTCATTCTACCAGCTTCACAGAATTTACGTGTAATAGTACGTTTTAGTGCTGTACGAATATTTTCTGTAATCAGTGTAATATCAGCATGGGCACCGTTGCTGTCTGCAATAGTTTCAAGGATTGTATCCATATCTTTAATAGGAATACCCTCTTTAAGTAAGTTTACCAAAATTTTCTGTAAATTACCATAGGAAATTATGTTTGGTATAACTTCTTTCACTAAATCTTCTGAAGTTTTGCGTGTGTTTTCAACAAGCAAAGCAACCTCTTGACGACTTAGCAATTCATAAGCATGAATTTTTATAGTTTCGGAAAGATGGGTTAACATTACAGACAAAGGGTCAATAACTGTATATCCATAAATCTCCGCCATTTCTCTATCTTCTGGCATTATCCATTTACTAGGTATCCCATAAGCTGGCTCAATAGTGTCAATACCACTTATAGTTCCAACTGGGTCTGATGGTTCTAAGGCTAAATAATGATCTACTAATATTTCGCCACTAGCAACTTCTTCACCTTTAATTTTAACTATATACTGGTTTGTATTAAGGCTAGAACGGTCACGCAGTCTAACAGATGGAATTACAAATCCCATGCTACTTGCATATTGTCTTCTAAATATAACAATACGATTTATCATTTTACCACCAGATGCTTCATCTACTAAAGGAATTAAGCTATATCCAAACTCCATCTCAATAGGTTCAACACCAATAAGTGAATAAACGTTGTTAATATCTCTGTAAAAGTCTTCTTCTGTTGCAACTTCTGGAACAGGAACCTCATTTTCCATTTTTAGCTCGTCGATTTCTTTTTGCTTTTTCTTTCTAGCAAGGTATCTTCCAAAGATGATAAATGTTGTTGCCGCTAGAAGCAAAGGGAAGACTGGCATTCCAGGAATGAATGCTAATATAATTAACACAATACCTGTAATTATAATTGCAATAGGTTGTGCAAAGAATTGCTTTGTAACATCTTCGTTAAGACTTCCTTCAGATACAGCACGAGTTACTATCATACCCGTTGCAGTTGAAATTAAAAGTGCAGGAATTTGTGAAACTAAACCATCACCGACAGTTGCGATGGAATACATCGTCATAACTTCGGTAAATTCCATGTCTAACGTTAAAAGTCCAATCGCAGAACCACCGATTAAGTTAATCGCTGTGATTATAAGCGACATAATTGCGTCACCTTTAACGATTTTTGTTGCCCCGTCCATCGCACCATAAAAGTCAGCTTCACGTTGAATTTTACTACGTCTTGAACGTGCATCTTGTTCTGTAATAAGCCCAGAGCTTAAATCTGCATCGATTGCCATTTGTTTACCTGGCATTGCATCTAATGTAAAACGTGCTGCAACTTCTGCTACACGCTCTGCACCTTTTGTGATTACAATAAACTGTACAAGTACGATGATAAGGAAGATAATAATACCTACAATTACATCACCTTGAAGTACGAAATCACCAAACGATTTAATAACCATCCCTGCTTCACCCTGATTTGTTAATATGTTACGGGTTGAAGATACGTTAATCCCTAGCCTAAATAGCGTAGTTATTAATAATAGCGATGGGAATATAGAGAATTCTAATGCTTCTCTGATATTCATGCTAATAATCAGAATTATCATCGATATTGCAATATTTATAATAATCATGAAATCCAACAATGTAGGATTCATCGGAATAATCAAAAGTAGTATAATAACTATTACGAATAACGTAACAGCATTGTCGAGTAATCTTCTCATTTTCTACCTCATTTTGTTGTTTAGTTTATATACATAAACCAGAATTTCCGCAACTGCACCATAATATTCTTGCGGAATTTCTCTTTCAAGCTCTGTATTTGCATACAGCCCCCTTGCAAGTTCTCTATTTTCTACAATGGCAATTTCATGTTCTTCACCAACTGCAATTATTCGAAGTGCAAGCTCATCTTGACCTTTTGCCACAACTATAGGTGCTGCTGATTTTTCTGTGTCATATTTAAGTGCCACTGCAAAGTGAGTCGGGTTTCTTATAATAACATCAGCAGAAGGAACAGCTTGCATCATACGGCTTCTTGCTCTCTGCCTTTGGATTTCTCGGATTTTCCCTTTTATTTCAGGGTTTCCTTCCATTTGTTTATATTCTTCTTTTATCTCTTGTTTAGACATTCGAATTTTACGTTCATATTCCCAACGTTGAAATAGATAGTCAAAAAAAGCAATAAAAGCAAAGATTAATGTAACTCTAAAAATAAGTGACATAACCATGCTGAATATAAATGATAAAGCTACACTGATGTCCATGTTCATAGTTCGCTGAACATCAATGATATATCCACTTAGTAATGAATACACAATAAACGCAAGAATGATAACTTTCAGTATATTTTTAATTAATTCTACAGCATTTTTAAGTGAAAATATCTTTTTAATGCCTTGCAGAGGACTAAGCCTGCTAAACTTAAAATAAAAATTTTTTGCCACAAATAAAAACTTTGTTTGAACTGCATGTGCAATTACAGAAACCGACATACAAATCAAAGCAATTGGCAAAACTGAAAGTGCAACAGTTTTTGCAAAGAGTAAAGCATATTCAGCAGTAACCGATTCGGACAATGTGTCCGTTGTTCCTGCAAGATTTATAAATGTATAGAACAAGTTTGATACTTGGTCATACATATGAGGAAAAAGTAATTGTAAAGAGTAAAATGCTATAAAAACAAATAATACATTTACAACATCGCTACTTTGAAATACATTACCTTCTTTTCTTTCGTCACGTCGCTTCTTGGGCGTGGCTTTTTCGGTTTTTGATTGTCCACCTTCCGCCAAAGCCATATCCCCCCTTTTAGCTTACGATAATAATTGCAACATTATCTGAAGATTTTTTACCATTTGTGACGATACGTCAAGTAAATATTCCCCAATTGGAGATATCAAGAATAATAATATTGTTACACCTGAAAGCACTCTTAACTGGATGCTAAGTACAAACAAGTTGATTTGAGGAATAATTCGCATAAGCAAGCCTATGCTAACTTCCATGATGAATTCAAATCCAATAATCGGAAGAACTAATTTTACAGCAAGGACAATACATTCCATAAAAATAATAAGTATCAAATCAATTGCTTCAGGGTTAAGCGTTACCTGTCCATAGCCGACGACATCACCCGAAAGCATAAAAATCTTTAACAATGCAAGGTGTCCATCTACTACGAAGAATAACAAAGTGTAATAAATTTGCAAAATATTACTAGAAAGTGCAATTTGTGCACCACTGTTCGCATCATAAACCGTAGCCATTGACATACCCATTTGCATATCAGCTATCGACCCTGCGTAAAGTGGAACCATTTCAAATATATACATAGTAAGCCCTAGCACGTATCCTATAAAAAGTTCTTTTATAAGCAAAACAGCATAGGCTATTGGTGAATATATTTCCACCATTTCATATGTTTGAAACGAAGTTACTATTATAGATAAAGCAATAATTAACCCTGCTTTAAACATAGCTGGAATATTTCTCCTTGAAAAAAATGGATTAAACAAAATACAACCCGTCATACGCATAATAACCAGAGTTAAAAGCTGAAATTCCGGTGTCCCTGCAATAAGCATAACACCTTACCCCCCAGCAATCATGCGAAATACATCTAATAATAAACCTTGCAGACCTGAAAGAATTGTATTTCCTGTAAGCACTAGCATTATACCTAAAACCACTATTTTAGGCACAAATGATAATGTCTGTTCGTGAATTTGTGTTGCAGCTTGTAATATTGCTATTACAACACCTACAAGCATCGCAACAATTAGAAGCGGTCCTGCTAATTTCATGGCAAGTACAAATACTTGATAGAAAACATCTGTAATTTGTCCTACTGTCATATTATTAAACCTCCACTTCTATGTATTAAAGCTTACAATAAGTGTTTGGAATAAAAGTTCCCAACCATTTATCGAAACAAATAATAGCAATTTAAACGGAAGTGCTATTGTTGCAGGTGGAAGCATAATCATACCCATTGACATAAGTGTACTAGATACAATTATATCAATTAATAAAAATGGGATGAAGATTAAAAGCCCTGCTACAAATGCTCGCTGGAGTTCGCTTGTCATAAAAGATGGAACTACGATATGCAAAGGAAGCTCTTCTACTGGAACAGGCTCATCTGACATATCAGACATATCAATAAACATATTAAGTGTGTCTATTTCTGTGTGTTTTAGCATAAACTCTTTAAGAGGAACAATCGCAGCGTCAATCATCTGCTCCGTCGTGAGTGTACCTTCTGTGTATGGGATATAAGCCTTCTGTTCTATATCTTCTATAACAGGACTCATTATAAATAATGTTAAAAACAATGCTAAACCGACTAATACAATATTCGGTGGCACTTGAGGCGATGCAAGTGCATTTCTTGTAAAAGAAAGCACAATTATAATTCTTACAAATGATGTCATCATCACTATTGCTGATGGCAATAGCATAAGTATCGTCATTAAGAATATAATTTCAACCGTAGGCACTTGCCCTGCGTTTATGTTAATTAATGCATCTGTATTCAACCTGTGCCCCACATCCTTTTTATCAAAACTTAAATAAACTTTATCTATTTATCGTTCTTATTTTTTATATTGTTAAATATATCTAAGAAATTTGCTTTAATGTCTTTTTCTTGTGGCAATTCAAAATTTTCAATATCAGCATTTTCAAGTTCCTTGATTAATGATACAGAATTTGCTGAAATTCCAACAAGAAAGTACTTATCGCATACACGAGCTATTGCAATAAACTTATCTTGTGCTACAGGTACTTTATCAATTATTTTTATGTATCTTGTACCAGATGAAATTTTGCTTATTCCAGCTACTTGACGAGTTATAAAAAACGTCATTAACAAGACTAATACAACAATTATAAATGTGCCTACAGCGGTTAGAAAAGCCTCAAGCATAAATTACTCCTTAAAATCTTCTGGAGAGAACTCTGTAGTTAAAATTTCGTTAATTCTAATACCAAAACTATCATCAACAACTACAACATCTCCATGTGCAACACAGCGACCATTAACAAGTAAATCTACTTGCTCACCAGCTAGTTTATCAAGCACAACAAGTGAACCTTTTGTTAAATCTAATACATCACGTACAAGTTTTTTAGTACGCCCGATTTCTACTGCAACTTCAACTGGTACACCTAATACTAAGTCAAAGTTTGAATCACCCGATACAATTGCACCATCTTGAGAGAAATTAGGTCTAGGAGGTGCATCAGCACGTATTTTTTTAGGGTCCGCAGGCTTTGCTTGTAAAGCTTGCATTTGTTGCTGTGTCATTTCCATTTGCTTTTGCATAAGCTCCATCATTTGAGCTAATGTATTGCTTAGTT
>CAYJKB010000004.1:7934-43472 GCA_964370625.1 uncultured Oscillospiraceae bacterium | reverse complement strand
TGCATTACTGGCTGCTGCATTACTGGTTGCTCTGCAACTTGTGGTGTTGGAACAGGAACAGGTTGTGCTACAGGCACTTCTACTTGTGGTTGAGGTGCTGGTGTAGGTACTGGCTGAGGAGCAGGCTCTGCAACTGGAGTTTGAGATGGATTCATCACATTTTCCATATCAGGCATACTTTTAAAGAATCCTTCAACAAGTTCAGTAGCTAAACCATAAGGTAGCAAGTATTTAAATTCACTTTGAACCTTATCTCCGATACTTAAAGTAAATGCAGCTTCAACCATTTCTGTGTATTCGCCAAAATATTTATCTACAAATATTTGTCTTGACTCAACAGGAAAAACCACTGGTGTTGAAATATCTACAGTTCTTTCAAGAAGTTCGGATAATGCTGTAGCTGATGACCCCATCATCTGATTCATTACTTCGCCAATTGCACTTGAACTGATTTCATCAAGTTCAAATTCTTCTGAAGGTGTTTCATATCCCATAAGCATTCCAACGATAATACGAACATCTTCTTTTTTTAATAATAGGATATTACTTCCTGTAAGGCCTACTTCATTGGCAATTTCTACACCAATTGCAGGCTCTAATTCTTTAAATTCAAAGTCATCTTTATGTTTCATAACAACTTTAGGAGTTGTGATGTCAACACGAGTATCAAGCATTGTTGATATTGCTGTTGCTGCTGATCCTAAACTAATATTGAGGACCTCTCCTATAGTGTCGGCTTCCATAGAACTTAACTTTATAGCGTCCATTTGTCAACTCACTTTCCGGCACAACAAAAAAAGCTTACTATTTCCCTATTTCTAATGCTTTTTGCGCCATTGATCTAACGGTATTAAATGCTGTCACATTCGCTTCATATGCACGATATGCTGCCATACTATCGCTCATTTCTTTTACAAGGTCGATATTTGGCATTAAAACATAACCCTCTTCATTTGCATCAGGATGTGTTGGGTCGTAAACAGGTCGAAGTTCTGTTTCATCTTCTAATATTTGTGTCGCTTGAACGCCACCCATACCCTGTCTTTGTATTTCTCCATTAAGAACAGCTGAAAAATCAGCATCTTTCGATTCAAGCACTGTCATTTTTCTTCTGTAAGGAGTGCCGTCTTCTGTTCTTGTTGTCTCTATGTTAGCTATGTTATCTGCTGCAACATCAAGTCGCAAGCGTTGTGCTGTCATTCCTGAAGCACTGATACTAAGCGATGATAAAAAAGACATAACTATTCTCCATTCTTTTATATCTCAAATTGCGATATAAATATCAGATTATATATTATCCTATGATTTTTGCAACAGCATCAAGAATTCTGTTTGGTTTAAATGGTTTTACAATAAAGTCCTTTGCTCCTGCTTTAATTGCATCAATAACCATAGCTTCTTGACCCATAGCAGAACACATGATTACATTTGCACTAGCATCAATCGATTTGATTTCTTTAAGCGCATCTAATCCATTCATGTTTGGCATTGTAATATCTAAAAGTACAAGATCTGGTTTTTCAGCTTTGAATGTTTCAACTGCAATAGCACCGTCTGCGGCTTCAACTAAATCAGCATATCCCGCTTTTGAAAGTGTATCTTTTATCATCATTCTCATAAAAGCTGCGTCATCAACTACCATAATTTTTGCCATTTTATTATCCTTCTTTCATAAAAAAATAATTTTAAATTTTAATATATAGGAAAGCAATTAAGCTTTTTCCTCTTCTTCAATTCTTCTGCTAATTTGAATAGCCGTATTTTTGTTATATGTACCGATTTTACCATAAAACCATGGTTGTTCTTCAACAAGAAGTGTAACTTCTGAATCTTTTGGTTTGTTTAAATCAATTACATCACCAACTCTAAGATTTAAAATATCATCTAGCGCTAGTGTTACGTCGCCAACTTTCGCTTTAATTTCCATCTGGCTTTTGTTTAGATTTTCTGTAAGTCTATCTCGATAGCTTGTGTTAACATTAGCACCATTATCAACATATTTTCTCTTATCCATAGCAGTGAAAATATCCATCAACAATGTTCCTGGCACACAAATAGTTATTGCACCTTGTACATTTCCCATTTTAATATTAAGAAGTACAATTACAACAGGCTCATCAAGGCTTACTTCTTGGAATAAACCTGGATTTTCCTCATATCGCTTTTCACCATATATTAAGCTGATATAGTTTGTCCATGCATTATCCGTAACTTCTAAAATACCATGCATTACTTTTTCATATAATGCAACTTCTATTTCTGTATAATCATACGGAAGCTCTATATCTGGGTCTGCCCCAGTGCCACCTAACATTCTATCAATCATATTAATCATAAGAATTTGATCTATATGAAATAAAATCGGAATACTTGCATTATCTCCAGGTGCTTTAGTGTTCATAACCATCATAACGTCGCTATCGCTTAGCATGTTGTTAAACTCAAAGTATCTCTGTTCTTCTACTGTGAAAACTTCAGCTTCACACATAGTTCTAAGCATGCCATTAAGCCTTAATGAAACTAATCTGCCATAGTTGTCATAAATACCCTTAAGCAATTTTAATCTATCTTTTGTGAATTTTTTTGGACTGTTAAAGTCATACATCTTCCAGTTATCATTTTGCGAAGATTCTGCTTTTTTTGTCTCAGCAGGCTTACTATCTCCTCCTGAATTCATAGAGTTTAACAGCTCATCAATTTGACTCTGTGTTAATACCTCTGCCATATCACCACTCCTGTTTCTTAGCGTTTTCTACGGATTTACATCTGATTGTGCAAGATTTGCATATGCTTCATCATAATATTTTTCAAGAGATTGTTCAACTGTACCACTTTTTGTGATGAGTATTTCAACTCTACGGTTTTTCGCACGATTTTCCTCCGTATCAAATGGTGCAACTGGACGAAATTGTCCATAACCTACGCTTACAAGTTTCTCTCCTGGCATTTCAGCAAAAGTCTGAATATACGCTGTTACTACAGCTGCTCTTTCAGCAGATAAAATTCTGTCGAAAGCAACTTCATTTGGTCTATTAGGGTCTGCGAGTGTAGTATGCCCTAGCACACTCATTTGTTGAATAGATGATTCTGATTCTTTAATAATTCCAGAAAATACTGCTAATATCTCTCTACCAACTGGTAAAAGCTCTGAGCTATCTCCTCCGAAAAACACAGTATCATTAAACCTTATAAACTGATAACCTTCACCAGACTCAAGCTCTATATCCACAACTTCCGAATATTCAGTTTGCATATTTTGAAGGTCTTTATATAGTTTATCAAATTGTTCTGTAACCTCTTCTGCTTCAAAACTTCCTGGTACATCTTCGTCTCCAGCTTCTAGATTTGCATCTATTACAAGCTGTGATACTTCTTCAGCATCAGGGTTAAAACTTCTTACAAGGTTTTCCCATTTTACTTGGTCAACTGAAGATATTGAGTAAAGTAGTACAAAGAAACAAAGTAGCAAGGTAACCATGTCTCCGTATGTTCCCATCCAGTCTGCTCCGCCTTCTGGGGCTTTTTTTCTCTGTTTCACTACTCATTCTCCCTTCATATTATGTATTAATTATTTTTCATCGCCTTTTCCGCCACCAGCTGCACCATCAATGATTTTGCTACGTTTGTTTTGGTGAAGTTGAGATGCAAGACGTTCACGAAGTGCCTTTGGGTTTTCCCCTGATTGAATACCGATAACACCTTCAATAATAAGCTGTTTATATAAAAGTTCTTCTTCATTACGAATACGAAGTTTTTTTGCTACTGGTTGGAAAATAAGGCTACCTAAAATACAACCATATAATGTTGTAATAAGGGCAACGGACATATCGGCACCGATAGACGATGACGAACCTGCTGCAAGGTCCATCCCTGCAAGCATGTTGATAAGACCGATAAGCGTACCAATCATACCAAAAGACGGAGCGAAAGCTGCAGCTTTTTCATAAATACCAGCTTCTTCATCATGCCTTTGATCCATATAAGATAAATCACTTTCCATAAGTTCACGAACTTTTTCAGCTTCTGTAGCATCTACTACATACATGATGCCTTGTTTGAAGAAAGGATCTGTCAATGCATTTGCTTGTTCTTCAAGTGCAAGCAAACCATTTTTACGAGCAATCGTCGCAAAGTCTACAAGTTGCTCTATTACAGGCTCTACTTGATATGCTTTACCTGAGATAAGTTTTTTAAAGTGTTTAAGTGTGCTTAATAATTTGCTAAGTGGGTAACTTGCGATTACGGCTGCAAGCGTACCACCTACTACAATCATGATACTAGGTGCATCAAAGAAACTTGCCAATGCATTCACGTCAAGCCCATTTTCCCCTAACATGATTGAAATAAGTATTAATACAGCTCCAAGCACTATACCGACAAGAGTTGTAACATCCATAATATAAAAACCTCCGACTAAAACTTGCGATGAATACACTCATTTTGAAACCAAATGGTTTTATCGATTATTTGTTCTTTAGTTTCAACAACTATGTGATATCTGCCATTCATCATAATGATTTTTGATTCAGGAATAATTTCAATATACTCGATTTGATTTGGATTGATAAGTATTATCTCTCCATTTAACTTAGTTAATTCTACCAAATTTCATCATCCTTTTCAAGTAGTGAGGGAAAATTACTTTCCCTCACTATAAAATTTATTTGTTTTTTCGCTTCTCTAAGCTACAATTTCCTATAATTTTTATTATGAAAATTTATGCTTATCGTTTCATATTAACAAGCTCTGCAAGCATTTCATCTGTAACTGTGATGATTTTTGTGTTAGCTTGGTAACCCCTTTGAGTTGTAATCATGTTTGCAATTTCAGAAGCTAAGTCAACGTTTGACATTTCAAGATAGTTACTAAGTACGCTACCTGTAGCAGCTGTTGAAAATCCAGCTACAACTTGCCCTGCGTTGCTACCGATGTTGTAGTGATAACCAGCCGTTTGGTCAAGACCGTTTACGTTTTCAACTGATGCAATACCAATTCTACCGAATACAACTTTTACGTTGTCGCTATCAATACCGATAACAGAACCATCACTTGCGATGCTAACTGATTCGATTTGGAAGCGTGTAGGAGGTGTAGTTGTATCGTCTTTAATTGGAATTTGAATAGGTGTAAGACCGTCATCCTCAACAATTCCGTAATCACCATCATCAGCTGTACCACCACCTGTGCCACTGTCATCTGGGTCAGTTGCTACATAACCATAAACATAACGACCTGTGCTATCTACAAGACAACCGTTGTCATCAATTGTGAAAATACCAACACGAGTAAGTGACATACCAGCCGCTGAAAGACCTGTGTTCTCTACAGGGCCACTATCAGGTGCTGTACCCGCTGGGTCTCTGTATTGACCTACGATAAAGAAACCTGTTCCATCAATCATACAGTTAAGCCCGTCACCAGTGTATCCCCACGCACCTGTTGAAAAGTTTGTTGAGATAGAACCTAAGTTTACACCGAAACCAAGTTGCGAACTGTTGATACCACCGATTCCACCTTCGTCAACGTCCCCACCAGTACCTAGTGTTACGTTTTGATAAAGTGAATCTTGGAAGTTTGCTGTACGAGTTTTATAACCCCATGTATTTACGTTTGCAATGTTGTTACTGATTACGTCCATTTTAGATTGGTGAGTACGTAGACCAGAAATTGCCGCATTCATCGATTTAACCATTATATTATTTCCTTTCTTATTATAGAAATTTAATTTTGTGCAAATAAAGTCTATATTCATTCTTCTGATGAATATAAAAGCTTCCAATAATGGTCCAGCTTATAAAATTATTGCACTATCAATATTAGTAAAAACTTTTTCACGCATTTCGTGTAAATTCATCGTTGTAACCACCGTATTATTCGGCACATTTACAACAAAAGCATTAGATGGACCTATTACAATCACATCTTTCGCACCTTTTTCACGTGCTTTATCAACTGCTGCATTCAAATCATTTTGCAACTTCTCTGACACATCAACACCACGCTCATTCATTCTTGTTATAGCATGTTTTGAAAATTGTATACCAGTGCTATTTTCAATCTTATCATTTAACACTTTAGAGAAATCACTATTTGATTTTGCATTTGATTTATGCAGCAATGTATCGTGTTCTAACCTTAATCTACCTATGCTAGAAAGGTTATCCGCTGTCATAAAATCACTCATTTCAATATTAAATTTTAGTGGAATTAAGGCTGTGCCTCATCGCCATTTGTACTATCTGAAGCATCTGTTACATCAGATGTTTGAGGAATATCTGAACTGCTATCTGTAGCACCTGTATCTGTGCTTCCGGTTGTTCCAGACGTTGTTGTGTCGCCAGCCTCGCCTGCTTCACCTGTAGCAGGAGTATCTGCAGATGTAGTGTCCCCACTTTCTGTTGTGCCATCTGTGCCAGCTGTACCGTCAGTGCTGTCTGTACCTTCTGTACCGCCTACGCTGTCAGTGCCGTCTACTATATCATCTTCCTCATCTTCCACTTCAACCTCTATCTCTGGTGGCTCTGGAATTGTACCTACTGACATGATTTGTGATAGTCTATAGTCTTGCTCACCGATGAAAAGGATAGGGTCATCGCCGAAGATTATACCAGTGATTTCACCTGTTGTCGTTTGTCCGTTAAATACACCTGTTGCCTCATCAATATCTGCCATTGTAAGCTCTTTTCCCATCATTGACATTGTATATTGCATAAGGTTTGTCGTAGTCATTTGAGTGATTGCTTCAATCATTTGCGTTTGCACCATTTGATTCATCATTTCTGCTGTATCCATTGGGTTGTCAGCATCTTGATATTTAAGCTGTGCTGCAAGAAGTTCATAAAAGTCATCGGTAGTTAGCGTACCACTTGGTTCTTCTGCATATGCACTTCGGGAGCTAATTTGTGAATATGTATTCACTGAACCTACTGAGCTCATGTAATTCTCCTTTCAATGTTTAAATTAAGTCTAAGTTACATAAGTCCTAGTCTTAATTGATGCAAGAAACTTTCTGCTTCTTCAATTTCAATCTTTTCATTGGAATTTTGTTCATGAGTTTGGTCATTTCTTTCGTTTGGGCTGTCAGCATTATTATCTAGATAGTCACTTCGTGGCTCATCAATGACAATTTGTGTTGCATTTCCAGAGCGAAGTTCAATGATATTTGCTAAATCTGTTGCACTTTTAGAAAGTATACCTAAAGTATCTTTTTCTGTACAAATAATCGAAATCATCGCTTGACCATCTTCATATGTCGCTTTAATTGTAAGCTTTCCTAAATCACTTGGATTAAGTTCAATTTCAAACTCTTTCACACCTGATAAAATCTTATTTGCGATTTCATCTTTGATTTCAGATACATATTCCGTACTCATAGTTTGGCTAGTTTGTGGCACATTTTCTGTTTTCTGTACATTTTGAACATTTGTATTATGCGTGTCCACCTGTGAATTTAACATTCCTTGAAACTCACTTGAAGTTTCAGAACTTTTAGCATCTGAAGTTTTGATTTCAGACGTTTTCGCCTCTGTCACAGTTTGGGCTTTCAAAACATTGTTCTCAGTTTGAGCTTCTCCATTTTCAATACCTGTCAAGCTTGCTACTTTATCTGTATTTTGTCCTTCAGCTTCACTAGCTATTAAAACTATAGCATCTGTTTTTGTTTCTTGTGTTTCTTGTTCTACAGGTGCTAGCAACTTGTCCTTAAGCATTTGAAGTACATCTTGTGCTATAGCAAGTTCACCTAGTAAATCTGGTTGTTCTGCATTTTCATCTTCTTCTGTTTGCTCTTGTTCAAGCAAGGCTAATGCTTCCTCTTCAGTTAAAACAACATTTTCTGTATTTATTCCTTTTGCTTCAGCATTTACTTTGTCTTGCATTAGGCCTTCAAAAGTATTGTCCACTGTGCCTTTTGAACTGCTCGAACTCACATTTGTGTTAACATTCATCATTTGTGTAATTTGTGCAGTTGTCATTTGCATATATTTCACCTCCTTTCAACATAAATTATAAATAACTTAAAATTTCAAGTTTAAAATTTGCAATCTATGAATAGCTTTTTGCAATCATAGTATTATTCACAAATTCTTCTATAAAATGTTCTTCAGCTTTTAGCACTTCGGAATTATAATGTGCAAATCGCTTGTCCTTAATTATATCAAGGGAGGAGGTTTCTTTTTTAGCTTCTAAAATTTCGTCTATTTTCTTTTGTTCACGAACTTCAAGCTGTGAAATCACTTGTTTCACACGACGAATTTTTGCTTCTAAGCTTTTTTGATATACTTCATACATTTGAATTGTCTGAACTGTACACCCTGTTTGTTTTTCATATTCTACATTTTTGATATTAATGGAAACTTCTTCTTCTAGTGCATATAATTTTTGCTTTTCATCATTAATAGCAGAAATTATTTGAGCATGTTCATTCTTTAAATTATTTTCAACCTGCTCTTTATATTTAAGCACTTTTTCAAGGGAAAATACAAATTTTTTCAAATTCTATTCCTCCAAAAAATTTTATAATTAAAGTCTAAAATTAACTGTCAAATATCGTTTTCATTTGTTCTAAAGTTTGTTCTGTTGTGCATTTTTCGTCAATTTCCTGCATTAAAAATTCTTTAACAGCATCAATTTTTCGCAATGCATAATCAAGTTTTTGGTTTGTTCCGTCTTTATATGCTCCAATCGAAATTAAATCTTCATTTTGAGCATATACACTAAGCACATCACGCATTTTTGATGCTAAATTCAAATGTCCTGTGTCGGAAATTGCTTGCATCAAACGAGAAATGCTAGCATTTACATCTATTGCTGGAAAATGGTTTGCATTAGCAAGTTTACGGCTCATAACGATATGTCCGTCGAGTATACCACGAACAGTATCAGAAACAGGCTCATTTGTGTCATCACCTTCTACAAGAACAGTGTAAACACCTGTTATTGACCCTTTTTCAAACATTCCACTTCGTTCTAAAAGTTTAGGAAATTGTGCATAAATTGATGGTGTATATCCACGTGCAACAGGTGGCTCTCCGGTTGCAAGTCCGATTTCACGCTGTGCCATTGCAAACCTTGTTAAGGAATCCATCATAAGGAGTACATCTTTTCCTCGATCTTTAAAATACTCTGCTATAGTTGTTGCTACAAGTGGGCATTTCATACGAAGCATAGCAGGTTCATCAGAAGTTGCCACGATGAGTACAGTTTTTTTCATGCCTTCTGGACCTAAATCACGTTCGACAAACTCACGAACCTCTCTGCCACGCTCTCCAACTAGCGCAATAACATTAATATCAGCAGATACATTTTTTGCTATCATGCCAAGTAGTGTACTTTTACCAACACCACTCCCTGCAAAAATGCCAATACGCTGACCTTTGCCAATAGTACAAAGCCCATCAATTGCTCGTACACCAAAGTGCATTTTTTCAGTAATCGCTGGACGTTCTAGGGGATTTATTTTGGGATTTTCAACATAATAATATCTGTCTGACTTAAATTCCCCTTTTCCATCAATAGGATTTCCAAGTGCATCAATTATTCTACCTTTTAAAAATTGACCAACTGGGATTTTAAGTCTTTTTTTTGTATTTCTAACAAAGCTATCTGTGCCAATTCCAGGCACATCTTCATAAGCCATAAGCCTAATTTTATCACCTTGAAATCCTACAACTTCTGCCGGAATTTGTTTTTTTTGTTCTTCATTGTAAATCAGAACAATATCACCGATATTTGCAGAACCTCCAGAGGCTGTCATAGATATTCCTGTAACATTTTCAATTTTACCTATATGACTTACAGTCTCAGCTTTCATTATCATACTGGGTAAAGATTTAAACACTGTCCAACCTCCTAAAAAAATCTGCTTGTATTATGCTAATTTCTAACATTGTAAAGAATTTCTTTAATATTTTCAAGTTGAGTTTTAACACTAACATCAAGAATTTCTTCAGGTGTTTCAACGATAACTGTGCCAAGTTCTTCATCAATTACCACGATTTTTACATTTTCTGCAATACGTGATAAACTCTTTAAAAATTCAGCATCTCCTTGAACTTCAAGACAGTTTCCAGAATCTCCGATGTATATTTTCGCCCAAGCTACTCTCTTCATTTTTTCTGTTGCTGAAAGTATCATTTTTAAAATAACTTCTGAACTTGAACGAAGGCTGGTTTGAACAATTTTTTCACCTATGGATAAAGAAATATTTTTCAAATCATCGACATAGCACTCAAGCGTTTTTTCTTTTTCGCTTGTTACTATTTTTGTTTGTTCTCCTATAAACACTGCAAATTTTTGAAGTTCAGCGTCTCGTATACGTTCAGTTTCTTTTCTAGCTTGTTCAACACCAAATTCAAAACCTTGTGCTGTCCCTTGCTCTAAACCTTTGTTATACCCTTCCTGCTCCATAATTGCAGCTTTTTTGCGAGCAGAGGCAACAATGTCCTCTGCTGCAAGCCTAGCTTCGCTGATTAATTTATCGATTTCTGCTTGTTTTGCTTTTATTTCTTGTAATTCTTCTGTATCAGTTGCAGTTTCGATTTTATCGAAATCTGCATTTTGAGTTTCGCTTTTTTCAATTAATACAGGTTTTTCATATGTGCTAATTACTTCAGGTTTAAAAGGAACAATTACCTCTTCGCCTGACATTTCTTTTCCAAAAGTAAATTCAAATAATCCTAAGGGTGAGACTCTGCATACTATATCTTCATCATTTTTAAGTACCTTAGACAATCATCTCATCCTTTCCACCTTTACTAATTATAATTTCACCTTGTTCTTCAAGTTTTCTTATAATACCAACGATACGTTGTTGAGCTTCTTCAACATCACGTAGACGAACGTTAAATGTAATTTCAAGGTCTGATTGGATTGTTTCTGCCATCCTAGTTGACATATTAGAGAAGAATGTAGATAGCATATCTGGGCTTGCACTTTTAAGTGCGTAAACAAGGTCTTTAACATCACAATCACGAATAAATCTTTGAATAGAATGGTCGTCCATTGCCATAATATCTTCGAATACGAACATCTTTTTACGAATTTCATCAGCAAGTTCTGGATTTTCTCTTGCCATTTCATCGAAGATATATTTTTCGTTACTTCTATCCATATTGTTCATTACGTCTGCGATGTAGTCAATACCACCAACATTTGTAAAGTCAGTTGTAAGTACGCTATCGAACTTACGAAGTAATTGTGCTTCAATAACACGAATAACTTCTGGCGATGCACTTTCCATTTTTGCAATGCTTTCAACAACACGAAGTCTTTTTTGTTCTGGTAATTCTGAAATTAATGCGGCAGCTTGTGCTGGCTCTGCATATGATAATATAAGTGCAATAGCTTGTGGACGTTCACGCTGTAATAACGAAAACAGGCTTTTTGTATCCATTCTGCTGATAAATTCGAAAGAACGATTTTTTAAGAACTTTGTCATTTTCTTTAGAAGTTCGCTTGCAGCAGCTTCACCATAAGCTTTTTCAAGTACAGTACGAGCGTATTCCATACCACCTTCTGTAACAACTTTTTGTGTCAGACACACTCTATAAAATTCTTCAAGCACAGAATGTGTGTCCGCTGGCGTAATATGTCCTAGCTTTGCAAGTTCTAATGTTACTCTCTCAACATCATCTTCGGCTAAATATTTATAAACACGAGATGCAGGGTCTGCTCCTAGTGAAGCTACAATGACAGCAGCTTTACGAGAAAATGGTATATCCAGCTTTTTTGTTTCTTCAACTTTAGGAGCTTCCTGTTTTTCTTCTTCTATTGCTTTTTCTTTCTTAGTTGCCATCAACTTCACCTCCATTTAGCCATGATTTTAATACGTGAGCAAAGATTTCAGGGTTTTCAGTAGCGAAATCTCTTAGTCTATCACGAAGTTCTTGTGCTTCATCTTGTTCAACGTCAGAAATATCAGGTAATCCAACAAGAGATTCAGCTTCACGTGCAAGACGTTCTTCTTCTTCAAGTTCTTCTGCCATACGTCTTTTACGTTTTTTCATAACAATAACTACAATAATTATTATAACAAGTAATAACACTACAAGTCCGATAATAAACGGAATTGGGTTTGATTGAATGTATTCAATCACAGATTGAGGTGTAGTATCTCCTGGAACATCATCAGAACCAAAGAATGGAGATGCAACAATTGTAATTTTTTCATCACGAAGTTCTTCTTCTATGCCAGTGGCATTACCAATAAGGTTTAAAAGGTCTCCTTCTGTGATATTTCCTGTACCATTGCTATTAATTGAAACTGATACAGTTAAATCCTCTAATGCACCTTTACCAATTTCAGTTTGCTCTATAACTTGGTTTACAAGATAATCTCTAATATAATTTTCATCAACAACAGTGCCTCCGTCATCTACACCACCATTATACTGTGTAGCTTCAGCATTTGTTTCTGTTCCTGCAACATCGACAGTAGTTCCATCAGGATAAGTTACGCCAACTGCTCCACTTTCACTAGATACAATACCGTCTTTGTCTGTTTCATCTATTTTATCAGGAGTTGTATAAATTATTGATTCACGAATTATGTTATCAACATTAATTTCCCCATTAACCGATACTTTAACATTCTGAGCACCATAAAAAGGCCCTAGAACATTTAATACTTTTTCTTGCATGTCTTTTTCAATGAGCTTAACAAATTCTTCTGTCTCTTGTGACAGGCTAGTTTCGTTATCTTCAGGTATTACAGTAACTTCCATACCATTTGAATCAAATACACGCACATTTTCCATTAAAAGTCCCGGAACCCCACCAAATGCCACTAATCGCTGAATTGCTTGAGCTTGAAGTGGCGATAGTTCTCTTCCATTTTCCATGCTAACGAGAACAGAAGCTGTGCTTTGTATTCCGTCATTTGCATCATCTGTTAAAACATATGTATCAGCTTCTGCAACAGCAATAGAAACTTTTGCATCAGAAACGCCTTCAAACATTCTGATAGTTGCACTCATTCTATCTTGAAGTTCATACAATTCAAGTTGTTGTTTTTCGCTATCAGTAGTCATACCACCGATATACTGTGTGAATATATCATATGTAAATCCGCTTTTTGGATAACCTTCATAAACAAGGTCTGCACGCACTTGGTCCACGACATTTTTATCTACTAATACATTGCCGTTTTCCTCATATTTATATTCAACTCCGTCTTCTTGCAGACGGGACACTATTTGTGTAGCTTCGTCACTTGTCACATTTGAGAACAGAACTGCATATTCTGTCATGTTAAGTAAAATTGCAATTGTAGCAGCTGCTATTATTAGTGCCAAAGCACTTACACCTGCTATTATTTTTGTTCTTTTATCATATCGAGCAAGATATACCTTCATCTGCTCTAATGTTTTATTAATTTTATCCATTTTTTAGTTGATACCTCGCAGTACAATTAAAGATTAATACGGATGAGTTCATTATATGCCTCAAGCGTAAGATTTCTAATTTGCACTAACATATCAACTGTAAGTTGTGCCTCTGCGGCAGCAGTTGTAACAGTATGTGCATCGTCAATTTGACCTGTAGCAAGTAAATACTGTTTTTCTTCTAGGTTAGCCTGTGTTGCCGTTACGTCTTCAACGGCATTTTGAAAAATATCGTGGAACATAGATGTGTCTTCTGTAGATGCCGTTTTAGTAACATTTTGAGAAATTTCTGTCAAGGTTTGCATTCTTGAAATCGGTGTTATAAAATCATTATACATGGTTTTCCTCCCAAAGCTTATCTATTGCTTATTCTCTCTATTTTTAAAAAAGTGCTAACTAACTATATGAATTATTGCCCTTTAATCGCTGTTGTAAGTCTTGAAATATCACGTGAAATCATTTCAACTCCATATTGATATTGCATATACGTCCTATTAAGTTCAATCATTTCGACTTCAGCATTAACATTATTTCCATCTAGCCTTAACCCCTCGGACGTTGATGTATGCACTTTTGGTGCGGTGTTTAAAATTGCTGTTTGAACTCGTTCAGCAGACCCACCTTGGGCTGTTTTTATATTGTTTTGGAATTCATTTTCGAATGTTACATAACTTGCTTTAAATCCAACAGTATCGGCATTTGCGATGTTATTTGTTGTCACACTTTGACGAAGCCAAAGATAATCAAGCGATTTTTTCATCATTTCAAGTGAATTGCCATATAATAAATTCATTTTTTCCCCTCCATGATATTAGATTTTCAATTCATAGTTATTCATGATGTCTATTATATAACGTTTTACATGTAAATTCAACATTTTATTTAATAAATTATTTTTCTTTTTATTAATAATACTCTAATCGGTATCATAAAACATGATTGAATTTGATATTTTTTTGTGCACTTTATATAATTTTGTATTTTTTTATACTTATTGTAGACATTACTTTAATTTTGCATTTTTTATTTCCTAAAGCAACACTTGTATTTTGAAAAAAAAAGCTATATAATGGATTTATACTTAATTGTTAACGTTAAAAAAAATTAATGGGGGATTTTTTATGGTTTTAACTAATTGTAAAAAAGGTATGATTTATTCTGCCGAAGATTCACAGATAGTTATTTGCGAAATAGCTGTAACTTCAATTCATAATGACTATGTTACAATTGTAATTGATGATATATTTATGGACGATCTTGAGGCTGAAATGGCAATAACTTTTTTTGATGAAACTCACGGTCTAGTTACATACAAATGTGCTCTTTCTAATCCAAAACGTTATTTATCTGATGACCGTATTTGGATGCAATCATTACACTGTATTTTAAGCCAAGAAATTTCTGTTCAACAACGTCGTTCTGATTATAAGGCACGTGTTAGTATTGATGCCGAAGTTGCTGTTCCCGCTGATATGGAAATTTCTTTGAACGAGCCTTATATTATTCGTCATGGTGGCACTCCATACATCAAGATAACAATAATGAATTTAAGTGCTGGTGGTGTTTACTTTGAAACTCCTGTGGCATTTACTAAGCATTCTATTTTATCTTTAAGATTACCCCTTGATGGAAAAGCTCCTTTAATATTAAACACACATATATTAAGAATGGACACTCCGCAAGACCGTTCCCTTCACAACCCTCATATCAAAGATGATGATGGGCTATTCGGTTATGGGTGCAAATTTGAAAAAATCCCATCTTCCTCTGAAAGTTCTATTCGCAGTTTTGCTTTTAAACAACAAATGCGTTTTCGTGAAAGTGCAAAAAGAAGATAATTTGCTTTTTGCTTAGTTGTAAATATAAAGGTCGATACCTTGTTCTTATCTAAATTATGGTTTTTTTCCATGCTTCAGCTTAAGTTCAGTATCGACCCTTGTTTTTACACAGTTTGTGTTGTTTCTTGGCTTTCTTCTATTTCTACAATTTCTTTTTCTGTATCATTTGGTTTCATTGAATAATTCAGAAAATATACATAAATATCTACTATCGCTGAATATATTTCCTCTGGGATTTGAGAACCTAATTCGAGTTGTGTAAGCATTGTGGCAAGTGAATTGTCTTCATAAACTGGCACACCATTTCTTTGCGCTGTTTCTACTATTTTTTCAGCTATATACCCCATACCCGATGCAACAACTATCGGTGCTGAATTTTCTTTTTCATCATAAGATAAAGCCACTGCTTTTTGGTTTAACACATCATTAAATCGAGACATTTACACTATTCTTCCTTTCAAATATTCTTGGAAATGCTGACGAAATCGGAATAGAAGGTGTCCCTGTTTCCACGAACAATTCTTCAATTGCAATCCCATTATCCACTAAAATCTGTGATATAGCTTTATGAATGCCATCTAAATCTTCTTCAAGCTTTGTAGGGCATGTCATCTGTAGGCGAATTTTATTATCTGTGTACATGAAAAATAAATCAAAAAATCCAACTTCTTGAACATCAAATTTAATAAGTCCGCTTACTGTTTTCTCATTTCCACCTTCGCTGTTTTGTTTATTTTTATCAGCGTCAGGATCAATCCACATTTCAGCAAACATAAGCTTTCCATCTATCGCAAGTGGAAGCATCAAGTGCAACACTGGCATATAAACACTTTCATTAAGTAAAATCGACTGCATTAGATTTTTAAATACTGCTTTATTTTCACTTCCAGCCTGTCCTGATACGCCTTTTTCGACTAGCTCAACAAAATTATCCATCCACTGCTGAGTTTTAACCCCTTTTTCATATTCTGTTTTCGATAACACCATAAGTAGTGTTTCAGGATTTAAATCTCCAAAGGATTTTTGCATTGCTGTAAATTTCATCAATTGCTCAAAAGCACCTGTGACTCTTTCTTGTTTTCCGTTTTGATAGCGTGCCACATATGCTGACAAAATAGCTGTGAATTTTCGTATTTCACCTCTATCATTAAATTTTGAAATATATTTATTTATAAAAGGCAATATTTCATCTTTTAAAATCGATGTATTCTGTGTAATAATTGCATCAGATGCTGGCATAGTTGTTATCAATTTATCTACAAGCTTTGCAAGCTCTCCCGCAGAGGATTTAACCAGATTTTTAGAAATTTCATCTAGTGCATTTTGCATGTTTTGCATAAGGTGATTATTTTCAGCCATATCAACGTATCTACGCAAAAAATCAAGTATTGATGTTTTAAGTTCAACTGATGTAGTTTGTTTCAACACATTATTAAGCACTTCAAAAAATGCTCCTGTAAATCTTACACTTGCTGATGTTTGTTTTTTTAGAAAATCTACAAGTTCAAATTGTTCTACGCCAACCATCTCAAAAAACGAACCGATTTGTTCTGCAAACTCTTCTCCTAATCCTGATTGAACAATTGTCGCAAATCTTTCGAAAAATAGCTTGGAAAAGTGTTCAGTCATTCCTGATAGTTTCAACATTTGAGATATGAAATTATCATAATTCGACTGATATTTAAACTTCATTGCAACATTCTGTTCGCTAGAAGCAGAATCTGATCTTGCATCTGGTTTCGTTACTTTATCCGGCAAAATCGGAGCATTTATACTAGGGTCAGTGGTTTTTACAGGGCCTGTTTTGACATTATTTGCATTGTCATACCCCAAAACAGGTGTTGTTACTTTTAAAATATTTGACATTTTTTCACCTTCTGCGATTTATTTTCACATTTCGTATTTTATTTTTAAGAATTATATGTTATTATATTGTAAGTGTATATATATACATTACCACAATTCAGTTTGCTTTTGCAATAATTAATTAAATTTTATCTTTATCAAGGTGGTGCAAATTAATATGAGTAGCTTTCAAGACAACATGCTAGAGGCGTATCTATTTGAAACTAACACGCTTTTAGAATCCTTAGATGAACTACTATTAAATGCTGAAAAAACTGGCGATTTTACATCCGACGAAGTTAATGAAATCTTTAGAGCCATGCATACTATAAAGGGCTCTTCTGCCATGATGGAATTCAATCCTCTTATGGAAGTTGCCCATCACGTTGAAGACTTATTCTTTGATATACGTGAAAACGGAATGGATAGAATGTCTTCTGACCAAAAAAATGATCTTTTCAATTTATTATTTAAGTGCACAGATAGATTAAGGGAAGATGTTCAAATCATCGAATCTGGTGGTGAGCTTGATAATAATATTTCTGATTTTATTGAATTGATCGATTCGTTTTTAAATAAACTTAAAGGTGGAGGTAATGCTGCTACACAAGCTAGTGCTACAACTACTGCTCCAGCACCTTCGTCATCTGATGATGACATTGCTTTTATTCCTGAAATTGATGCTCCTTATTTTATGCGTTTAAACTTTGAACCTGATATTGGCATGGAACATTTACGTGCTTTCATGGTTGTTACATCTGTTCAAGAATTAGGGCTTCAATTTTGCTATGCTCCTGATGACATTGAAACTAATCCGTCATCAGCTGAATCTATAATCGAACATGGATTTTATCTAGGTCTGCACACTGAAGAAGACGTTGAAACTATTGTTGCCGAAATCCCTTCACTTAACAATGTTGCATCTTATGAGATTATTGTAAATCCAATTTATCAAGAACTTGCAGAACAATCTATGCTTGGCACTAAAGCGGAAGTGCCTAAAGAAGAACCTTCTACACCACCAACTTCCCAGCCACAAAATATTGAAAAACCTGAAGTTAAGCCAGCTGCTAAACCTGCTGCTGATAATGGTGTAGACAAGCTTAAAAACCAAGTTAAACAAAGCTTAATTAGTGTAAATCTAGCAAAACTTGATAATCTTATGGCTATTGTAGGGGAAATTGTTATCACACAATCTATGGTATCTGCTTCTCCAGAACTTCGTGGACTTAAGCTTGATAACTTTTATAAATCAACAAGACAACTTCGCAAATTAACAGATGACCTTCAAGACATTGCTATGTCTCTTCGAATGGTGTCTGTATCTGGTATTTTCCAAAAAATGAGCCGTATTGTTCGTGATATGTCAAAAGCTCTAAACAAAGATGTTAAACTTACAATAATCGGTGAAAACACCGAGGTTGATAAAACAATTGTAGATAACATTGCAGACCCTATTATGCATATTGTGCGTAATGCTATGGACCACGGTATTGAAACTACTCCTGAAGAACGTATAGCAGCCGGAAAGCCTGCACAAGGTGAAATTGTTTTATCTGCTGAACATACTGGTAGTGATGTTATTATCAGAATTCAAAACGACGGGAAAGACTTTAACACTGATGCTATTTTAGCAAAGGCTGAACGCAAAGGTCTTTTAACAAAAGCCCCAGAAGAATATGCACAGAAAGAAATTCTATCTTTGCTTATGCTTCCTGGATTTTCTACTAATGCTCAAGTTACAGAATACTCTGGTCGTGGAGTTGGGCTTGATGTTGTTAAAAAGAATGTTGAAAGCGTCGGTGGTACAGTTACTTTATCTAATGACGTTGGTCACAACTGTGCATTTACACTTAAAATCCCTCTAACGCTTGCTATTGTTGACGGTATGGAAGTTTCTGTTAGTGGTGAAACTTTCACATTGCCTATTTCAAGCATTCGTCAATCCTTTAAAGCAACTGCTGACGATGTAGTTTATGATCCATATGGAAATGAAATTATTCGTTGCATGGGTGAATTTTATCCTATAGTTAGATTATCTCAAGCATTTAACATGCCTGAACATGTAACAGATATTTCTGAAGGTATATTAATCTGGCTTGAATCTGGCGATAAATCATTCTGTTTATTTGTTGATGAGTTAATTGGTGAACAACAAGTTGTTGTTAAACCATTGCCTTCATATTTAAATAGCTTTGATATTAAAAGCATGGGTATTAGTGGTTGTACTATTTTAGGAAATGGTAACATCAGTTTAATTTTAGATGTTGGTAATATTTATGTATCTGCATCTCATCGCTTTAAACGATAGAACGGAGGTAGAAATAAATGAGTGATTATGGATTATTTCAAATGGAACCATTTGAAGAAGAAATCGAAGCAACTGCAGATGAAACCGAAAGATTTTTAACATTTTTATCTGATGGATTAATTATTGGCGTTAGCACTACACACGTAATTGAAATTATTTCAAACTTCATGATTAGACCTATTCCTATGGTTCCTGACTATATACGTGGTGTAATTAACTTACGTGGTCAAGTTCTACCTATTTTAGATATGAGACTTCGTATGAACAAAGAATTTTTAGAATATAACAACAAAACTTGTATTGTTATTCTTGAAATAGACAGCACAATGATTGGAATTATCGTTGATACTGTTTTACAAGTTCAAGATATTGATATTTCGAATGCTTCTCCTATTCCAACAGAACATAGAGATGTTTTAGCAAGTGGAATGATTACCCTTGGAGATGGCACAGTTGCTTTACTTCTTGATTGCCAAGCAGTTATAAGCATCTAAATTATTTTCAGTGAGGAGCTTATATTATTATGTTTACATTATCTGATAGTGATTTTATTAGGCTTACAACTTTTATCCAAACAAATTTTGGAATTAATTTAACACAAAAGAAACAATTAATAGTAAGTAGATTAAATAGCTTGCTGAAATCTAATGGTTACACATCTTTTACTCAATACATCGATGATATTATAAATAATCAAAATCCAGCAGAGCTTGAAACGCTTTTAAATCTGCTTACAACAAACTATACGTATTTCATGCGTGAACATGTGCATTTTGATTACTTTAAAGATGTTGTTCTTCCTTATCTTGAAAAGACAAAGAAAGATAAGGTTCTTAGTATTTGGAGCGCTGGCTGTTCTTCTGGTGAAGAACCATATACTTTATCTATTTTGCTTAAAGAGCATTTTAAAAAAACGGGCTGGGATACTCGTATCCTTGCAACTGATATTTCTCGCAGAGTATTAGATAAAGCTTATAAGGGGACATATCCTGCCGAATCATTAAAAGATATGCCGAAAGATTATGTTTCTAAATACTTTAATCATAACGCTTCTGATAACACTTATACTGTAACAGATGATTTGCGTTCTAATATTATTTTCCGCACGTTTAACCTTATGGATGAAATCAAATTTAAGCTTAAGTTTGATGTGATTTTTTGCCGAAATGTTATGATATATTTTGATAAGGATACTAAAGGTGCTTTAGCTAAAAGATTTTACAACGCTACATCCTCAGGTGGTTATCTATTTATTGGACATTCAGAAAGTATATCTGAATTTAATACAGGCTATAAAACCATCATCTCTGCAGCATACAGAAAACCTTAAATATATATTATATGGAGTTTGATAGTTATGATTTTATCCTCAAATGAAAATATAAAACTTTCAGATAAAGCTCTAAATTCCATAATAGCAATTGGTGCTTCAACAGGTGGCACCGAGGCAATTTTGCAAATATTACGTGAATTACCTGCCAGTTTGCCTCCCATTGTAATTACTCAGCATATGCCAGAAGTTTTTACTGATTTATATGCTAAACGGCTTGACTCTCTATGTAAAATAGAGGTTCGTGAAGCAAAAGATGGTGATAAGCTATATTCTGGGCTTGCTCTTATAGCTCCGGGTGGGAATTGTCATATGAAAGTTGTTCCTGCTATTTCTGGTGGCTTTGCTGTAAATTTATTCGAAGCAGAGCGTGTAACAGGACATAGACCATCTGTAGATGTTTTGTTTTCTTCTGTTGCTTCCACATATAAAAGTAATTCTATCGGAGTTATACTTACAGGAATGGGACAAGATGGTGCTCGTGGGCTTTTAGAAATGCGAGAAAAAGGCAGTTTTACTATTGGTCAAGACAAGGAAACTTGCGTTGTATACGGAATGCCTAAAGTAGCTTTTGACATTGGTGGCGTAGCTAAACAAGCCCCTATTGAGGATATCGCCGATATTTTATTAGCACATCTAAAATCTATAAAATAAAAGAGTGTGACATCACACTCTTTTGTTTTTTTATTCAAACTTACAATTTTGTCAGCTTGTTCAAAATCTATTTACATATTTGTCTTTATTTGCTAAAATAAAAACATCAAGAGAAAGGTTGGTGTAAGCAAATGGATGTTGCAAGATTAGTTATTAAAGCAGTTGAATTAATGGGCTCTGCAATCCTTGTGCTTATGTATCTTTTTCATTAAATTACTTATAATCTCCTTCACAAAATATATTTTAAAGTGGTTGTAGCTCACCCTGTTACAACCGCCCTAAGCAAATTTCGCCTATAATGAAATTAAGTTTTCGTTATAGGCTTTTTGTTGTCTAAATATAAAAATGTAGTATGATAAATTTTGAGTTTTTTGACAGTTTAAAGGCTGTAACAAAAATCGTTACAGCCTTTAGACTTTATCCTTGATATACTTCTAATATTTCAGCAATATACATACGATGATAATCATTATCATAACATTTCAGGCATTCTTTATCAATAAATGCACTTTCTTTAATGTCATCTGCATATAATTTTTTACAAACTAACACATATTCAGCCTCTTCATAAGTAGGAACACCACCAACAAATGTTTTTGTAAGCCCTGTTTCTTTTTCTTTATCACAATCACGCCCTGATTTGCTGCCATATACTTTATGTGCCTTTGCATATTCAGGTTTTAGAAACGTAACAGCAAATTTATCATGTGTTTCAGTAAATTCATACGTGTAGCGCTGTGGTCTAACATAAATAGTTACAACCTCTTTAAACCAAAGTATCCCAAAACCACCCCAATTTGCTGTCATAGCATTTGACTTTTCTTCATCACCAGCCGAAATTAGCACAAATTGTTTTTTAAGTTTATCAAATACATTCGGTGCCATATCCACATCTGCTAAATTAATTTTTTTAAGATTACTCATAAATATACACTCCTTTTTAAATTATATGATTTAAATATTCTATATATTCTGACGCATTTTCATTTCTTGCCAATCTTCTCGTGAAATTAATACCTGTCTAGGCTTAGAACCTTCTGACGCTCCAACAATTCCTCTATCTTCCATTTGGTCAATTAGCCTTGATGCACGAGCATATCCAAGTTTTAATTTTCTTTGTAACATAGATGCAGAAGCTTGACCACTATTTACAATTAAATCAATAGCTTGTGGCAACATTTCATCTTCATCACCAGAGTCATCACCATAACCACCTGTGTCAGAACCTTTTTCTGCTTGTTTTTCTATATGGTCAAGCACAGCTTGGTCATAACTTGGTGTAGCATCTTGCTTAATATGGTCTACAATTGCTTCAACTTCTTCTGAACTCAAAAAGCAACCTTGTACACGTTGTGGTTTTGCAATACCAAGTGGTGAGTATAGCATATCACCTTTACCGATTAATTTTTCTGCCCCTGTTTGATCTAAAATAATTCGGCTTTCAATTTGTGATGCTACAGCAAATGCTATTCTTGATGGAATATTTGCTTTCATAATGCCTGTGATTACATCAGAGGAAGGACGCTGAGTTGCAATTACAAGATGCATTCCAGCTGCACGTGCCATTTGAGCAATACGACAAATTGCATCTTCAACTTCACGAGCTGCAACCATCATAAGGTCTGCAAGTTCATCTATTACGATTACAATTTGAGGTAGTTTTTCAAGATAAATTTTTTCTTCATCTTCTACAGGCGGTATATCATTATGCTTTTTAACAGCTGCATTATATGATGCTAAATCACGCACAGAAAGTTCAGAAAACAGCTTATAACGACGCATCATCTCGCCCACAGCCCAGTTAAGTGCACCAGATGCTTTTTTAGGGTCTGTAACAACTGGTATCATAAGATGTGGCACACCGTTGTAGCTACCAAGTTCAATCATTTTAGGGTCAATCATAATTAATCGCACATCTTCTGGTGATGCTTTATATAATATGCTGACTAAAAGCGAGTTAATACAAACTGATTTACCAGAACCTGTAGTACCAGCTATTAACATATGTGGCATTTTTGCAATATCACCAATAATAGGCATTCCTGTAATATCTTTACCTATTGAAAAACTAAGTTTACTTTGAGCCCTTTTAAATTCGTTAGAACCCAAAACTTCACGGATAAATACTGTTTGAACAGATTTATTAGGAAGTTCAATGCCAACTGCAACTTTATCTGGGATAGGTGCTATACGCACATTTGCAGCACCAAGTGATAACGCTATATCATCAGATAATGATGTAACTTTCGAGAATTTCACACCTCGTGGTATTTGAATTTCAAAACGAGTTACTGATGGTCCTCTGATTATATTAATAATATCAGCATCAATTCCAAAACTAGATAATGTATCAAGCAATCTCTCAGAGCTTTCACGAAGTTCTTGTGTCGCATCTCCAGCAGTTGAACGATGTGGATTTAATAATGTAATAGGCGGATAATTATATTCTACCTCGCCTGATTTAGTTGGGTCATGCAATGCATTATTCATCTGTTTTACAATATCATCATCTTCAACTACTTTTTCATTATCAATTGCTTTTGTAGCAGCTTTTTGTATAAGTTCTTCGTTAGATGCTACAGGAAGTTCAAGATCATTTAACGGTATTGCATCACGATTGTTATTTTGTTGTGCAAAGTCTTCATCTTCTTCCGAAATTTCTTTTACTATAGGTTTTGAAATATCTTGAAGTACATGTTCAGTATTATCTTTATCTGCAAATACTGCAAGAGGGTCATTTTGTTCTGCATTATCATTAAGTGGTGAATTTTCATCAAAATCATCAGCATCTATATCAGCTGATTTTACTTTTCTATCTTCTGACATGCTAGTGTCATACGGCGTTTCTGTAAATGTTTTATCTTTATTAGGTTTTTCATCATCAAGTGGAATATCAATATTTGCAGATTTCTTTTTGCCAAAAAGAGAAAGTTTTTCTGTTGATTTAGGTTTCTTTTCTATTTCTTTTGGATTATCTTTAACTAAATTCGGAAGTTCTTCTTCGATTTCTTCCTCTAAAGCTTCTTCATCTGCAATATATTCTTTTAAATCTGATATTTTTCTGAATACTTTTGATGGAGTAATACGAAAAGCTATAGCTATTAACACTAAGCACATAATAAGTAATATGAAAATTGCTCCATAATATGAAAATGCCCACATTAAAAGCATAGCAAATGCACCAGAAAATACTCCGCCACTTGTAAGCTCTACCCCTGTTGTAAATAGTGAAATTATTGTGCTAAAGCTAAATTCTAATGTGTTTTTAACCATAAACGCATGTACTAGTGAACCTGCGAATACTGGCAATAAAAATATACACGTCGCACGCAGACGCACTTTTGCTTTTCTTACAACAAAGAATAAAGCTGATAATCCAAACATTGCCGGTATTAAAAGATATGTGCCATATCCGATAAGCCCACTGCATAAATCGAAAAATATTTTTAACAAAACACCATCTGCACTAAATGTTGATATCAGCAATAATATGCCTATGCTTAAATAAATAAGCCCCCATGCACCCCTGCTAATCCCTGTTTTTTGTGGTGGTTCTGGTGGAGCTTTCTTTGCTCTTGGTTTTCTTGTTGTTGTTGTTTTTTTCGTTGTAGATTGTGGTTTTTTATTTTCAGCCACGAAGATACCTCCTGTATTAATCAAGTATATGTATTCTAAGTTTAACTTCTTTTTTAAGTATAAACACAATGAATTAAATTTTTTGTAAAAATTCAGTGCATTACATTATATCATAGTTTTTAAATTTTTTCTACCGTAAAATAAGAATAATCAATCATTTGTACGATTTTTAAATATTTGTGCTAATATTAAATTTATGAATAATATCAAATGTGAAACTTTATCAAGATAACAATTTGTTAAAAATTCAATATTTTACATTATTTAAGAATTTTTACATTCTAATTTCTTGCGAAAAAATCATAATTATGCTACAATGAAATGATTGCATTTATTAATGCTATACTTTAACATTTAACAAACTTTCATATACTAAAGGAGAATTAAAATGAACTATACATTTTCTGACAGAATATCATCACTTAAACCATCTGCTATTCGTGAAATATTAAAAGTAACATCTGACCCTACTGTTATTTCTTTTGCAGCTGGCTCTCCAGCTCCTGATGCTTTCCCAGCTAAAGAAATGGCTGAAATTACAGCTGAACTTTTTGCAACTCGTGCAGCTGGCTCACTTCAATATGGTATGAGTGAAGGCTATCCTGCTCTTCGTGAAGTTACAGCTACACGCTTAAAAGAGAAATTTAATATAGGCAAAGATTTTGATGAGCTAATTATCACAAGTGGTGGTCAACAAGCTATTGAACTTACAGCTAAAGCTTTCTTAAATGAAGGTGATAGCCTAATTTGTGAAGACCCAAGCTTCGTTGGTGCATTAAATGCATTTAGAAGTTATGGTGCAAACCTTGTTGCGTGTCCAATGGATGAACACGGTATGAAAATTGATGCACTAGAAGAACTTCTAAAAACTACGGAAAATGTAAAACTTATATATACAATTCCAACTTTCCAAAATCCAACAGGAAGAACAATGCCATTAGAACGTCGCAAACGTATGCTTGAACTTGCTGAAAAATATGATGTTATGATTCTTGAAGATAACCCTTACTTTGAATTACGTTACACTGGCGAAGCTGTTCCAAGCATTAAAAGCATGGACACTACAGGCAGAGTTATCTATGCTGGCTCTTATTCTAAAATCATAGCACCTGGTATCAGAATTGGATATTGTGTAGCTGACAAAGCTATCACAACAAAACTTGTTGTTGCAAAACAAGTTAGTGATGTGCATACTAACCTATTTTTCCAAATTGTATTCCATGAATATTTAACAAGATATGATTTAGAAGCACATATTGAAAAAATTCGTGGGATATACAGCAAAAAATGTTCACTTATGCTTAATGAAATAGATAAAAAATTCGATAAACGCATTACAATTTCTCGCCCAGAGGGTGGACTTTTCATTTACTGTGAACTACCTGAAGGCTTTAGCGGTTTTGAACTTTGTAAACTTGCTGGGCTTAAAAAAGTAGCTGCTGTGCCTGGTTCTGCTTTCTCTGTTGATGAAAATGCTGTTTGCCCAGGATTTAGACTAAACTTCTCTCTTCCATCAGAAGAACAAATTATAACAGGTATTGACCTTTTAGCTGCTACAATCAACGAATATCTTGGAGGAAACAACTAATGTCTGAAATCACAGCACCAGCAAAAAAAACCATATTTTCAGGTGTTCAACCTAGTGGCAAACTTACGCTTGGAAACTATATTGGAGCTATTCGAAATTGGGAAAAACTTCAAGAAGATTATAAATGTATCTACTGTGTAGTTGATATGCACGCTATCACAGTTCGTCAAAATCCAGCTGATTTACGTCGCCAAACTTTAGAAGTATTGGCTCAATATATCGCCTGTGGAATTGACCCTATGAAAAGCACACTATTTATTCAAAGCCATGTTCCATCACATGCAGAACTTGCTTGGATTCTTAATTGCTATACAATGTTTGGTGAACTTTCCAGAATGACACAATTTAAGGATAAATCTGCTAAAAATGCTGATAATATCAATGCAGGCCTATTTACTTATCCAGCACTTATGGCAGCTGATATTCTACTTTATCAAACAGATTTAGTTCCTGTAGGGATTGACCAAAAACAGCATATTGAAATCACTCGTGACATTGCTAATCGTTTTAACGGAATTTATAGCGATACTTTCAAAGTTCCAGAGGTTTATATGCCTAAAGTTGGAGCTAAAATCATGAGTCTTCAAACGCCAACTGCAAAAATGAGCAAATCAGATACAAACGAAAATGGATTTATCTTGCTTTCTGACAGTGCTGATACTATTATTCGCAAATTCAAACGTGCTGTAACAGATTCTGACACTCGTGTTTGTGATGGCGAAGGTAAAGACGGTGTTCGTAACCTTATGACAATTTATTCTTGTATTACAGACAAAACTTTTGAACAAATCGAAGCAGAATTTGAAGGCAGAGGCTATGGTGATTTTAAACTTGCTGTTGGTGAAGCTGTTGCTGAAACGCTTCGTCCTGTTCGTGAAAAAACAGAAGATTTGCTTAAAAACAAAGACTATTTAGAAGAAATTTATACAAAAGGTGCCGAAGATGCTTTCCGTATTGCGAGAAAAACTCTTGATAAAGTATATCGCAAAGTTGGATTTATTAAACGATAAAAGAGGTTGGTTATGACAAGAGAATTAGAACTTATAGCACTCGTTTTAATAGCTTTTGTGGTTTCTGGTATTATAGCCTTTGCCATGACACCGCTTGTTAAACGTTTTGCTCGTGTTATCGGTGCTATTGACGTGCCTAAAGATAATAGACGAATGCACAAAAAGCCAATTCCTAGATTAGGTGGACTTGCAATTTATCTAGGATTTATGATTAGTGTATTTCTTTTCGCTGATATTAATGCTGAATTTACAGGTATATTAATTGGTGCTACTATAATTGTAATTCTTGGAATTATTGATGATTGTAGGCCACTTTCTGCAAAGCTTAAATTTATCATACAGATAGTAGCTGCTGCTGTGCCTGTCGCTTTTGGACTTAGCATCGAGTTTTTTACAAATCCTAATATTTTTAGTGATACTTTATATATTGATTTAGGTTTCTTTTCTATTCCAATAACGATATTATGGATAGTTGGTATTACTAACTCTGTAAACTTGATTGATGGGCTTGATGGTTTAGCTGTTGGGGTATCTTCAATTTCTTCATTTACACTTTTAGCTATAGCGCTTTTAGTTGGTGAACCTTATGTAGCTGTAATTGTAGCTGCATTAACTGGTGCTTGTATTGGATTTATGCCTTATAACTTAAACCCTGCAACAATATTTATGGGTGATACTGGCGCTACTTTTTTAGGCTATATCTTAGCTACAGTATCAATCTTAGGTTTATTTAAGTTTTATGCTATTGTATCTTTTGCAATTCCATTTTTAATATTAGGACTTCCGATTTTTGATACAGCTTTTGCAATTATAAGACGTGTGCTATCAGGAAGAAGTCCTATGAGCCCTGATAGAGGGCACGTGCATCACAGATTAATCGACATGGGATTTAATCAAAAGCAAGCTGTAGCTATTCTTTACACTATAAGTGGTGTGCTTGGGCTTTCTGCCGTTGTGCTTACTACAAGCGGTGAAATACGTGCAATTTTCTTACTTGCGGCAATCATTGTCGGCATTGCTATTGTATCTAAAGTTATTTTTACAATTTCCAACTCAGATTTAGATGATGATGACAATGATAAATAAATTTAGCAGAATGGAGCTTTTTTATGCAAAAAATTAAAGTTATGACAGTTTTTGGTACTCGCCCTGAAGCTATTAAAATGGCACCTTTAGTACTAGAACTTGAGAAAAATGATGATATAGAAAGTATCGTATGTGTAACAGGTCAACATCGCCAAATGCTTGACCAAGTGCTTGATATTTTTGGTATTACCCCAAAGTATGACCTTGATATTATGGAACCTTCGCAGACACTAGCAAAAATCACAACTAAAGCTTTAAACGCTTTATCTGATGTTCTTGAAACTGCAAAACCAGATATTGTGCTTGTTCATGGAGATACTTCTACTACTTTTGCTGGTGCATTAGCATCTTTTTATGCTAAAATCCCTGTAGGACATGTTGAAGCTGGGCTTCGTACTTTTGATAAATACTCCCCATTCCCTGAAGAAATGAATAGAAAACTTACAGGTCAAATAGCTGAACTTCATTTTGCACCTACTGTGACGAATGAAAATAATCTAGCTGTTGAAGATATCAGAAATCATGTATATGTTACAGGAAATACTGTTATAGATGCAATCTCTAGCACTGTTTCTGATACTTATGAATTTCGTGATGAAACACTTAAAAATTTAGATTATAATAATCGCAAGGTGATTTTAGTTACAGCCCATAGGCGTGAAAATTATGGTGAACCTATGGAGAATATTATGACAGCACTTGCAGAACTTGCTAATCGATATCAAGACATTGATATCGTATACCCTGTTCATTTAAGCCCTTATGTGCGTGAAATGGCAGCAAAACATCTTGCAAACAAAGAACGTATTCACTTGATAGACCCTATTACAGTTGATGAAATGCACAATTTAATGGCTCGTTCTTATATGATTATGACAGATTCTGGTGGACTTCAAGAAGAAGCTCCATCTCTTGGTAAACCTGTTTTAGTATTACGTCGTGAAACTGAACGTCCTGAAGCTGTTGAAGCTGGCACAGTTGAGCTTGCTGGTGTTGATTATGATAATATTTTAAGTTTAGCGTGTAAACTGCTAGATGATAGTAATGCTTATGATAAAATGGCTCATGCTGTAAATCCTTATGGCGATGGTAAAGCTAGTCTTAGAATTATTGATGCTATTCGTTACTATTTCAAAAAAGCTGAAAATCCACCTGAACGCTTTAATCCATAATTCATTCCTTTAACTGGTATTTATCCGTATATAACAGGAGGGTACTTAGGTGAAATTAAGTAAAATTAGTGCTGTTGGCATTTTAACAATTGTTTTTGTGATTATTGGTATGTTTGCTAATTTTTTTATAACTGAATATACTTATCGAAATAATTCAAGTGGGATTGTTTTGCCTGAACAAGGTGAGAATAATGGAAATGTGCAAGGTGGCAATCATTTAGAAAGTACAGAAATTTTTAATGATGTTCCCGCAAATCTTACTCCTTTAAATGTTAAAAGCATAGTTGAAACTTTAAACCGTCCTCAAGTTTATACAGCTAAAGCTATTAATACTTATTTTTGGCAAGATGGATTGGGGCAAACAATTTCTGATGTATATGTAAACAATGATTTAAGTAAAATTGTTCACACTGAAGACGGAAGTATTTCCGAACATATTCTACTTACTTCAAACTTTATTTATTCTTGGGAACATGGACAAATTGACTATTACAAGGGCAATATTGCAGATTTTACACTAGATGATACATTATATATTCCATCTTATAAAGATATTTTAAATTATGACACTACACAAATCACTTTTGCAGAAATCGAATATGATGGAAGCCAACCTAATATTGTTGTTGGCATTTCTCCATACGATAATACCGAGCTAGTTTTTACTGTATCTGTTCAAACAGGTTTACTGACTTCGTATTCTAAAAGTGTAGATGACACAGTTACAAACACTACTGAAATTCAAGATATATCACTTTTTGTGTTAGGTGATGCTAGATTTATGTTACCTGACGGAACCACACCACAAAATTAAATTTTGTGAGAATTAGGAGAGTACAATGAAATTTGTTTGGTTTAATAAATTACCTTCGCATGCTGCGCATATTAGGTCTCATGTTTTTGTCATAGAACAAGAATTTTATGATGAATTTGATGCAATTGATGACTATGCTCATCATGTTGTTGGATATATTGATGATGTCGCTGTGATGACTGGTCGATTATTCAAAGATGATGATGGTTATGCTCATATCGGCAGAATAGCTGTCGAAAAAAAATACAGAGGGAATAATTTCGGTTTAATATTACTAAAAGAAATCGAAAGTAAAGCAGTTGAGTTAGGCTTTAAACGTGCTGTTCTCGGTGCACAAACTCGTGCTAGTGATTTTTATGAAAAATCTGGCTACATTCCTTATGGTGAAATTTTTAAGGAAGAATACTGCGAGCATATCATGATGGGTAAAGACTTATAAAATAAATGTGGTGTGTGTCGCAAAGCGACACACACCATTGTTAATTATAGTTCCCAATTAATCGAAGAAAGTCCATTATCTTTTAAAAATTCATTAGCTTTTGAAAAATGTTGACAACCAAAAAATCCATTATATGCTGATAGTGGGCTTGGGTGCACAGTTTCTAATATTAGATGCTTATTATTTGTAATAAGTGTCTTTTTTTTGCGTGCTGGTGAGCCCCATAAAACAAAAACCATAGGTGTTTGGCGTTCATTAAGTAATGAAATTATTCTGTCAGTAAGAATTTCCCAACCCATGCCTTTGTGTGAATTTGCCTGAGATGCTCTTACAGTTAGCACTGTGTTTAGTAATAGTACACCTTGTTTTGCCCAAGGCAATAAGTACCCATTTTTCGGAATTTCACACCCTATATCTGATTTTAATTCTTTAAAAATATTTACCAACGATGGTGGAGGTGGCATATCTTCTTTAACGGAAAAACACATTCCATGTGCTTGCCCTTCGCCATGATATGGGTCTTGACCTAGTATTACAACCTTTACATCTTGGTATGCTGTTTCTTTAAGTGCATTAAAAATATCGTACTTTGATGGATAAATTGTCTTTGTTTTATATTCATTTATAAGAAATTCACGAAGATTTTGATAATATTCGCTTGAAAATTGGTCAGCTAAAAGATTATCCCAATCATTGCCTATGTTTATCATTTTGCACTTCTCCCCTTTTAATTTATAAATCTATTTTACACTAATTTTTAATTTTTTTCAAATAAAGTATTGACAAATATTCAAGTGTATTGTATGCTCTAAGTGTACTAGGTGTCTTAATACACTCTGTAATGCAAAGCTTTACAGTTTACAAGGAGGTCCAGCGTGTGATATTTATAGACTACAAAGATAGACGACCTTTATATGAGCAGGTCGTATCGAAAATCGAAGAACTTGTACGAATTGGTGCACTTACCAAAGATGAGAAAATGCCATCTGTTCGCCAACTAGCAAGTGACCTTGCAATTAATCCTAACACAATTCAAAAGGCATATCAAGAATTAGAGCGACGAGGTATAATTTATTCTGTCAAGGGGAGAGGAAATTTTGTATCAAGTCATACAGAGGATATAAAGCTTACACATATCGGTGAAATTTACAAACAAATTCATGATAGTGCAGTCGAGCTTATATCATTGGGGGAAACTATAGAAAATCTTGAAAAAAGTTTTGCAACTATAGTTTCATCTATAAAAGAGGAGGGTAAACATGATTGAAGCTACTAACTTATCCAAAAGTTTTGGCAATATTAAAGCTGTAGATAGCATTAATGCTACAATAAAGCCACATAGTGTATTCGGGCTTATTGGAACAAATGGTGCTGGTAAATCAACATTTTTACGTATGGCAGCTGGGGTACTTAAACCTGATACAGGAACAATTAAATTAGATGGAATTGATATTTTTGAAAATATTCATTTAAAGGAAAGATTTTTCTATATATCAGATGATCAATATTTTCTGCCAAACAGCACACCTGAAGACATGAAAAATTATTATAAAATGATATATAAAAACTTCGATAATGAGCGTTTTTATACATTACTTAAAAGCTTTGATTTAGGTGCAACACGTAAAATTAAAACTTTTTCAAAAGGTATGAAAAAACAAGTATCAATTATTTTAGCTTTATGTGCTAAAACAGATTATATTTTTTGTGATGAAACCTTTGACGGTTTAGACCCTGTTATGCGTCAAGCTGTTAAATCACTTTTTGCACAAGATATGGAAGATAGAGGACTTACTCCAATTATTGCTTCTCATAACTTGCGTGAACTTGAAGATATTTGCGAACATGTAGGTCTGCTTCATAAAGGTGGTATATTATTATCACGTGATTTAGATGAAATGAAACTAGGTATCCATAAAGCACAATGTGTATTTCGTGATGAACTACCTGATGATGCTTTTACTGGAATTGATATTCTTAAAATAGAAAAACGTGGCTCTATGAGAACAATTACAGCACGTGGGGACAAACATATTATAGAAAATGCAATAACTCGTAATTTACCGATTTTCTATGAAATGTTACCACTTACACTTGAAGAAATATTTATTAGTGAAACGGAGGTAGCAGGTTATGACATCAAGAGTCTCCTTCTTTAAACTTGTGCTTGCTGCACTAAAACGAAATACATGGTCAGTTGCTTTAACTATTGTTGTAACACTTCTAACAATGCCTGTACCAATGGCGATGTTGGTCGGTCAAGATTATTACCAAACTTACAATCCGATTGAAGATTTTTTCAGTTCTACAAATGTATCAATTCCAATACTAATTATAGTTTTTGCCTTTGTTATGTCAGTTTCATTTTTTGCATATACACATTCAAAAGTTAAACTTGATTTTTATCACTCGCAACCAATTTCACGAACTAAGCTGTTCGGTGTTAATTATGTATCTGGTATACTTGCTGTTTTACCGATTTTCCTAATTAGCTTAGGTTTATCTCTTGCTATAGCTGTAGCTTCTGGATATGGAAATATTATAAATTATACAGCACTTGGAATGGTAATACTTGAAAGTGTAGTTTATTATCTTGCGATATACACAATCGGTGTATTTTGTGCAATAATTTGTGGGCATACAATAGTTACAATGCTTTTATATGTATTCACTTTGTTTGCATTCCCATTATATGTGTTAGCACATGAAGGGTTTAAAGGTATCTTCTATATAACATATGCTATGGAACGTGGGCTAGAAGATTTGCTGTATAACCTATCACCTATAGTGCAATATTTCGCACAGGATTTAACAACTATTTCACTAATTGCTTATTTATTAGGAACTGCTATAGTTGCAGTGTTTGCATTATTCTTATATAAAATAATGCCATCTGAAACAGCTGGAAGTGCTATTTCCTTTAACAAAAGCAGAATACTACTTAAATATTATGTAGTAACTTTATTTGCAGCAGGACTTACAATTTTATTCTACGGCATAAATTCAACACACACAAATAGTTATGTATGGCTTGCAATCGGTGCTGTAATCGGTATTGCATTAATGCACTGGATTGTAGAAATTATTTATGAATTTGATGTGCGTTCTATCCGTAAAGGTTTAATTCCACTTGCAATATATTCTGTCATTTTTGCTGGATATTTAATCGTAGGTGTAAATGACCTTACAAACTACAACGAAAGCTTACCAGACAGAGATAAAATCGAAAGTGTATATTTTGATGTAGAACGTATTCAAAATATACCACAATTTCAAAATATGTATTATGATGATAGAATGAAACTTGAGCTTACTTCTCCTGAAATAATTGATGCTGTTTATGCTATGGCTGAAAATGGTGTTGAACGTTTGCCAGAGTTTTATAATGACACTGATACAGATAATAATATTTTGTATGATACTACTGACGCTGAACTTGTTGCAACTACAACAGAAGGTGTAACTACACTCACACCAGTTAGTGACGAATTAAGTGATTATAGATGGATTGAAATTTATTTCACACTTGAAAATGGTCAAAGTTTTGCACGTAGTTATCCTGTAATTGATAGAGAACTTGCTAAAAATGCATTTAATATTATTTATAACTCAAATGAATTTTTGCTAAAAACTCACCCAGTGTTCACAGTGCCACGTGAAGATGTTGCACATATTGCAGCACATACAGAAAAAGACCTTGCGACAGAAAATGTAATTGAAACACAAACAAATGATAGTGTAACAATGCAAAATATACTAAATGCATTATCACAAGATTTACAAAACACTACTTATTTAGACATTGCTGATAAAAAACCTATCGGAATACTTAATGTAAGTTATTTTGATGAATGGGATAAAAGAGCATTGGCTCAAGTAAATTTAGATGATTTACAATTTGAATATATCGTGGAATCCATGAGATATTCCACAACTGACTATGAGTATAGTTCATCAACTTATCGAGTACCACTTTATGACGAATATGTAAATGTATTATCTATTTTAAGTGGAATAGGCTTTGATTATACTGATAAAATTGATGTAGCTAACATTAGTCAAATTACACTAGTTCCAGACCATTATATCAACAATTCACTTTATGACCAAGGTGTAACTGATGAAGAAGTTGATAATATAGTTAACAAAGAATATGTAATAACTGATAAAGCTGATATTGAAGCTTTAATGGAAAATGCCATCATTGAAGAATTTATAGAATTGATGGGCTATGAAAGCAGGGACTATTATGTAGTTCTTGATGTGAATGTAGTAGTAGATGGTGGTACGACATCTGAAAAAATATACTATCCGAATTTCTACTACGCTGAAAATAAGACACCTTTAAGTACAATAGAAAAATATTTGTTTGCTGAATAGGCAGGCAACAACCCCCGTACCACTCCCCATGGTATGGGGGTTTTGTTATATTT
>CAYJKB010000004.1:0-7834 GCA_964370625.1 uncultured Oscillospiraceae bacterium | reverse complement strand
AAAAATAGGAAAGCCCATCGAAAAACGATAGACTTTCCTATTTTGCTTACACTAATTGCTTGAGACTTGCGTTTTGTGGTAGTAAACGCTATATAAGCCAAATTATGACTGACATTTCTCGGAGTGCATTGAGAAATAAAATTTAAATGTCTCTTATTGCTGTGTAAGGAAAATCAAATAAGAAATACTTAAATGATTTTTCATATTCATAATACCATTTAATCACAACAAAAGCAATAATAAAATATTAAAATGTATGTATAAATAATTATCAATGAATATTTGTAAATAATTGTATAATGGTATTTTCCAAAAATAAAAAGGACTACTTTCGTAATCCTTTAAATTTAAAATTAGTTAACTCCGTTAAATGCAAGAGTTAAAGCACTCTTTTTGTGAGCTGCATTGTTTTTATGAAGGAGGCCGTTAGCACAAGCTTTATCAACTGCTTTAACAGCTGCCTTGTATGCTGCTTCACAAGCAGTTTTATCACCTGCAGTAACTGCAGCTTGGAATTTCTTTAAAGTAGTTCTTAAAGCTGATTTCGCTGATTGGTTGCGAAGAGTTTTTGAACGAGTAACAAGTACACGTTTTTTAGCAGATTTAATATTTGGCATTTTGTCCACCTCCTTAATTGATAAATAACCATTGGCTTATATTTTATCAGAATTTTATATAAAAATCAATAGTTTTTTCAAAAAAAATTATTTTTTTTATTTATGGTATACATTTACATTTAGCGTCTAAAATAAACCTAAAAAGGAGTGAGCTAAAAAAATGAATATTAGGACAGATTTAGCTATGGAAGCTTATGAAATTTCCTATAAAAATGATGATATATCAGAGGGTATCATAAAAGAAAATTATGATAGTCATGGCTTTGAAATCACTAAAATCCATGTACTTGATAAAGATGCAGAAAAAATCATCGGAAAACCTATCGGTAAATATTTTACCATAAATCTTAATAAATTGATAGAGCGTTCTGGAGAAAATTTTATAAATCTTGTTTTAACTATTAGCGAAGTTATAAACGAGCTTTTGCAAATCGAAAACAAACAAGTTTTAATAGCTGGTTTAGGAAATCGTTTTATCACTCCTGATGCTATAGGCCCTAAAGTTACAGAAAATATTTTAGTGACAAGACACTTAATTGACAATGTTCCTGAACATTTTGGGGATTTTACTTCCGTCAGTGCAATCTCTCCAGGAGTTTTAGGTTTAACTGGGGTTGAAAGTGGAGAAATTATTGATGGTGTTATTGAAAAGTCTGGTGCAACTTGTCTTATAGCTGTTGATGCTTTAGCATCTCGCAGATTATCTCGCCTACTTCGTACTATTCAAATTTCTGATACTGGTATTACTCCTGGGTCTGGTGTGGGAAATGCTAGGTTTTCACTTACAAGAGAAAATCTTGGTATACCTGTTATTAGTATCGGTGTTCCAACTGTGGTGGATGGTGCAACTCTTGCATATGATATCAAAGAGCAATCCAATAATTTAAATTGTGAGGCTTTAGATGATTTATCACAGCCTTTAATCATTACAACCAAAGACATTGACAGTGAAGTTTCTAGTATTTCAAAGGTTATTGCTTATGGCATTAATAAAGCTCTTAATCCTCATTTATCCATTGAAGACATAGATATATTTTTGTCATAACTTTCTCTGCTAATCCATATGATTTAAAGAGATGGAGGCAGGAATATGAAAAGACGTAAAAATTTAAAATTTAAGAAAAGACATAAACTCAAATTTCCCCCTATTGCCCTAAGCGGAATTTCTATCGCAATGTGTATAACAGGAGTTTTTTTTATCAGAGCTGAAAACGTATTAACTAACTTTTTTAAAGAAATTGCTCAAAATCAAAATTTGTATTTATCAATATTAGGTATAGAAATCGGAGCATTGCCAAATGAAGCAATTGAATTTTCACTCCCTGATTTTCAACATGATAAAACTATATCAATAGATGATTTAGCAGAAAACATAGAAGATTTTTCATACATTACACATCAATCAAATTTTATTCCACAAGACTTATCAAATGGAATATCATCACCGATTTCTGAGCTTACATTATCACAATCTAAATCAGATGTTCACGTTACTTCTAGTACTGTCTATATAAATAATCAAACTGACAAAAAAGTAAATGTCACAGATATGATTACTTCCCCATCTTTCGATGGATTTGAAGGAGAAGGTCCTCATATACTTCTTATTCATACACATGCAAGCGAAGCATATACACCGGATATTAATAATATGTATGTACAAGATGATAATGATAGGACGCTTGATACTAATTTTAATGTTATTCGTATAGGAAATGAAATTGAAAAAGTACTGACTAATATGGGCATCGAGGTTATTCATATAGAAGAAATTTTTGATTATCCTAGCTATAATCAATCTTATTCACGCACTCTTGATGCAATTGAAGCACAGATAGCTAAAACGCCATCAATTCAAATGGTTATTGATATTCATCGAGATGCTATGATTGCATCTGACGGTACAAAATATAAACCTGTTAGTGAAATTAATGAAGAGAAGGTAGCACAGCTTATGTTTGTTATCGGCTCAAATGATGGTGGACTTACTCACCCAAATTGGCAAGATAATTTAAATTTCGCTGTAAATTTACAAAGTCAAATTAATTCACAATATCCGACTTTAATGAGGTCTATAAATTTGCGTTCAGAACGTTTTAATCAACATATGACACCTGCTTCAATAATTTTAGAAGTTGGAACAAATGGAAATACACTTGATGAAGCTTTGCGAGCTGGAGTAATTTTTGCTGAACAACTAGGTCAAATGATTTTAAATTCTAATGAATAATTTATAAATAAATACCACAAACTAATATTAAATTTTATTAGGTGGTGCAAATATGGGTAACTTTTGTCGTGATAAAAACGGAAAGCTTATACTAAATAGTATAAGCTTTTCTTCATCTCTTGATGAGAATATTGAACTTTTTTCTAAGATTTTTGAAAATGATAATACATTTGTATATCGTATTATTCAAAATCGTAATATTGCTTCGCTTCGCTGTGCTATTTTCTTTTTCGATGGAATGGTTAGTGCTTTATCGATTAATGAAAGTATAGTTGAGCCTATTGCTATGTTTGAAAGCCCACATCCTATAGCAATCAATTCAGCTCTTGTGGCAACACAAATTATTGAGGGTAATGATACTAAGCAAGTGCTTGATATTGAAAAAATGATGAATGCTTTTCTATATGGTGATACTGTTGTTTTTGTTGATGGTGATGCTACGCCTATAGTCGTTAATACTAAAGGCTTTATGACAAGGTCTGGCAGTGAGCCTGATAATGAAAAAGTGTTATCTGGCCCTCGTGAAGGCTTTACAGAAGCTTTCATGTTTAATCTTGGCATGATTAGACGCAGGCTTAAAACTCCTGATTTAAAGTTTTCTTTTAATAATGTTGGTAGCCAAACTAAAACAGTTGTGTGTTTATGTTATATTGAAGGAATTGCTGACAAAGCTGTTCTTGCAGAAATTAAAAAACGCTTGCTTAAAATTCAGATTGATAGTGTGCTTGATAGCAATTATTTAAATGAATTTATGCGTGATAATAAATTTTCACCCTTCCCCACTATTGGTACAACTGAACGTCCTGATATTATTGCTGCTAAAATTTTAGAAGGACGAATAGCTTTAATTGTCGATGGAACTCCAGTTGCAATTACTGCACCTTATATTTTTTTGGAGAATTTTCAATCAAATGATGACTATTATGTCGACTTTTTGTATTCAAACCTATCCAGATTACTAAGAGTATTCGGATTTTTGCTAACTATCTCTATTCCTGCAATTTATTTAGCTCTACTTACCTTTCATCAAGAGATGATACCAACAAAATTACTTCTATCAATTTCAGCATCAAGACAAGGTGTTCCTCTTTCGACTTTACTAGAATCAATTTTGCTTTTAATTGTTTTTGAATTATTAAAAGAAGCCGGCACACGAACACCTTCAGTTATAGGACAAACTTTATCAATTGTAGGTGCATTAGTACTTGGTCAATCAGCTGTTGAAGCACGTTTTGTATCTGCACCTATGGTAATTATCATTGCATTTGCTGGCATTTGTGCTTTAGCTGTTCCAAAGCTTAAAACAGCATCTTTATTACTGCGTATCTTTTTATTAATTTGTGCATCGATTTTGGGACTATATGGATTTGTATTAGGTATGTCAATTATACTAATTCATCTATGTAAAATTCATTCTTTTAATATTTTGTATTTAACTGATATTATATCCAAAAAAGGTTCTTTGTATCGAGATGTGTTTATTAGATTTCCTTGGTTTTATATGAAACAAAGTGATAGATTTATCGCAAATAAAGGAGGTAATTCTGATGAATAAAATTATAAACAGCATTACGCTTACTTCAAGCTTAATCCTTCTCCTTTGTTCTTGTGGAGGGTATAGAGAAGTTGACAGTTTAACTGTTTTATCTGCTATTGGAATTGATGCTACAAAAGATGGTATTAAATTCACTGGAGAAATTGTTGTTCCAAAACAAGGTACCACAGAACTTACTTCATATTTTATATCCAGTGAAGGTTTGAGTTTTTATGATGCATTAACTAATGCAGTTGGCAAAGTTAATGAAAATCTATATTTAAGCCATACAGAGGTTTTTTTAATTGATGAAGCAACTGCTAAAGCAGGTATTACTCAACTTATTTCTGATTTTATTCGTGATAATGGTGTTAGGCTTTCTTCGTATATTTTTATTAGCCAAAACACATCTTCGCAAGAGATGCTTAAATTAAAGCAAGATGATGTCGTATCTGGCACTGAACTGATGGATAAATTTGAACGGGCAAAAGTATTATCTTACACAATTGATACTCCTATTTATAAACTTTCACAACAAAATTATACTTCTATACTGCCTGTCGTGCGACAAATTTCAGAAAATGGAAAAAGTTCGTATGAAATTTCTGGTGGAGCGATAATTGAAAATGGAAAATTAATTGATTACATCACAGCTGAACAAAGCCTAGCACTAAATATATTACAAAATTCTGTTTTAGGTGGAATTTTTAAAGATAATTATGATAATATTTTTAAAATCGATACTAGTAAAACAAATATTACCCCCAAAGTGCTTGATGGTCAAATAACTTTTATAATCGATACTCATCTCACACTTGATCTTATGCACACTGAGCATACAGGATATATAATTTCTCAAACTATACAAGATGAACTTGAAACCGATGCATATAATTATATTTATTCACAATTAACTTCATTAATAAATTTTGCAAAGTACGGTGTTAATGTTGACTTTTTAGGTTTTGACAGATTGTTATATTCAAAAATACCTGATTTCTATAGTGAAAATCAGAATAATTATAAAAAATTATTTGAAGACATGTCCTTTGATTTAAATTTATCCATAAAACTTACTCAAAGTGGATTAATCATGACAGGAAAGGAAGAAAGTTAATATGGCTAATACTTTAACTGCAAGGCAAATTATGTCAATGTCAGTATTATTTTTATCAGGTACGAATACTGCACTTGCTGGAAGTTCTATTGCTGGACGTGATTCTTGGATTTCTGCTCTTGTAGCTAGTGGAATTATAATTATTTTATCACTGATTTTTTTAATTCCTGTTAAAAGATATCATCAAAATGATTTTTTTGATATTAATTTTGAAATATTCGGCAAAACTTTTGGTAAATTTATAAATATTATTTATTTGGTGTGTGCTGTTATTATTATAATTGAAAACACTTCTAGCCTTACAACCTTTATTAAAACTATTTCACTTAAACAGACTAGTGTTCATTTAATTACTTTTTTTATTTTAATTACTTGTGTAATCATTTCATTAAGTGATATTTTTGCAAAAGGAAGATTTTGTGAAATTGGATTTTATATCGTTGTTACTATGATTATTTTATCTGTAATTTTAAGTATTCCATTTATGGATTTAAATAGCTTAGAACCTGTGATGCATCAAGGTGCACAATCTGTTTTTTTAGGTGGGATTGATATTTTTGCAATTTCATTTGCTGAAATATTTTTTATAATTGCAGTTTTATCTGGTAAATTTAATAAAAAGGAAAAATTTCATCTTATTCGAGGAATTTTATATGGAACTATTTTACTTTGCAGTGTTTTTATTCGTAACATAGCTGTTTTAGGTTATCCTCTTACTGGCGAAACATATTTCCCATCTTATGTTGCTGTAAGCATAGCACAGATTGGTGAATTTTTTCAACGTCAAGAAGTACTTGTTACAATAGTATTTTTATTATCTGATGTAATTAAAATTAGTATTATTTTAGATTTTTGCTCAAATGGAATAATTAGGATTAGTAATTTTAAAATGCCTAGTTTAGCTATTTCATTAAGTATTTGTGCTATTGTTTTTTTCTGTTCTGTGATTTCTTTATCTGGTAGCATTGAAAATTTTAAGGCACTTTTAAATTACAAGAAGTTTATTTTAATTCCATGTGTTTATTTGCCATTAGCTGGTGTAATTATATGTATTCTAAAAGAGAAAAAACTTCCCCATAAATAGAAAACCGATATGTTGACTTTATGTATACCAAACATAGTATACAAGCAACATATCGGCTAATTTTATATAAGAAAGTTTAAAATATATAACGGCTTCCATAGCTCATTATCACTTTTAATATGCATAATATTCAGGTTCACTATAATTGTTAAATAGGTATCATCTTACTATGTGATAACAAACTAACTACCTAAAAGCCTTCGAAATCAAAATTCTTGAAAAGTCATCAGACTCCGCATTAAACCCAGTACATTTTGTAGTTATTTTTATTCTTTTGATTGCTGACGAAACTCGTCTTTCAACCCAAGTTATATTTTGTTATTCACTATCCTACTTTTTTCTCTTGCATCGTGCTCTTTTTCAATTACTTCTTTAAGGTAATTCAAGCTTTTTTGTAACTTCTACATTTGTTTACATTTTTATAGATACTTTGGAATAAAATCATACCCTATTCCATCCAGCATTTATTTTTTATGTGTACATCTATTCCTCTGCACTTTTTACCTTCCCAGTGCTAGAAAAACGTACTATGTTAACTACAACAACCGTTATCATAAGTTGCTATATTTACTTTTCAATTTCAGTTACAATTTTAGCTTACACGATGTTTCGATGAAACACAGTGAAACGGTATCCCGAATGTGCGATATTATAAGCTTCTGCTACGAAAGCCGTATGACAAATTGGTTCACTACTATCCATTGGGAACGCCTCCTTTTAAGAATACTCCTTTTTGATGTAACTAAAGTATAGCACATTTACTAAAGTATGTACAGGTAATTATTGTAAATTTAGTTAAAATAACTAACAAATTAAAGGTGAAATTTTTGTATACTTAGCTAAATTTATTTTAAGCATTAAAAAAGAGACTGCAAAAGCAGTCTCTTTAAATCTAAATAATTTAGAATTATTGTAGAAGTTGTAGAACACCTTGTGGAATTTGGTTTGCTTGAGCTAGCATAGCTTGAGCAGATTGAACAAGGATGTTGTTTTTAGTGTAATCCATCATTTCTTTAGCCATGTCAACGTCACGAATACGGCTTTCAGCAGCAGTCATGTTTTCAGTTGTAACACCTAAGTTGTTGATTGTATGGTCAAGTCTGTTTTGGATAGCACCCATGTCAGCACGAGCTTCAGAAACTCTTTCGATAGCTGCATTGATAGATGTTATAGCATCTGATGAGCTTTCGTATGAAGCAACAGAAACGTTACCAATACCTAGAGAAGCTGCACTCATATCGCCTACAACAAC
>CAYJKB010000003.1:92014-99754 GCA_964370625.1 uncultured Oscillospiraceae bacterium | reverse complement strand
AGACTATACGCTGTCCACAGATTAAAGTTTTTTGCAAAGCTTTTGTTCACAAAAGCGGAAAGGATAAATATGGCTAGTAAAAGAACAGGAAGAATAAATGAGGAAGTGCTAAAAGTGCTTTCAGAAGATATAAGAACACTGAAAGACCCAAGACTTGAAGGAACTTTAGTGAGCGTTGTTCATTGTGATGTAACAGGAGATTTAAGTTATGCTACAGCATATATCAGTGTGTTAGGGACAGAAGAACAACAAAAAAATGTGGCAAAAGGGTTAAAATCTGCAAGTGGATACTTGAGAAATAACTTAGCTCGCAAATTACAGCTACGTCATACACCTGAGCTTATATTTAAAGTAGATAACTCTATTGAGCGTGGTGCACATATTTCCAAAATTATCAATGAAACAAAAAAAGGAGTGAGTGAAGATGAATAATCTCATTCAAACTGCTGTTTCACAATTAAAAGCTGCTGATGATATATTAATCATTACACATCGTCGTCCTGATGGTGATACAGCTGGTTGTGCTGGCGGATTAGTGCAAGCACTTCGCAATATTGGTAAAAATGCGTATGTATTAAAAAATTCAGATGCAACACCTCGTTATGGAAAATTGATTTCAAACTTTTATCCAAATGAGGATTTTAAACCTCAGTTTATAGTTTCGGTTGACACTGGTGATACAGGACTTTTTACTGAAAATGCTCAAATTTATGCTGACAAAGTAGATCTTTGTATAGATCATCACCGTTCAAATAGTCTATATGCAAAAACCAGTGTGGTATTTCCAGAATATGCCGCTTGTGGTGAAATAATATATCGAGTAATTGAACAATTAGGAACACCGATTACAGCTGAAATTGCATATCCTATATATATAGCAATCTCAACTGACACAGGTTGTTTCCGTTATTCAAACACAACAGCACATACACATGAAATTGCTGCTTTATGCCTTAAAACAGGGATAGATGGTGGCGAAATTAATCGTGAAATCTTTGAAACAAAATCAAGACCACGCTTTGAAATGGAAAGAATTATATTTGATAATATACAATTTTATCTTGAAGGAAAAATTGCTATTGTTCAAATTTTGCAATCTGATTTACAAAAAACTGGTGCTGATATTGATGATCTTGATGCGATTTCAGCTCTGCCACGTCAAATAGAAGGCGTTGAAGTTGGAATAACACTTCAAGAAAATAAAAATAACTCAGTGAAAATTTCTGTGCGTACAAACAAAGATATTAATGCAGCAGCTATCTGTGAAAACTTTGGTGGTGGTGGGCATTTGCGTGCCGCTGGAGCTACAATTGATGGAAATATCAAAGAAGCTTTAGATAGAATTGTTGAAGTGTCGGAGGCTATGTATGCTTAAAAGCGGAATAATTATAGTAAATAAGCCACAAGATTTTACTTCGCATGATGTAATTGCAAAAATGCGTGGGATTTTGCGTACAAAAAAATTAGGCCATGGTGGAACGCTAGACCCTATGGCGACAGGGGTATTACCTGTTTTTGTGGGTAGTGCAACTAAAGCGTCAGATTATGCTGCGGCACAACAAAAAAGTTATGTTGCAAAATTTAAAATTGGCATGGAAACAGATACGCAAGATAGCACAGGAACGGTTGTTTCTACGGGGCATACTGATGTTAAAAAAACTGATATTACAGCTGTATTAGAACAATTTAAAGGTGAAATAGAACAAATTCCGCCGATGTATTCAGCAATTCAAATTGACGGACAAAGGCTTTATGATTTAGCTCGTCAAGGGATTAAAAAAGATATTCCTTCTCGAAAAATCACAGTTTTTAATATAGAGCTTTTAAGCAGTGATGAAATAAATCATGAATATGAAATTTCGCTTACAGTGTCAAAAGGTACATATGTACGTACAATATGTCATGATATCGGCATAAAACTTGGCACTTTCGCAACTATGACAGATTTAGTTAGAACAACTTCAGGTGATTTTACATTGGAAAACTCATATACATTAGAAGATTTACAAAAATTATCTGATGCAAAAGATATTGATAAAATCAATGAAATTATAATTGATACAGATAATGTATTTATGGAATATCCAGCAATTAAAGTAACAAAAAAAGGTGCTTTACGTGCTTTTCATGGTGCATTTATTGCATTAAAAGAAACAGATGGAAATAATTTTATAGAAAATCAAATTTTTAGAGTTTATTATGAAAATCACTTTATAATGTTAGGACAAATTCGCACTCTTGATAAAGGTGGGCTTGCGATGTTTACTTATAAAAATTTTGATATTTCTAAAATAGGTGAGGTGGATTTACAAAATGAGTAATTTAAAACGTGTAATTGCACTTGGTTTTTTTGACGGTGTTCATTTAGGGCATAAAGCACTAATGGAATGTGCAAATTTACGTGCAAGACAAAAACATGCATTATCAGCCGTGTTCACTTTTGATATTCACCCAACGAATGTTGTAAGTAAAAAGCGTGTTCCGTTCATTGTATCACCAACAGAACGTGAAATGGAAATTATAAGACTTGGCAAAGTTGATGAAGTAATTTTTGCACGTTTTGATGAAAATATGCGAAAAATGCATTGGAAAGATTTTGTAACAGAAGTTCTTTTTCGTGAATTTGGGGCAGTGCATATAATCACAGGCCATAATAACCGTTTTGGATATATGGGTGAAGGTAATGCTGAAAACTTAAGAGAACATTGTAAAACTCTTGGGATTGGATATGATTGCATTGAAGATATCAAAGTTGATGATACCGTTGTAAGCTCTACACTTATCAGAAAATTTATTGCTGAAGGCGATATGCTAACCGCCACTCGTTTTTTAGGGCATCCGTATACAATTTCAGGGGCTGTAACACATGGCAGAAAAGTTGGTCGCACTCTTGGTATACCTACAATTAATCTTCCACTACCTGAAGAAATGCAAAAACCTCCATTTGGAGTATATGCAAGCCAAGTTATAGTAGGGGATAAAAGGCTTATGGCAGTAACTAATATTGGTCTTCGTCCAACGTTCTTAGATAAAGCAGAACCTACAGTAGAACCGCATATAATTGATTTTGAAGGATATTTATATGGTAAAAATGTTCATATAGAACTATATAAATTCTTGCGTCCAGAAATGAAATTTGAAAATACTCAGCAACTTAAAGAAGCGATTGATGAGAATATTCAACAAACACGTGAGTTTTTTGATTGGGGGGCTGGGCTTTCATGATTTTATTATGCATTATAATAACTGCATTAGTATTTGTATTGCTAAATTATCTTACAGGATTAGGTGTAGCTATTGGCTCAACAATTGCAATTTATTTAATTTTGGGAATAGTTTTACTTGTTCGCACACAAAAAGTAATGATAACAACGGAAAGTGATGAAAAATATAGATACCCTGCACCAAATAAAGCTTTAACTGATAAAGTAACTAAAAAACTATCTAATGCCATAAAAATTCCAACAATTTCTGGAGACAGTCAGGCTATTTGCGAATTTAAAAGCTTTTTGTCAAAAGAATTTCCACTTACATTTTTACAAATGGATAGTATTGATGTAGGACAAAGTTTATTGCTTAAATTTAAAGTAAATTCCCCATCAAGACAACCAGCTGTATTTTGTGGTCATATGGATGTTGTGCCAGCAGGCGAAGGTTGGGAACATGGAGCATTCTCTGGTCATATAGATAAAAAATATGTATGGGGAAGAGGTGCGCTTGATTGTAAAGCAACTATAATTGCTATCCTTTCAGCTATGGAAAATTTACTCGAAAATAAATTCACACCAAATCGTGAAATATATTTTGCATTTGGACATGATGAAGAAATTGGTGGCGAAGAAGGTGCAAAAATTATAGCTGAATATTTTGAAAAACAAGGTATAAAGCCTGAATTTATATTTGATGAAGGTGGACATATTACTAAAAAATTCGCAAATAATGAAAATTTAGCTTGTGCTATGATAAATGTAGCTGAAAAAGGTATTCTAACACTTGAACTTTTTGCAGAAGGAGAAGGTGGTCATGCTGCTTATCCTCCACACAATACACCTATTGCAAGGCTATCAGAGGCTGTTTGTAGAATTGAAGCACTTGAAACAAGATTTAAATTAATCCCCCTTGTGGAAGAATACTTTAAAAGAATTTCAGGAACATTTGATTTAACAACTAGAATGATGTATGCTAATCAAGAAATATTTAAAAAGAGTATGCTTAAAAGACTTAGTAAGGATAAAACAACTGCATCTATCACAGCGACGACATTTGCGCCAACTATGTCAAAAGCTGCTGATGCTTCAAATGTAATTCCAGATTATGCCAGCGTGACATATAATATACGTGTGATACCGTCTGTAGACCCACAGGATATTATTAATCTTGTTGAAAATACGGTGCGTTCATTAGGGGTTGGAGTGAAGGTGATATACAATAGCCCACCATCTAAAATTTCAAATTATACGAGCAATATTTTTGTAGAACTTGAACGCTCTGTAAAAACTCGCTTTGGCGAAAGTGTAATTGTTACACCTGGGCTTATGTCTGGGGCATCTGATGCCAAGCATTATGAGGGGATTTGTGATACAGTTTTAAGGTTTACTCCCTTAGTTTTAAAGGAAGAACTTTATAAAACAATGCATACAAAAAATGAAAGAGCACCGATAGAATCACTTGGAGCTTGCACAGAATTTTTCATAGAATTCATAGAAAAAATTGCAAGATAACTTGTTGAAAATAAAACTTTACAAATTTAGTTAAAAAAACTTTTAAAATGTGGTAAGAAATTTAAGCTTACCACATTGTTTTTTTGTGGAAAATAGTCAAAAATTTAACAAAGTGAAAAAAACCTTGGTTTTTGCCTTGCAAATTCATTAAAAATAGAATATTATTAATAAATAGTAATAAAGTTAATTAAATTCAAGTATTTATGAGGGGATTATGTTAAATATAGTATTAGTTGAACCGGAAATTCCACAAAACACTGGGAACATCGCAAGAACTTGTGCAGCAACAGGTATAAGACTTCATTTGGTTGAACCAATGGGTTTTAAAATTGATGATAAACAAGTTAAAAGAGCCGGGCTTGATTATTGGGATCTGCTTGATGTGCATAAATATGATGATTTAGATGATTTTTTTGCAAAAAATAAAGAAGGCAAATTTTTCTATGCAACAACAAAAGCAGAAAATACTTATGCTGATGTAAGTTATAAAACAGATGAAGAAATTTATATATTATTCGGCAAAGAAACTAAAGGGCTAGATGAGGAGCTTTTGATTAAAAATCCTGAACGTTGCATAAGGATACCAATGGTGTCAGATGCAAGAAGCCTTAATCTATCTAATGCAGCTGCGATAATTTGCTATGAAGCACTTAGACAAAGAGACTTTGGAGATTTGCTGAAAGTTGGACCATTCCCAAATCAAAATAAGTAAATTATATTTAATTTTTAAGTACAAATTATAAATATTTTAGTAAATATTAACACAAAATACAATGAAATATAAACTTTTGATTGATTTTACTTGCAAAACGCTATAACTAATATTATAATTATCATAGTTATAGAGTTTTTTAATAAATTTCTAAGGTTATGAAAACATTAATATATTTAAGGAGAGTAATAATATGAAGTACAACAAAAAAACGGTTCTTGACATTGATGTAAAGGGTAAAAAAGTTATCGCTCGTTGCGATTTTAATGTTCCACAAGATGAAAATTTAAACATCACTGATGACAAAAGAATTACTGCATCACTTCCAACAATTCAATACTTGATTGACAACGGTGCAGCATTAATACTTTGCTCACACTTAGGCAGACCTAAAGGTGAGTTTAATATGAAATATTCTCTAGCTCCTGTAGCAAAAAGATTATCTGAATTATTAGGCAAAGAAGTTAAACTTGCTAAAGATGTAGTTGGAGAAGATGCAAAAGCGCTTGCAGCGGGACTTAAAGCTGGCGAAGTTATGCTTCTTGAAAATGTTCGTTTCCATGCTGCTGAAGATGGCAAAGACGAAGCAGCTAAAGAAGCATATGCAAAAGAGCTTGCTGATTTAGTTGGTGCTGATGGTGTTTATGTAAATGACGCTTTTGGAACAGCTCACCGTTCACATGCTTCAACTGCTGTTATATCTAAATTCTTGCCAGCTGTTTGTGGCAAATTAATTGAAAAAGAATTAGACTTTATGGGTGGAGCTTTATCAAACCCTAAACGTCCATTCGTTTCTATCTTAGGTGGAGCGAAAGTTTCTGATAAAATTGGTGTAATTACAAATCTTCTTGAAAAATGTGACACTATTGTTATCGGTGGAGCTATGGCATATACTTTCGCTAAAGCTGAAGGTGCTAACATTGGTAAATCAAGATGTGAAGAAGATAAATTAGATTTAGCAAAATCTATTTTAGAAAAAGCTCGTGAAAAAGGTGTACAACTTTTACTTCCAGTAGATAATGCTTGTTCAGCTGAATTTGCAGATGTAGCACCTACATTCGCACCAACTAGCAATATTCCTGATGATTTAATGGGTCTAGATATCGGGCCTGATACAATCAAAGAATACTGCGAAGTTGTAAAAAATGCTGGAACAGTAGTTTGGAATGGACCTATGGGTGTATTTGAATTTTCTAATTACGCTGCTGGTACAAAGGCTGTTGCACAAGCAATTGCAAATTCAGATGCTGTATCAATCATCGGTGGTGGTGATTCAGCTGCAGCTGTTGAATTATTAGGCTTTGCTGATAAAATGACTCATATTTCTACTGGTGGTGGAGCATCTTTAGAATTCCTAGAAGGATTAGAACTTCCAGGTATTGCTTGTTTACAAGATAAATAAAAAATTATATAAATAACGAATAAAAATGCATTGTGTGTTGATTTGAAAGGGGAAAAATCTAATGAATCGTAGATACCGTAAAACAGTTATTGCTGGTAACTGGAAAATGAACAAAACAGCTAGTGAGGCTAAAGCTTTAATCGAAGAATTAAAACCACTTGTTTCAAAAGCTAAATGGTGTGACATTGTAGTTTGTGTACCATTTGTTAATATCCCTGTTGCTGTAAAAGCAGCTCGTGGAAGCAAAATCGCAATCGCTGCTCAAAATATGCATTATGAAAAAAGTGGAGCTTTCACAGGTGAAATTTCTGCTGATATGCTTAAAGAAATCGGTGTTAAATATGTTGTATTAGGACATTCAGAACGTCGCCAATACTTCGCTGAAACTGATGAAACTGTTAATAAGAAAACTATTGCAGCTTTAGAAGCTGGGCTTCGTCCAATCGTTTGTGTTGGTGAAAGTCTAGAAGAACGTGAACAAGGTGTTACAATGGAAGTTGTAAGACGTCAAGTTAAAATCGCTCTTTTAAATGTTTCTTCTGATGATGTTAAAAAAGTAATCGTAGCTTATGAGCCAATCTGGGCTATAGGTACTGGTAAAACTGCAACTTCAGATCAAGCTAACGAAGTTAACGAAGCTATTCGTGAATGCCTTCGTGAACTATATGGTGCTAGAGTTGCTCGTGCAATTACTATCCAATACGGTGGTAGCATGAACGCTAAAAATGCTAATGAACTTCTAGGAAAAGCTGATGTTGATGGTGGTTTAATCGGTGGTGCTTCACTTAAAGCTGAAGATTTCACTGCAATCATCGAAGCTGCTAACCAATAGTCGATAGCATCGACAGGTACTGAATTTCAACCCCACAAGGGGGCGTGAAATTAAAAGAAAATAAAAGTAAAGC
>CAYJKB010000003.1:53422-91914 GCA_964370625.1 uncultured Oscillospiraceae bacterium | reverse complement strand
AAGGCAAAGGCTGTCCACAGAATAAAGTTTTTTGCAAAGCTTTTGTTCACAAAAGGTCGATAGCATCGACAAGCACTGAATTTCAACCCCACAAGGGGGCGTGAAATTAAAAGAAAATAAAAGTAAAGCAACAATAAAGTCGTGCGTTTACAGCACGAGTGGACAGCAGGAAAAATAAAAATACGTAAAAGGCAAAGGCTGTCCACAGAATAAAGTTTTTTGCAAAGCTTTTGTTCACAAAAGCGGAAAAAGGATAGATAAAATGAAAAATCCATTAGCTCTTATAATTTTAGATGGTTTTGGTCAAAATGAAAAAAAGGAAGGAAACGCAATTACAGCTGCGAAAACTCCTTGTCTTGATAGTATTTTTGCGAAAAACCCAACAACAATCATTGGATGTTCTGGTATGGATGTTGGACTTCCTGATGGTCAAATGGGCAACAGCGAAGTTGGACATACTAATATCGGAGCAGGACGTGTAGTTTATCAAGAATTAACACGTATTACAAAATCAATTCGTGATGGTGAATTTTATCAAAACGAAGAATTTTTAAAAGCAGTTGAAAACTGCAAGAAAAATGACAGTGCATTTCATATTTTCGGGCTTATGTCTGATGGTGGTGTACACAGCCATTTTGACCATATTGTAGCATTAGTTGAACTGGCTAAAAAACAAGGACTTACAAAGGTATTTGTACATGCATTTATGGATGGACGTGATGTTCCTCCAACTTCTGGTGCAGATTTCCTTAAAAACCTTGATGAACAAATGGCAAAAATCGGTGTTGGAAAAATTGCAACTGTATCAGGCAGATATTATGCAATGGACAGAGATAACCGTTTTGAACGTGTTGAACTTGCATATAATGCAATGGTACAAGGAGTTGGAAACGAAGCTGATAATGCAGAAGCTGCTGTTCGTGCATCTTATGCACAAGATGTTACAGACGAATTTGTAATGCCAACTATAATCAATAAAGATGGACTTATCAAAAAGAATGACAGCATTGTTTTTGCAAACTTCCGTCCTGATAGAGCAAGAGAAATCACACGTACTTTGGTAGACCCGAATTTTGAAGGTTTTACACGTGTACATGGCTATTTCCCTGTTTATTATGTGTGTATGACACAATATGATGTTACAATGCCAAATGTAAATATTGCATTTAAACCACAAACATTAGATAATACATTCGGTGAATATATTTCAAAATGTGGTTTAACTCAGCTTAGAATTGCTGAAACAGAAAAATATGCACATGTAACATTCTTTTTCAATGGTGGTAAAGAAGAGCCATATGAAGGTGAAGATAGAGCATTAATTGCATCTCCTTCTGTTGCAACTTATGACTTAAAACCTGAAATGTCAGCTGTAGAAGTAACTGATGAGGCTGTAGCTCGCATTGAAAGTGGCAAATATGATGTTATTATCTTAAACTTTGCTAACTGTGATATGGTTGGCCACACTGGTATATTTGAGGCTGCTAAAACTGCTGTTGAAGCTGTTGATACTTGTGTTGGACGAACAGTTGAAGCTATTTCTAAAATGGGTGGTATTAGTATTATCACGTCAGACCATGGTAACGCTGATAAAATGCTTGAAGATGACAATGTGTCACCATTTACTGCACATACAACAAATCCAGTTCCACTTACTATAGTTGGTGCTGATGTTAAGCTTCGTGCAGGTAAACTTTGTGACCTTGCGCCTACAATGTTAGAGTTCTTAGGACTTGAAAAACCAGCCGAAATGGATGGACAATCACTGATTGTCAAATAAAACCACGTACAATTATATTAAATAAATTATTATTAAAAAGGAGATTTTTTATGAAACGTTTTTTAGAAATTATTGACATTCTTGGAAGAGAAATCATGGACTCAAGAGGTAATCCAACAGTTGAAGTTGAAGTTGTAGTTGACGACGGTACTGGTACATTTATCGGTCGTGCTGCTGTTCCTTCAGGTGCTTCTACTGGTATCTTTGAAGCTTGCGAACTACGTGACGGCGACAAAGGCAGATACCTTGGTAAAGGTGTTCTTAAAGCTGTTGATGCTGTTAACAATGAAATTGCAGAAGAAATCATTGGTATGAACGCTTTAGATCAAGTTGCTGTTGATAAAGCTATGATCGCTTTAGATGGCACTCCAAACAAATCTAAATTTGGTGCTAACGCAATTCTAGGTGTGTCACTAGCAACTGCTCGTGCTGCTGCTGAAGCTCTAGGTCAATCACTTTACCAATACATCGGTGGTGTAAACGGTAAAACTCTACCAGTTCCTATGATGAACATCTTAAACGGTGGTGCTCATGCATCTAACTCAGTTGATATTCAAGAGTTTATGATTATGCCAGTATCAGCTACTTCTTTCAGAGAAGCTCTAAGAATGTGTGCTGAAGTATTCCATACTCTAAAATCAACTATTAAGAAAAATGGCCTTAAATCTACTGGTGTAGGTGATGAAGGTGGTTACGCTCCTGACCTTAAAAAAGATGCTGATGCTCTTGATTTAATCGTTGAAGCTATCGCTGACGCTGGCTACAAAGCTGGAGAAGATTTCAAAATCGCTATTGATGCTGCTGCTGCTGAATGGTTTGTAAAAGGCGAAAATGGTGAAGAAGATCACTACGTACTTCCAAAAGCTAAAAAGAAAATGACTAAAAAACAATTAGTTAACTTCTGGAAAGGTCTTATCGACAAATACCCAATCGTATCTCTTGAAGATGGTGTTGGCGAAGATGACTGGGAAGCTTGGAAAATGCTTACTGACGCTGTAGGCGACAGAGTTCAACTTGTAGGGGATGACCTATTTGTAACTAACGTTGAACGTCTATCTAAAGGTATTGATATGGGCGTTGCAAATGCAATTCTTATCAAAGTTAACCAAATCGGTTCTCTAACTGAAACTTTAGATGCTATCCAAATGGCTAACCGTGCTGGATACACTGCTGTTATCTCTCACCGTTCAGGCGAAACTGAAGATACAACTATTGCTGATATCGCAGTTGCTCTTAACGCTGGTCAAATTAAAACTGGTGCTCCTTCAAGAACTGACCGTGTTGCGAAATACAACCAACTTCTAAGAATTGAAGAAGAACTAGATAGCGTTGCTTTATACCTAGGTAACGATACTTTCTTTAACTTAAAATAAGACTTCGTGCAAGTTTGCACAAACAATAATCAGAGGCTGTGGCGAAATTTCGTCACAGCCTCTGATTATTTTAAAAATATATAAGAGAAGTCTAGTGGTTGACCTTATATTCACAAAATGATATACTATATATAATAAACTACAGGTAATATTATCATTAATGCACAAATGTATATGAATTTGGTTAATATTCTGTGGGATTTTACATTTAACTTGTTTTTTGCACACAGATATTTAACAATTTGAGGATATAATAAAATTATTTGTATTAAAAATATTTGGAGGGAAAGATTATGTATGGTGTCATTGATATAGGGTCTAATACAATTAGGCTGTCAGTTTATAAAAAAACAGATACAACGATTAGACCTATGCTTCATAAAAAAAATATGGCAGGTCTTGCAGGATATGTTACAAAAGAAGGTAATCTATCAGAAAAAGGACTAAATAAAGCAATAAGAGTGTTATCTTTATATAGACAAATTTTAGATAATATAGATGTTCGTGATGTGTTTGTTTTTGCTACAGCATCACTTAGAAATATTGGAAATACAAATGAAACACTAACAGCTATAGAAGATTCAACAGGGTTTAAAATAGATTTAGTATCAGGTGAACAAGAAGCTCTTTATGACCATATTGCAGTTACAAAATTCATGGATATGCATGAAGGAATGCTGGTTGATATCGGTGGCGGAAGTACAGAACTTGTGTTTTATCAAGGTGGCAAAGTGAACACAGCTATATCAATGCCAATAGGCTCACTAAGTTTATATTCAAATTATGTATCTGATATACTTCCAACAAAAAAAGAAATTGAAAAAATTGAAAAAGCTATTAAAAAAGAGCTAAAAAAAGTAGATTATGAAGGAGAATGCCCAGCAGTTTGTGGAATTGGTGGAACAGTTCGTGGAGCTAGAAAACTTCATAATGAATTTAAAGAATTAAATTCTTCAAATAGAAATATTGATATACAATCATTGCAAATTATGCTAAATACTTTAATTGAAGATAGAAGTGTTGCAATTGAAAAGATTATAAAAACATCCCCAGACCGTATCCATACTATTATTCCAGGCCTTATGATTTTAAATGCAGTTTGTAAAAAATATGATATACAATCTGTTAGTGTTGCTGAATATGGTGTGCGTGAAGGATATCTATACTCGAAATTATTTTTGGAGGAGAGGTAATGATGCTGGGTCACTCTAAACAAACACGCAATTATACTCAAAACAGAGAATTGTCGTGGCTAAAATTTAATGAGAGAATAATCGAAGAAGCAGATGATCGTTCTGTTCCGTTAATTGAAAGACTCAAATTTTTATCTATTTTTACAAGTAACTTAGATGAATTTTTTATGATAAGAGTAGGAAGTTTATTTGATATATCACATGTAGCACCTAAAAGTATTGATAATAAATCGGGTATGTCACCAGATGAACAGTTAGATGCAATTTATAAAGCAGTAGCACCATTATATCAAAAAAAGAATTTAGCATATAATAAAATTCGAGATGGGCTTCGAAATTATGGTGTTTATGCACTTGAAATAGATGAGCTAGAAACAAATGAAATTGCATTTATTAAAGAATATTATAAAACAAATATAGAGCCAATTTTATCTCCACAAATTGTAGATACACATCATCCATTTCCACATATTCGAACAAAAGAAATATATATTATGACAATGCTTAAGCATAAAAATGCAGAAATTTTAGGCTTGCTTCCTATACCGCCATCATTGCCTGAAATTGTGTATTTACCTGGCAGTGATGTAAGATTTGTGAGAATTGAAAACATATTATATAACTATTGTGATAAAGTATTCGGACATTATGAGATTAAAGAGAAAAATTGCATATGTATAACACGTAATGCTGATATTTCTACAGATGATGAAGCATTTGATGATATTGTAGATTTTCGAACCCATATGAAAAAAATGCTACACAAAAGAAATAGACTTGCAGTTGTAAGGCTTGAAGCAAATTATCATATGACACCTGGTTTTACACAGCAAATGTGTGAAAAATTTAAAATACAACCAAAACATATTTTCATTACAAAAACAGCACTTAAAATGGGATATGTATTTGGCATAGAATCAAAATTATCTTCAGCACAGCATAAACAACTAATTTATCCACCATTTAAACCAGCGCCTTCACCAGACGTTGATTTAAAACATAGCATTTTAAAACAAGTAAGAAATAAAGATGTGTTACTTCATTACCCATATCAAAGTATGGATGTTTTTTTACAAATGATAAAAGAATCTGCATATGAAAAAAGTGTAATTTCAATTAAAATTACAATTTATAGGCTAGCTAAAAAAGCAAAATTAGTTGAATATTTATGTGCAGCTGCTGAAAATGGAAAAGAAGTTACAGTTCTTATGGAGCTTCGTGCACGATTTGATGAACAAAATAATATAGACTGGTCTGAAAGGCTTGAAGATGCTGGCTGTAAAATTATTTATGGATTTGGTGAATTTAAAACTCATTCAAAGGTATGCCTTATAACGATGAAGGATAAAGCAGATCAAGTACAATATATAACTCAAATTGGCACAGGAAATTACAATGAAAAAACAGCAGAACTATACACAGATTTAGCATTAATTACAGCAAACAAAAATATTGGAACAGATGTTGTTGAATTTTTTAAATGTATGTCAATTAGCAGTACATCAGATAATTATAATCATCTTCTAGTAGCTCCGGAAGGGCTTAAGCCAAAGCTATTAAAACTGATTGATGATGAAATTGAAAAGGGTTCAAAAGGGAAAATTTCTTTTAAAGTCAACTCTTTTACAGATATTGATTTTATAGATAAGCTTGCTGAAGCATCAAAAGCTGGTGTGCGTGTATTATTAATTGTGAGAGGTATTTGTTGTCTTGTGCCTGGGATTACAGGAGAGACAGAAAATATTCAGGCTATGAGCATTGTAAATAGATTTTTAGAACATTCACGTATTTATAGTTTTGGAGAAGGGGACGAGCAAAAGATATATATTTCATCGGCTGATTTAATGACACGAAATACAGGACGTAGAATTGAAGTTGCTTGTCCGATATTTGATAAGAACATTATTGAAAATATATGTATGATAATGAATATAGTAGAAAGGGATAATGTTAAAGCACGTTGTCTTAATTATGATGGTTCATATTATAAGTGTGATAACGATAAAGAAAGTTTTGACAGCCAAAAATACTTTTTAAAGCATTATTCAGACATTAGTATTCAAGAAATATCACAACAAAAAAATAAAAAAAGTTTATTAAAAAAATTCAAAGATAAATTTTTTAGGAAATAACAAAATTTAGACACAGCTAACCTATTGATTACAAAAACTGTTTATGTTAAAATAATTTAAGGAGTTGTAAGTAATTGCAATTTAATTTTATCAACTGGAGGACTTATGAGTAATTTATATAAATCAGCAGAAGATTACCTTGAAACTATATTGGTGCTAAGACAGCGAATTGGAAATGTTCGTTCTATAGATGTAGTTAATGAGTTAGGTTTTTCAAAACCTAGTGTTAGTGTTGCTATGAAAAAGCTTCGTGAAAGTGGACATATAACAATGGATAACGATGGTTATATAGTTCTAAGTGATATAGGAGAACAAGTTGCTCAAAGTGTTTATGATAGGCATAATGTATTGGTGGAACTCCTTAAAACATTAGGAGTAAATGAACAAACAGCACTTGATGATGCTTGTAAAATTGAACATTGTTTAAGCGAAGAAACTTTTGACAAAATTCGCGAGCATATGAAAAAAATTAAAAACTAAAAGATTAAAGGTGTGACCTATTTGGTCACACCTTTATTTTTTAATATCCTAAATTTTCATTAATTAAAACAACAGTATAATTTTCCATTCCCATTGGTTTCTGCATTGTAACGGCTAAAACTGAACAAATTCGCTCATCAGAATTACAATCATAACATTTATCAGCATGTATAGCACATGGAGTTTTTCTTTCTAAACGTTGTGCATTTTTAGGGGCAGCAATGTTTTTAGCACGAAAAATTGCATCATCTAATGTTTTACATAGTTTGTTAATTCCACATATGACATAAACATGAGAAACGCCATAAATTGAACCAGCCACACGATTTACTCTGCCATCTATATTGACAATTTCGCCATTTTCAGTAATTCCATTTGCAGATGTAATATATACCTCGGGAGTTTGCATATAATGTCCTGGGGTTATTTTATGCCAATGGATATCATTTTCATTCTTCAAAGTCTCATAAAGCGAAATTTCTTCAAGAGTAACAGAACCACCAAAAGTAATAACTTTGTTTTTAATAGTCTGTTTAAAATATTCTGTGGCTTGCTCTTTTGTATCAAAATACAAAAAAGAGAACTTGTGCTTTTCAAAATTTTTACATAGTGATAACTTATCCATATCTGTAATTCTCCTTTGAAATTTAAATTAATTTATTTAATATATATTTTGACACAATTTAGAGTGCTAGTCAATGAAAAAAAGCAGAAAAAGGTATTGACTTGTCAGTCAGTATGTAATATACTCTACTAGGTAGATTTCTGACTGACCAGTCAGTTTATTTCTAATTTAGGAAAAATTAACAAAAAATAAGAATGGAGCAATATAATGAAACGTATAACGTCAGCTGTTCTAGCGGCAACATTACTTGTAGGTATAGTTTCGGCGACAGAAACTGCAACACAAACTACAAATAATTCATTGATTACATATGAGCAAATTGATGCACTTGTAAGAGAAGGCAATACAACGATTAAATCAAATGAGTTTAACATGATTGCATTTGAAAATCAAGACAACAATAATAGCGATATACAAGATGGTATTTTTGGTGGTTTAGCTGCACTAGATGCACAGCAAAATGCATTGTTTGAACTTAAAAATAATTTACCAGATGCAGGACTAGGTGATGAGTTTGACGGTAACATTCAAAAGCAAAATGTTGTAATTAGTGCATTAATTGATGCTCAAATAGCGTCTATTGAATCAACAAAAAGAGATATGTCATCAGGATTGTCTGACCTTAACCCAACGAGTGAGGAAGATATTCAGCAAATGCGTGACCAATTTGATATGATTGCTGACCAAATTGTATCTGGAGCACAAACTATGTATCTTGCGTATAACTCAATGGATTTACAAAAAGATGAACTTAAAAATAACCTAACTTCACTTGAAAGAAATATAGTTCAACTTGAAAAACGATATGAACTAGGTCAAATTTCATTATTCGATTTAGAAAGTGCAAGAAATGGCAAAAGTGCACTTGAAAATGGTGTGTCAAGTCTTGAATTTGAAATGATAGGCTTAGAACAGCAACTAAATATCATGATGGGGCGAAAATTCTCTGATGAAATTTCTATCTCACCGACTACTGCAAATGTATCTGCTGATATTTCTGCTATGAATTTAGAACAAGATATAATAACTGCAACAGAAAATAATTTTGAACTAAATAATCAATTAGAAGAACTTGATGATTTTGAAGATATGATTAATGATACATCACCTGATGTGGATAGAACTGCTATGTTTGCACAACAAGATAACATGGAGCTTCAAATTGAAGTAGCAAAAGACAATATCGAATATAAAATGTCAAACCTTGTGCGTAGCATAGAAGAACGTCAGCGTCTGCTTGAAAACGAAAAAACTAACCTTGATTTTGCAAATCGTGAACTTGAAATAGCAAAAACAAAATATGACAGAGGCATGATTTCAAAACTTGAATATTTAACAGCACAAGATAATGTTGCTAGTGCAGAGAATAATTTAAAAAGTGCTGAACTGAATATAAAAACAGCTGTTGAACAGTATAAATGGGCACTAGATGGTATTTTACCTCAATAATTTAAGGAGATTAATAATGAATAAAAAACATATTTTAGCTTTAAGTCTAGCATCAATAATGACATTAACTGTACTTCAAGGCTGTGCGCCTGCTTCTGATGATGGTGCTGTAGTGCCTGCTGTTGCACCTGCGACACCTGTAGAAACTGCATTAGTTCAAACTGGTGATATATCTACAACTACTTCACTTTCTGGAAAAATTGTTGCAAGTAGCGAAGTTATGGTGATGCCACCTGTTCATGGTGAAGTTGAAGATTTAAGAGTTTCTGTAGGAGACACTGTTTCAGAAAATCAAATTCTTTTTGTAATGAACAAAGATGATATCAACAAAGAATATCAACCACTTTTAGATAATTATAATAGAACGAATACTTTAGCTACAGAATCACTTCGTTTAGCGCAAAAAAATGTAGATGATACACAAGCCTTATTTGATATTGGTGCTGCATCACAAATGCAACTTGATCAAGTTAAACTTGCATTGCTACAAACTCAAACTCAAAATGAAAGCCAGCTTGAAGGCTTAGAAGATGGAATGGAAGATATTCTTGATATGTTAGCTGATGCAAGTGTTAAAGCGCCAATTTCAGGTGTTATTACAGCTGTTAATATAGTTGAAGATAGCATGGCATCAAATGCAAATCCAGCTATTATAATTTCAGAAACACATCTTCCAGAAATTTCAGTAGCTATTCCAGAAACATTATTAAGTGTAGTTAAAGCTGGGGATAATGCAAAAATTGTAATTCCAGCAGCTGGGAATTTAGAACTTTCAGCAACTGTAGATAGCATTGCGCCAACAACAAATGCACAAACGCAAATGTATGATGTGAAAATTACATTGCCACAAAGCGAAGAATATACTGTAGGTATGTTCTGTAATGTAACTTTTGCAACGAATACATCAGTGGGAGCTGTAAAAATTCCATCAGATAGTATTTTAAATGATGCAGAAGGTGATTATGTATTTATTGTAAATGCAGATAAATCTGTAACTAAAATTAATATTACAACTGGTTTATCAGATGGGTTAGATACAGAAGTATTATCAGGTTTAGTTGGCGGTGAAACACTTGTAACTAGTGGTCAAGATTATGTTGAAGATGGACAAATGGTAACGGTTAATGGGGAGGTCAACTAATGAATTTGGCAGGATTTTCTATTCGCCGTAAAGTAACTACATTCATGATTTACATTGCAATGGTTGTATTTGGTGCTATATCATTTCAAAATATAGCCCTTGATTTAATGCCTAGCATTGAAATACCAATTGCAATTATTCAATCTAGTTATTCAGGTACAGGTCCTGAAGAGATGGAATCATTAGTAACACAGCCACTTGAACAAGCTGCAGCTCGTGTTGCTGGAATTGAAACAATTTCTTCAACTACTTCCGAAGGAATGACAACTGTAATTCTAGAGTTTGCTGATGGAACTAATATGGACACAGCAATTGTTAATGTGCGTGAGAGCGTAGATATGATCGAAGGATTTTTGCCAGAAGGAGCATCAACTCCTATGATTATGGCAATTGACCTTGATGCTATGCCGATTATCCAATCTAGTGTAACGGGAGATATGCCGATATATGAAATTCAAACTTTGCTTGAAGATGCATTAGTACCTTCTTTAGAGCGAATTGAAGGTGTAGCAGCCGTTAATATCTTGGGTGGATATACAAATGAAGTAGTAATTGACACTTATGCAGATGCACTTCGTGGATATAATATCACAGTTGATTATATAGCTAATATATTACGTGCAGATAATATGGCAATTCCATCAGGTGAACTTCAAAATGGAACGAAGACATTAACGGTTCGTACAACTGGGGAATTTGAATCAGTAAATGATATTGAAAATGCACTGATTCCACTTCCAACTGGAGGAGTTGTAACATTATCAGAAATCGCAACAGTTACACTTAGACCAGAAGAAATAACTTCTATAGCAAAGCTAAACGGAAGAGATTCTATTTCACTTGAAATTCAAAAACAATCAGGTGTAAACACAGTTGAAACATCAGAAGAAGTATTAAAAGCTTATGATGAGTTTTTGGCTGAATATCCTGAATTTGAAATAGTAAATTTCTTTGACCAAGCAGATTTTATCAATCTTTCAATTCAATCTGTAATGGAAAATATTATGTACGGCATACTCTTTGCTGTAATTGTATTGTTAGCATTCCTTAAAAACTTAAAAACAACATTAGTAATCGCAGTATCAATGCCTGTAAGTTTGATTGGTACATTTATCATTATGCAAGCGTTAGATCTTACTATGAACGTAATGACTCTTGGTGGTATGGCAATGGGTGTTGGTATGATTGTTGATAACTCAGTTGTTGTACTTGAAAACATTTATAAATATCGTGAAGATGGTCAAACACGATTTGATTCTTGTGTAAGTGGTGCAGGAGAGGTTGCTCTTTCAATTTCAGCTTCAACACTTACAACAATCGCAGTATTTTTGCCAATTGGTTTATCCGGTGGAATGACTGGGGATATGTTCTTAGAATTTTGTGTAACAATTATCGCACTTTTAGTATCATCACTTGTTGTAGCACTAACACTTGTACCTCTACTTTGTTATACATTGCTTGATAGAGATGAAGAATTACCAATATTACAATCAAATAAAAACACAGAAAAAAGTAAGTTGTCAAAAACACTTTTAGGCATATATGAAAAAGCACTTAAAACTTGTTTGAAATTCAGAAAAACTACAATGATAGCATCATTTGTGTTGTTTGCAATATTCTTATCATCGCTTGCTGTTGTTGGTGTAGAACTCATGCCAGCATCAGACCAAGGCTCGATAACTGTATCAATTTCATTGCCTTCAGGAAGCGAGCTTGAAGAAACAACAGAAATTGCAGAAGAAGTTATGTCAGCTGTAGAAGATATTCCTGAAATTGAAACACTTTTCTATAGCTCAAGTGCAAATTCAGCATCAGCAACAATTACATTAGTGTCATTAGATGAACGTGATAGAAGTGTATTTGAAGTTGGTGATGAAATGCGCCAAAGATTATCTGGAATTGCAGGAGCTGAAATCACAGTTTCAGATGCAGGGATGACAATGACAGGTGGTTCAACTACTGCTATTGCATTTACAGTTTCAGGTAGTGATTCTGAAATGCTTGAGCGAATAGCAAATGATTTAGTAGCACAAATAGAGACTATTGAAGGAAGTCAAGATGTAAAATCATCAATTTCAGAACGTATTCCACAAGTTAATATAACATTGGATAAACAAGCAGCAGCAAGATTTGGGCTTACATCAGCTACAGTTGGTAGTGCTGTTAATGCACAGCTAACGGGTGCTTCAGCCACTAAACTTTCTATGGCTGGCGAAGAAATTGATGTAATAGTTAAAGGTGACTCTTCTTATGCAGATAGCATGGAAAGCCTTAAAACACTGCCTATACCTACACAGATGGGTGCAACTGTTCCACTTGATATGATTGCTGATGTAAATATTGAATTAGGTTCAATGCAAATTTCTCGTGAAAATCAGGTGCGTACAGTATCTATAACGTCAGATGCAAAAGCTGGAGCTGATATCACAATGCTTACACAAAGCGTTCAACAAATAATAGATAATTATCCACTTCCAAACGGATATTTAATTGATATGGGTGGGGAAATGGATGAAATTATTGAATCATTTACAACATTAGGTCAAGCGTTAATTGTTGCGATTGCACTGGTTTACTTTATCTTGGCATCTCAATTCGAATCAATGTTATTACCATTTATCATTATGCTTGCAAGCCCACTTGGATTAGCGGGTGGTTTATTTGGATTATTCTTAACAAATATGCCTGTTAGTATGCCTGCCTTTATAGGTGTAATTATGCTTGCTGGTATCGTGGTTAATAACTCAATCGTACTTATTGACTATATCAGAATACGTGAAGAACGTGGTGAAGAAATGCAGACAGCGATATTAAGAGCTTGTCCACGTCGTATTCGCCCAGTTATGATGACAACACTTACAACAATACTAGGTCTATTACCTATGGCACTTGCACAAGGTGAAAATAGCGAAACGATGGTACCTATGGCTGTGGTTATGATTTCTGGTCTTGCTATTTCTACGGTTGTAACACTGGTATTCTCACCTGTGGTATATTCGATTTTGAAAACACGTTCAAATAATCGTGTAGCTAAAAAAGAAGCTCGTCATCAAAAGGTTTTAGCCAAAAAAATTGCTAAAATCGAAAAAAATAAAGAGTCAAAGAAAAATAACGCTGATGATAAATCTCATGAAGATAAAAGTACGACAGAAAAAGATGAACACACAGAAACAAAGGGTTAATAATTATGACTAAAGCAAAACAAATTAGAAAAAAGCAAATTTTGATGTCTGCTTATCAAGTATTTTCTGAAAAGGGATTTGATAATGCAAAAGTTGAAGAAATTGCAACTTTAGCTGGTATTGGTAAGGGCACAATATATGAGTATTTTCCATCAAAAAACGACTTGTTTTGTCAATGTGTTTCTATGTTGTTAGATGAATTTAATACAGAAGTTAGTAAAATTGTAGAAAGCGATACTAATTTACGTTATAAAATCGAAAGTTTTATAAATCATTCTATAGAATGCTATTCTTCGGGGTATTTTATATTTAACGCTATTGAAAAGCATAGCAACATGATTGTAGATCTTAAAGAAATTTTTGAAAACAAGGTTGGGAATGATATTTATAACCTTGAAAAACTTATTAAATCTGCACAAGAAACAGGAGAAGTAAGAAAAGATATTGATGTCATTCATTTAATACCACTGCTTCATGCTATAATTCATCAAGTATTTATTAATTCAGAACGTGAAATTAATATATGTGTTGAAACTCAATTAGATATACTTTTTAATGGGATTTCAAGTAACTAAAAATTAATATTAAACATTTTTCGCCATAGTGCATACACTGTTATAAAAGCTTTTAACATATACAACAATTTGTTTGTTTAAAGCTTCGAAAAGGAGTTGTATGTATTATGGCGATTAAAATTTTTGTAGATCAAGGGCATAATCCAAAAGATGTAAATGCAGGTGCAGAAGGATTTGGGCTACGTGAACAAGATATTACATATAATGTAGGTGTATATCTTGCAGAATTTCTAACAGCAGATCCACGCTTTGAAGTAATGTTATCTCGCAAATCTCCAGATGAAATATTAGGCACAACCAATGCAACAAGTCTTATTTCACGTGTAAACATGGCAAATCAATGGGGAGCAGATTATTTTTTAAGTATTCATGCGAACGCAAATGTAAATCCAGCAATTAATGGTACTGAAATGTATGTTTATTCAGAAAATACGCAATCATATTGGCTTGCACAACATTTATTAAATGCAGTAGTGGCTGTTGTGGGCACAAAGGATAATGCTGTGCGATTAAATCCAGCCTTATATGTTCTTAGAAAAACAGCAATGCCATCTGTTTTAGCAGAGCTTGCATATATTACAAATCCCCAAGATAATATAAAATTACGTGATGATCAATATGGGTTTGCAAGGGGACTATACTTTGGATTATTGAGTTATTTTGGTTTAGAGCCTATTATGTAAATATGATAAGAGGGTGTGATAAAATTTTATTTTAATCATATCCTTTTATCATTGTCACCAATTGAATTATAAAGGTTGACAATTAACACTATTATTAATATAATTAAGAAACAGCTGAAAAAAGAAAGGTTATAGTCATGACAATTAAAGACCAAGTTAAAGAAATTTTTTATCAAAATAGAGGTAATTTTATATCAGGAGAACAAATTGCAGAAAAATTATATGTAAGTCGCAATGCTGTGTGGAAAGCAGTAAAAGCTTTGCAAAATGAAGGATATGATATAAAAGCTGTTACAAATAAAGGGTATTTATTAAGCCAAAATACAGATATTATATCAAAATCTGAAATTTTAGATAATATTTCAAATAATTTTATTGATTTTAAGATAGAAACTTTTAATTCATTGCCATCAACAAATACTTATTTAAAATCAAAAGAAATGGAATATGAACATGGCACAGTAATTATAGCTGATGAACAAACAAGCGGTAAAGGCAGACTTGGTAGAAGCTTTTTTTCCCCCAATTCCACTGGGATTTATATGAGTATTCTGCTTAAACCTAAACTTGAAGCTGAAAAAGCAGTGCTAATTACTTCAATGACAGCAGTTGCAGTTTGTAATGCAATTATAAAAATATGTAATAAAGACCCTAAAATTAAATGGGTTAATGATATTTTTATCAATGAAAGAAAAGTATGTGGAATACTTACAGAAGGTGTTATAAATGTTGAAACAGGTGATATAGGGGCAATAATTTTGGGCATTGGCATCAATGTGTTTGCACCATCAGAAAGCATACCACAAGACATAAGTAATATTTTGGGATATATTAGCGAAGAAAATAAAGCTGATATGCGCAATAAATTAATTGCAGAAATATTAAGTAATATCTCTTATTATTATAAAAATTTTGATGAACTTTTATTTTTGCAAGAATATAAGGACCGTTCTTTTGTAATAGGAAAAACTGTTAAAGTTATAAGCGGAAAAGAAACTTATGACGCAAAAGCGATTTCGATAGATGATAATTGTAGGTTGATTGTTGAAAAACAAAATGGACAAACAGAAGTTTTATCAGCTGGAGAAATTAGCATAAAAACTAATTAAACTCAAGGAGTATTTAATATGCAATCAAAATTAAATATACGAAATACAATTTTATGTGCTTTATTTATTGCACTGACTGTAGTGGGAGCTTATATCAAAATTCCACTTCCATTTGTACCATTTTCATTGCAAACCTTGTTTGTTATATTAGCAGGAATGGTATTAGGTGCAAAATATGGAGCATTAAGTATGGGAATATACATGCTACTAGGGCTTTTAGGATTACCTGTATTTACAGGTGGGGGAGGCTTTGCATACGTGTTAAAACCTACTTTTGGATATATAATTGGATTTGTAGTCTCAGCCTTTGCAACAGGGGTAATAATAAACAAATTTGAAAATCCGAAATTTAATAATTATGTAACAGCTGGTGTATTTGGCATGGCTATGATTTATATTTTCGGTATGGGATATTATTATATATTAACTAACTTTATGTTAGGAACACCAATTGATACAAGTGTATTTTTTGTTTATTTCTTTTTACTAACATTGCCAGGAGATATTGTAAAATGTTTAGCAGCTGCAAGTGTAGCTGTTACACTTAAACGTGTACTTCCAAAAATGCAAACTTCAAATTAAAAATAAAGTCGAATAAAATAATCACCGTCTACATATTATTTAATAATTCATTAAATAAAAGTTTGGACGGTGATTTTATGTATATTTCTCTCAGTAAAAAAGCCACAAGAATAATAGTTTCAGTAATTACTTTGTTAGTAGTAGCAACAAGTGGAAGAATTTATGGTGTATTAAATGAAAATTCATCAATAGAAGTATCAGGTAATTGGGGATTAAGCTTCAAGGAAGAAGGTAATGCACCAATAGCTAATGCAACGTCAGATGAGCTTGAAAAATATGATGCTTACTATATAGGCGATACATCTGATAAAAATATTTATTTAACATTTGATGCAGGTTTCGAAAATGGATATACAGAGCATATACTAGATACACTTAGTATCCATGAAGTACCTGCAACTTTCTTTCTCGTAGGTCATTATCTTGAAAGTCAGCCAGAACTTGTGCAGAGAATGGTGGACGAGGGGCATATAGTTGGAAATCATACATATAGTCATCCTGATATGACAACATTAAGCGAAATAAATACCTTTTCAGAGCAATTATCATCACTTGAAAGATTATATAAAGACATAATAGGAGAGGATATGTTAAAAGTATACAGACCACCTCAAGGAAAATATAACGAAGATAATCTAAGATTAGCAAAACAACTAGGATACACGACATTCTTTTGGAGCCTTGCTTATGTTGATTGGTATACAGATAATCAGCCTACAAAACAAGAGGCATTAGAGAAGCTTATTCCACGTATGCACGATGGTGCAATTGTGTTACTACATAGCACTTCTTCAACTAATGCTGAAATATTAGATGAATTTATTACAACATTAAAAGAAGAAGGATATAGCTTTAAACCACTTTCAGAATTAATTAAAAGCCAATCTGTTGCTCAATAAAAGAATCAAAACCACCAGTTCAACTGGTGGTTTTGATTTAATTATCTAAATACTGTGAAACAATTTCTGACATTAAATCATCTCTGTCAATTCGTCTAATAAGACTTCTTGCGTTGTTGTGATTTGTGATATAGGTAGGGTCTTCCGACAATAGGTATCCAACGATTTGATTAATTGGGTTATATCCCTTTTCTTTTAATGCATCATAAACCGTAATCAAAATACGCTTCATTTCTTGTCTATTTTCATCTACCAGATTAAACTTGCGAGTTCCATCATACATAGCTCATACCTCCTAATCAAAAATTCTTCTTATATATAGAATAGTACAAAATTGCAAATTTGTAAAGAGTTATCCACGTAATACTGCATCAAATTCATTTTGAAGGGCAGATAAAGCTTTAGCTACAGCTTTGTCACATTCTTCAACTGTAAGAGTTCTATCTTCAGCACGAAGTACAATTGCATATGCTACGCTTTTTTTACCTTCCTCAATTTGATTTCCACGATAAACATCGAATAATTTTACACTTTCAAGCGTTTTACCTACAGCATTTTTAATGCAGTTTTCAAGTTTTGCAACAGGAATTTCATCTGCACATAAAATAGCAAGGTCACGAGTTGAAGCTGGGAATTTTGGAAGATGTTTATATTGTCTTTCAGGTTTTGATGCTGATAATAGTGAATTCATATTAAGTTCAGCACATAATACATCAGATGACAGTTCAAAGTTTTTACAAACAGCAGGATGGATAGTTCCCATAGTACCGATTAAAATATCACCTGAGAAAATTTTAGCAGTACGCCCAGGGTGATAAGAAGAATTTTCTTTATCAGCTTCAAAACTAACTTCAAATACAGATAAAGTAGATAAAATAGTTTCAACATAACCTTTAAATTCAAAGAAATCTATTTTGCCATAAGCACCAAGTGTTAACACTTTTTCTTCTTTAGGCTGTTTTTCAGCTATAACTTTTCCGTTTTCAACAACCGGAGTATAAATCATGCCAAGTTCATAAAGTTTTACATCAGCATTTCTAAAGCTTTGGTTACGAGATAAAATGTCAAGCATACAGCCTAATGTAGTTGTACGCATAACGCTGAAATCTTCACCAAGTGGATTTGTAATAGTTGTTGATAATCTGCGTATATCTGATGGTGTATATGCAATTTTATCATACATTTTAGGGCTTATAAATGAATGTGTAATAATCTCATCAAAACCAAAGCTTCTACAAGCAGAAGTAGCTTTATTTTCAAAAGCTTGCATTGTTGTTAAAGCACCTTGAACAGTTTCACCTGCATAAAGTGTTGTTGGGATATTATCATATCCAAAAATTCTTGCAACTTCTTCAGCCAAATCAGACATAGAACGAACATCAGCTCTAAAAGAAGGAACAATTACATCATCACCTTCAACACCAAAATCTAATATAGTCAAATATTTTTGCATATCAGCTTTAGAAATTGAAGTACCAAGAAGTGCATTGATTTTATCAACCTCAAGAGGTAGTTTAACTGGAGTTTTATCATAAAAAGCTTCATCAATAGTCCCAGAAACTACAGTACCAGCACCAAGTTCTTCAATAAGATTACAAGCACGCTCTAAAGCATACATAGCATTTACAGGGTCAAGACCTTTTTCAAAACGTCCAGATGACTCAGTTCTCATGCCTAAATTTTTAGCAGTAATTCGAACACTACCACCGGCAAAGTTTGCACTTTCGAAAACTACAGTTTTAGTGCTTTCAGTAATACCACTACCTAATCCACCCATAACACCGGCTACAGCAACAGGTTTTGTGCCATCGGCAATAACAAGCATGTCAGAAGTAAGTGCTCTGTCTTCATCATCAAGAGTTTTCATGATTTCACCGTTTTCAGCACGACGAACAATTATTTTTTTATCAGAAAGACAAGCATAATCAAATGCATGCATAGGTTGACCATATTCTAACATTACGTAGTTTGTAATATCAACGATATTGTTAATAGGTCTAACACCACAAGCGTGTAAACGCTCACGCATCCAAGCCGGTGAAGGTTCAATTTTAACATCTTTAACAACACGAGCAGCATAACGTGCACAAAGCTCAGTATCTTTTACTTCAACAGAAATAAAGTCATTTACCTCGCCAGAAACAGCTCCATCAACAATACTTAGTGGTGTGTGTTTAAATTCACGATTAAATGTTGCAGCTGTTTCACGAGCTAAACCTAAAACAGCTAAACAATCAGGACGGTTTGAAGTGATTTCAAATTCAACAACATGTTCATCAAGTCCTAATACTGTACGAATATCAACACCAACTGGAGTGTCAGAAGGCATAATTAAAAGCCCATCTTCACAACCATAAGGAACATTACCAAGCGTAAGTCCTAGTTCTTCATGTGAACAGAACATACCAAAAGACATAACACCACGAAGTTTACCTTTAGTGATTTTCATTCCACTAGCTAAAGTAGATTTATCTTGCGCAAGAGGAACAATATCGTCCACCTGCATATTTTTAGCAGCAGTTACAATTTGAACAGGCTCTTTCCCTTCGCCAATGTTTACCATACAAACAGATAATTTATCAGCATCAGGATGTTTTTCTATAGAAATGATTTTACAAGTTACAACATTTTGAATTTGTTCACCTAAATATTCAATGCCCTCAACTTTAGAACCTGACATTGTAAGAGCATTTTGGTATTCACGCATAGTAATTCCTGATAAATCAGTTAAATCAGCAAGCCAACTATATGGCACTTTCATATATATTTCCTCCTATAACTTTCGATTAAAATTGATGTAGAAAACGAACATCATTTTCATAGAACATACGAATATCATCGATTTTGTAACGACGCATTACAACACGTTCTAAACCTAAACCAAATGCATAACCAGAATATACATTAGGGTCAATATTACAAGTTTCAAGAACTTTAGGGTGAACCATTCCACAGCCTAAAATTTCTATCCAACCTTCACCTTTACAAAGTCTACAACCTTCGCCAGCACACATGAAGCACATTACATCCATTTCAGCAGATGGTTCTGTGAATGGGAAATGGTGAGGACGGAAACGAACAACAGTATCATCTCCATAAAGTTTTTTAGCAAATAATTCTAAAATACCTTTAAGGTCACTCATTGAAATATTTTTATCAACTACAAGTCCTTCGATTTGATGGAAAACAGGTGAGTGAGTGGCATCGACAGCATCACTTCGATAAACACGACCAGGGGCAATAATGCGGATTGGTGGTTTTTGTTTTTCCATTGTATGAATTTGTACAGTTGAAGTTTGTGTACGAAGTAAGATGTTTTCAGCGATATAGAAAGTATCTTGAGTATCTCTTGCTGGGTGATCTTTAGGAAGATTTAATGCTTCAAAGTTGTAATAATCTTGCTCAACCTCAGGACCTTCAGCAATAGAAAATCCCATACCCATGAAAATATCACGAATATCATCAAGCACAATGCTAAGAGGATGTTTTGCACCAATTGTAGCAATAGAACCAGGCATTGATACATCAAGTGTTTCTTCAGCAAGCTTTTGATTTAAAGCATCACTTTCAAGAGCAGAAGACTTTTCTGTTATTGTGTTTTCAAGAATTTCACGAACTTCATTTACAAGTCCACCAACAATAGGACGTTCTTCTGCTGGCAAACTACCCATTGAACGCAAGATAGCTGTAAGTTCACCTTTTTTACCTAAATATTTAACACGCACAGCATCAAGATCACGAAGTGAAGCTGACGAAGTAATTTCAGCTATAGCACTATTTTGTATAGCTTCGAGCTTGTTTTTCATATAATAACTCTCCTTAAATTGATTTTTGACAATAAAAAAAGCCTTTTGTCCTCTAAAAAAGGGACGAAAGACACATTTACAGTATTCCGTGGTACCACCCAAATTCCTATCTATAAAAGATAAGCACTATAGCAGGCAATACCAAGCGATGGTATAACCTAAAATCTTATAACGCAGATTAAACGTTTGTAACTACTTAAAACAAATTTGTTTCGTTCCCCACAAAAGCTCAGAGATGAATTTTACAAACTTTCCTTATATGTGACTTTCAGCCCAAGATCACAATTCTCTTTATAAGCAAAATATTTGCTACTGTTCTCGTCATAGCTTTTATAAATATAAATACTATTAGATATTAACATAAATTGATGGAGTTTTCAAGTAAAATATTTAAAAAAATGAATAAAAAATAGCTTAAAATGAAAAAGTATACTTTTTGTATTTATGTGTAAAAATTTACAATATGTTACTAAAAATAATATTACAAAAAATTGACTTGTTAGCAATACTCATATATAATAAAATAGTATTAATATATAAATTAATAAATAGAGGTGAATACAATGATTAGAGGTTTAGGGACAGATATACTAGAAGTTTCTCGAATGGAAAAAGCTATGGAAAAGCCTGATTTTGCTAAAAAAGTTTTTACAGAAAATGAAATCAAGTATATTGATAGCCATAGATATAACCGATATCGTACAGCAGCAGGACTTTTTTGTGCAAAAGAAGCTTTTTTGAAAGCTTTAGGAACAGGTCTTTCAGGAACTTCGCTTGTAGATGTTGAAATTTTACATGATAAAATGGGCAAACCTTATATTGATTTTCATGGTGTAGGAGAAATTATAAGTCAGCTATCTATCGCACATTCTGACAGATACGCTACAGCCACTGTTATAATCTTTTAAAAGTTCTAAATTTCACTTTTCGAACATATAATATTATAATTGTATGTTGGAGGTGAGAAAATGCTAAAAAGAGTTTTAATTTTGTGTTTTATTGTATGTTTTATGTTATTAACTGCCTGTCAAAACGAAGATGATGCATTATTTGATATAACTACACAATATAACGAAATACCTTTTTTTACAACTAATGCTGAAATTACATCGAATTTAGGTACAAATGTTCTGGTTTATGGTGTGGAATTTACATATAATAAGGATGCTGAAGATATACTTGTAATAAATTCGCCCGATGAAATTTCAGATATAAGTGTGAAAATATCAAAAGATGATAGCGGTTCTGTGGTGGAATTTGGAAAGACCAGCCTTGAAACAGCTATGCCAGATATTTATGGTTTTACGCCGGTAGATGTAATTTCTGCATTGATAGATGATATTAAAACATTACACAGTGAAATTGTTTCGCAACATAAAGAAGATGATAAAACTATTATTTATACAAGATTTATTGGCGAAAATGATTATGGGGAATATATTAAAGACATTTATTTTGATGAAGAATTTCAATTAATAAATGCAGAAATTTATTTAAATGGGCAGATGTTACTTGATATACAATTTGAAAATTTTACTTTTTTGGAGAATACTAATTAATGAATAATATACTAAGCAATAGGGTTTGGGCAGAAATAGATTTAGATGAAATTGTATCGAATTATAATAAAATTAAAAGTTCAGTTAATGCAAAAGAGGTATTATGTGTTATAAAAGCAGATGCTTATGGACATGGTAGTACAAGAGTTGCACATGCACTTCAAGATGCTGGTGCAGGATATTTCGCAGTTGCAACATTTGATGAAGCATTAGAACTTCGTCAAAGTGGAATAACTGCAAACATATTACTTTTAGGATATTTTGATGATGAGAGTATTGGAATGTTAATCTCTCAAAATATTACAATTTCAGTTTTTGACATTAAGAGTGCAAAATTTTTATCAGCAATTTGTCAAAATTTAAATAAAACTGTAAGAGTTCATATTAAAGTAGACACTGGAATGAATAGGTTAGGTTTTAATTTTGATAATGCAATAAACGACATAGTTGAAATTAATAAAATGAAAGGCATATCCATTGAAGGCTTATATACTCATTTTGCTGTGGCTGATGAAGTTGTAAGTGCAGAAAAAACACATGCTCAATTCAATAAATTTCTTTCAGTATGTGATGAATTAGAACAAAAAGGCATTAAAATGAAATTTTGCCATTGTGCAAATAGTGGTGCTCTGTTACAATATAAACACATGCATATGGATATGGTTCGTGCTGGAATTGTCTTGTATGGACATACACCAGATTTTGATTTAGAGGATAGTATCGGACTTATCCCACCACTTACATTTAAAGCAAGAGTTGCTCAGGTTAAAGATGTTAAAAAAGGCGAAAGCATAAGTTATGGATTTTCGCATACTTTTGACAGAGATAGCAAAATAGCTGTAATTACCATTGGATATGCAGATGGATTACTTCGTGCATGTGGAGGAGAGGGACTTTACTTTACAGTAGCTGGCAAAAAAGCACCTGTAGTCGGTAGAATTTGTATGGATATGTGCATGATTGATTTAACTGATATTTATACTGAAGATAATCAAATTTGTAAAGGTGACGAGGTTGTTATTTTTGGTAGTGAAGAAAATGAAAATCATGCAGATGATTTAGCAAAACGTGCTGGTACAATTACATATGAAATTTTATGTGCACTCAGCCGTAGAGTTGCAAAAATTTACAAAAAACAATACTGATACCACGTACATTATTCACTAAATTTGAATATAATAGTTTGAAAGCAAAATTTTCTAAGATATATTTTTAGAATTATGACTAAAACTATTGTCTTTGTGGGAAAAATAAGCTTATATAAAGCCTAATTTCCATCGGAGCGTGAATAATGTGAATAATAATATCAAGAGAGGCGAAATTTACTATGCAGATTTAAGTCCTGTTGTGGGTAGTGAACAAGGTGGCATAAGACCTGTTTTAATAGTTCAAAACAATGTTGGAAACAAACATAGCCCTACTGTTATTGCAGCTGCCATTACATCACAAATTAACAAAGCAAAAATGCCTACACATATAGAACTTTCTGCGCAAAACTTTGGACTTACAAAAGATTCTGTTGTATTAATGGAACAGATAAGAACAATTGACAAAAAAAGGTTAAAAGAAAAAATGGGAGTATTAGATAGGCCATGTATGCAAAAAGTTGATGAAGCTTTAGCAATTAGCTTTGGACTATCGCAAGAAATTAAATTGGAGGATTTTTGAAATGAACAGGAAGTTTATAATCTCTACAGGGGCATTTTTGCTTGTTGGAATGTTGGTTACAGGTTATGTGGCTATAGCAACTAATGGTTATGGTACAGAAGAAGACCCACTAGTAACAGTTAGCTACATAAATAATGTGCTTAAAGAACAAGCTGTAACAGAAGCTGGCAAAATTGCAGACAATCTATCTACAGAATATTCATCTGAACTTGAAAGCCAAATGACAAACTTTGCAAATGAATTAGATTCTAAGATTGCACAATTTGAAACTTCTATAACAAAACTTGCAAACGACCCCGAATTCATAGATAAAGTAGCTGATGCTGTTGTTGAAAGAGGTGGCACAATTTCTGAAGCACCTCTATCTTGGCAAGTTATAACACTTACAAATGGGCAAACACTTAAAGCTGAAGTTGGTACAGAAGTATTGCTTCGAATTGGTACAGCTGATTGTTATGCACCATCTGGGACAGGTATTATAAATCTATCATCAGGTTCTGAACTTAAGGGTGGAAGCGAACTTGATAAAAATAATTTATATATTATAACAATAAAAGATAAAGGTATTACAGCCACATCAGAAGCTACTATTTTAGTGAATGGTAATTATACTTTATCATAGATTTAATAGGCTGTACGAATAATAATTTATCACAGCTATATATAAAATTAAAATTTGTTATGGGGTGTGACGGAATATGTCATACCCCATATTATATATCCCAAGTAAAAAAGCCTATGTGAGATAAATCACATAGGCTTTAAGTTTATATTATAGATAGTTCCAAGGGTTTACGTGATTACCATTTACACGTACTTCAAAGTGAAGATGAGGACCTGTACTATTTCCTGTGCTTCCGACAGTAGCAATCTTTTGACCTCGTTCAACTACTTGACCTACAGAAACAGAGTTTTGAGTGTTGTGTGCATAAAGTGTTTCAATTCCATTACCATGATCGATAATTACACAGTTACCATAACCGCCATACCAACCAGAGAATACAACCCTACCATTATCAGCAGCTACAATTGTGCTACCTGATGGACCTGCAAAGTCAACACCTGTGTGATAACCTCGAGAACGCCAGCCATAGTCAGATGACATTGTGCCACCGAAAGGACGAAGGAAATCACCAGTACCGATATGAGGAACAACTTTTGTTCCAACTTCAACGATTTCTGTTGTTGGTTCTTCTAAAACAACACGACTTGTGATAACTCTTTCAACTTCAACCCCATCAATAGAAACTACTTGAGCTTCAATTGTAGCAGAACCTTCAGAACCTTGTTGAACCGTTTTTTTAGAATTTAATACCATATCGTCATTATCTTCTTTAACAGTTTCATAAGGGATAGTTTCTGTGTATTCGATTTCACGAGTTACTTTAGCAGACAAAGTAGGAACTGCAGCAGAAACTACAAGTTCTTGACCAATTTTAATTTTATCAGAATCAACTTCAGGGTTTAAAGCTAAAACTTCAGAAGTATTCATTTCATAATCATTAGCAATTTGAGAAATTGTATCACCAGATTTAACTTGATAAATGTGCTCTCCTTGAGAAGTAGCATTTAAACGTTCATACAATTGATCTTCAGTAATCATCATAGTTACAGAAGTTTGCATTGTTTCAACTTTAATATCTTGAACAAATTCAATTTGAGCATCTGTGTCACCGTCAACTCGGTCTAATTTGATTTGCTCAATTACATTATATGCGTCAGCACTATTTGATAAAGCACCAATCACTTGGCCATCAATTGTAACAACAGCAAGGTTTGCAATGTCATTAACATTTTCACTTAAGATGATACTTGTTTCTTCATGTGATAAGTATTCATCATCAGAAGCGAAAACTAAAGAATATTCAATATCTGCATCAAGAGTATAAGGTGTGCCTAAAACTTCAGATGATTTATTTTCAATTTCAGCTATAACAGCTTCGATTTGTTCTTCATTTTCAACATAACCTATAACTTGTCCATTAACTTTAACAAGTAATCCAACATTGCAGATAGACACAGCATAAAAAGCAAGTACAAGTGTAAAACATGCTGATGCCATAGTAAGCCTTGAAGGTTTAAATTCATGAAGCTTAGATGATATCGACCAAAGTCTAGGCTGAACTTTATCATTAAAGCCTTGAACTAAAGGTGTAAAAATTCTTGATAGTTTTGAATGTGTGAATAATACAGCAAGCCAAAGTGCTGAAAATAAGAAAGAAAATATAGTTTTACATATATTTTTTATTTTTGTTAAAATACTTAAAATTATGCTAGTGAGTTTAAGGCGTAATAAACCACCAAATGTTTTTGCGAAAGCTCTTTTGGCATTAATTTTTGCGACAAGCGCTAAATGCTTTAGTTTATCTTTGCTAATTGAAAAACGACTCAACTTTACGAACACTCCTTTTAAAATGATAAGTTACAAAACGGTAACAACAAGATTAATAATAAACTGAATTTTGTAATTTGTCAAGTCTTTCTCATATTTGTTAACAATTTACAGGATTTCCTAAAAAATCATAGCCAAAAAATACTTCAGATAATTCATGGTTTTTGTGATAGACATCATAAATCAATGACATAAGCCTAGTTGCTGTATTAATATTTTCATCTAAAATTTCAAATATACTATCTGTTTTAGGAATGTTTGGTTTATTTGCATCATACCATGTATCATGCTTTAAATTTGCTGCATCACATTCTAATGATTTAATTGGACGAACTAATGTATATAACATTCCACGTTGATTAATTGTTTTTTCAACAGCACGTAGCTGTTGTATACGTTTTCCCGTCTCATCATGGAGAAAGGAATAGACATTTTTCATAGATTTCATAGATTTAGCAATTTGAGAAGCTGAAATTTTTATTCCATACACTTCCCAAGCTGTCTTTGAATATAGTTCACCAATGGTATAGGCATCTTCTTTATTATAATGTAACAGCTTAAAAGCTTCATAAGTGTGTTGATCGCCAGTTATAAAATTCGTAATAACCATAGCATCTATTTCACTTTCACATAATCTATGCAAAGCAGGTTCAGATAATCCGAAGTAATCACCCATCTTATGCTTAGTTACATAATTTACATAAGGGTGAGCTGAACTATCAAGAACATAATGACATATATAGCCTAATAAATATATTAATAATGTAGGGTCGTTTATTTCACGAGCTATAGAAGTTAGTGTTTTTATACTCTTATATGTTTTGTCAGAATGAAAAATGCCACCTATATCAGCTATTTTACTTTTCATAGGTGCATTATGGAAATACATAATATCAGGACCTTGTGCACCCCATCTGAAAATTTGTGGATTTTCAGTGACACAAGCTTTAATGTATGCAGGGGAATTTTTCAGTGCTGTAATTGCAAAATGATGATGTGTTACAAGTGACGGCATAGACATTTCTCCTTTTCAAGGTGTAAAAATTGTGCACAAAAACTATTAGATTAATGTACTATATATTAATAATAAGAATAATTGCACATAAATACTAATTATATTATAGAACATAACATAATAAAAGTCTAGCATAACATATTTTTATTAAAATGGTAAAGATTACTTAAGATTGTTTACATTTTTTTCATTGCATTGAAGCTAGAATTTTGTTAAACTGATATGTATTAGCATAAATTCGCTTTATAAAAAATTGGAGGAAGTAAATGAAATCAAATAAATTTAAAAGAATATTATCAGCATTGCTTGTCACATCATTAATTACAGGACAAGTGGCTTTTGCAAATAATCTACATACAGAATATAAACATGAAATCCAAATCGGACAAGGTACTACATATAGTGATATATCTACAGTAAGTTCAGCTGGAGAACAAAATATACGTGTAATCGAATATTCACCAAATGCAAATATTACACCAATGATTGGATATGGTGATAAAATTGTAAGCAGAGATACCATTATTGAATATGCAAAAGATATTGAAGGTACAGGGAAACAAGTGATTGCAGGGATAAATGGAGATTATTATTCCACAGACACTGGTGTTCCTGTAGGGCTTGTAATTAATGAAGGAGTGCTTACATCGTCAGATGCTTGGCAGTCTGCTGTAGGTTTTAAAGCAGATGGAAGTGCTGTTATAGGTAAGCCTACATTTGGTATGCTTCTTTCTAATGGTGTAGACTATGTTACAGTAGATTATTTTAATAAAACTAGAACTACAAGTGGCATCTATTTGTTAGATCATAATTATTATAACGAGACAAGATTATCAGCAAGCGGAAAAAATATTTTATTTGAACGAGTTGATGATACACCAGTTACAGTAGGTGGCACAGTTAATCTAAAAGTTGTAAGTGTGTACGAAACAAATCAATCACAGCCTATTGCTGAAAATCAAATGGTATTATGTGTGTCAAATTCAGGACCTATAGAACGTTTTCCAGAATTTAATGTAGGCGATAATGTAACACTCACAGTTAGCACAAATAATCCAGAATGGACAGAAGTTATCTATGCTATAGGTGGCAAAGAAGTCTTAGTTGAAAATGGAAATGCAAATAACCATGGCACTACAGAACAACCGAGAACAGCTGTTGGTGTGAAAGCTGATGGAAGTGTTGTCTTAGTTGAAGTTGATGGACGTGGAAAAGGAAATTCTGACGGTATCGGACTTTTAGACCTTGCTTTATATATGAAAAGCATAGGTTGTGTAACTGCTATTAACTTAGATGGTGGTGGATCATCTGTAATGGTGGCACAACTTCCAGGAGATAGCCTTCTTACTACGCTTAATTTGCCCTCTGACGGAGTGCTTCGCAAAAGTGCAAACTTCATTTATTTAGTAAATAATACGATGCCAAGTAATCAAATTGACAAATTACATATCTATCCAAATACATACACAATGTTACCTCATGCAAGTGTAAATTTAACAGTTAAAGCAACTGATGCGAATTTTAACAGTGTTACACCACCACAAGATGTTACATATGATGTTGAAAATGGATCTGCGACTATCACAGAAAATGGAGTGCTCACAGCAGATAAAACAGGTGTAATCACAGTTTCAGCTTCTGCAAATGGTGTAACAGGTACAGAACAAATAACTGTTATGGAAAAAGTAGAAAAAATTTCAATGCTAACTGATGAAACTGATAAAGCAATAACAAGTTTATCACTAGGTACAGGTAAAAGCTATGATTTATCAGCCACAGCAAGCTATCGTGATAAATATGTTGCAAGTGTAGACAAAAGTTATACTTGGAGTGTACAAGGCAATATTGGCACAATTGATGAGAATGGATTATTTACAGCAGGCAGTGTCCCTGCTGACGGAAGCATAACTGTAAATTATGGCAGTGCAAAAGATACAATTTCTGTATCAGTTGGATTATCAGAACAAACTGATGTAAATATCATAGAAGGTTTTGAAGATGAAGTATTAGAATTTACAGTTAATGGCGGAACACTAAGTACATCGAATGACTTGTCAAATGTACTTTATGGAATGTCAAATGGTGTGATTTCTTATGAAAATACGGATAAAATTAATTTAACTAATAAAGAAATATATATAGCACCAGAATATAAAACGTTTGGAATATATGTGAAATCTGATAATATTGCAAGTATCACAGCGAACTTTACAGATGTTAATGCAGTTCCACTGCAACTTGAACTTGTACAAGGGAATGAAAATGATGGATACATATATTATTCAGCTGTTTTACCTGAATATGCTGTAAACTTTAAAGGTTTTGACATTACACTTGAAGAACAAACTACAGGACAAATTCAAATTGACAATATTTCAGCATTATTGACTGAAAGTTATGATGATATTGCTCCACTATTAACAACTACACAAACTTCTGTAAATATTGATAATGGACAAAGTTATACAGCCAATTTTAAAGTGACAGACGAAAATGGAGCTGTATTTATTGAAAATGAAAATCTAAATGTATATTTAGACGGTGAAAAAATCACAAATTATTCTTATGACACAAAAACAGGAAATTTATCTGTGAAGGTCACAGTAGCACCACTTCCTATAGTGCCAGAAGAAGGTGAACAAGTAATCACAGATACAGCATCAGCTGAACACAGAAACACAGTTCAAGACCCTGAAACTGTAGTTACAGATCCTGAGCAACCAACTGAGCCAGCCGATACTACAGAACCAACTGACACTACAGAGCCTCCGGTTGTTGTAAATCCAGAGCCAGTAGAACCAGAACCAGTAGAGCCAACACCTACACCAGATCCAGTTCCGACAGAACCTATTCCACAGCCTGTGCAACAAATTGAATTTCCGACAAGCTCACAAGGTGCATTATCAGATGGAATTCACAGAATCACTGTGACAGCTTATGATAATTCTGGAAATATTTCTACTGAAAGCTTAGAAATTAAAGCAGGGCAAAGTAATTATAAAGCTTTTGCAGATACAGCTTCACATTGGTCAGAAGGATATGTGAATTTTGTGGCTGAACAAGGAATAATCACAGGGTCAGTTTCTGATGGACAATATTATTTTAATCCATCAAGAAATTTAACTCGTGCAGAATTTGCAGTAATTATGGCGAGATATTTACAGCTTGAAGTTCCAACTGAAATGACTTTAGATGTAATTGATGCTGATAAAATTCCATCTTGGGCATTAGATAGCGTGAAAGCTGTTTATGCAAATGGAATTATGACAGGAAGTCTTAATACTGCAACTGGTGAAATGATGTTTAATCCAACAAATAATATTACTCGTGCAGAAGTTATGACAGTTATAGGTAAAACTATAGAAAAAGGTTATGAAATTTCTGAACTTACAGCAACGGATAGTGGAAATGTACCAAGTTGGAGCTATCCTTATGTAGAAACATTAGTATCATTAGGATATATCGGTGGATATCCAGATGGAACAATTTTACCTATGAATAATATCACACGTGGAGAAATTGCAAAAATCTTATATACTTTACATTAAAATATTTAAGGCTGTGACGAGATTTTATTCGTCACAGCCTAAGTTATATTAAAAATACTGAATCATTGCAAATAGTAAGATATATATACTTTCAAATTTGAAAGTTTCAACATCTATATTTTCTGTATTTTAAAAGTAATAAAAAAAGTGTGGCAATCTGCCACACTTTTGATTTTAAAGAAGTTTAAGAGATTAACGCATCATAAATAAATGCATTAAATCCAGTTTGACCAGGCTCTGTAACAGCTGCGAAAGCAAGTTCTGTTTGGTTACGAGTAAGCTCAATAGTTTTATTAATAGTTTGACCTGGTTCTACAGGCACGGTTGCAATAACTTCTTGATTTTGGTCATAAAGACGAAACTCAACAGGAGATGTACCAGCATTTGCAGCAGTGAATGTAATAGTAGTATAACCTGATACATTAAAGTACATACGGTGAGAATGTCCATCAGAAGCACTGCCGTTCCATAGTTTATAAGCAATAGCATTATCATAAGTTGAACCTTCGAAAGAAAGTAAATCTGTATCATTTACAATCCAAGAAGTTGAAGTAGCTCCGCTTTGGGCACGTTTAACAAGGTCTGTTGGCAATTTTTCATTATTGCCTAAAGTAATGGTATTTGTAGCTCCATCCCATTCGATTGGTAAATCAAGCATTTCAGAAATAGAACGGATAGGCAGATATGTAGTTCCATTATAGGAAATTGGATAAACTTGAGTGCCTTTAGCATCTTTAAAAACTTGTGCTTCCTTATTATACATAACAACAATTGTGCGGTTTAAAAGAGCTGAAATTGACTGATTTGTAACAGCAGCAATTGCACCAAAAACCATGCTAGCAGATAATGCAAAAATTAAAAGCAATGTTTTTAGAACTTTCTTTTTATTCATTATAATCCCTCTTTCGTGAATATTTATTTATAGTTGATATTATACTATGAAATGGTTATAGTAGTCAATCATTTCTTACGAAGTTGTAAATATTATACAAAAATTAAAATCAACTATTGAAATATGTATAGCAATGGTTTAAACTATAACAAATAAGCGTTATGAGGTGAAACACCATGATTGATGTAAAATTACTCAAAAAGATTTCAAATTTCAAAAAATTTGCAACTGGTGAAATTATTGTACGTGAAAATGATAGAGATATAAATGAAATGTATGTAATAGTTTCAGGGAGTGTAAATGTCTATAAAAGTTACGGGCTCTTTGATGAAGTGTTACTTGCACATATAGAAGCTGGTGAATTTTTCGGTGAGATGAGCCTGTTTTTAAATAAACCTCGATCAGCTACAGTTGTAGCCTCAGAAGATACAGCCTTGCTTGCATTATCGAAAGATAATTTTTTCAGTTTTTCTGAACAAGCACCAGAAGCTATTTTCCAATTTATAGCTACCATATGCAGACGATTATCCACTACAAATGATGAAAAAGTTCAACTAGCTGGGCTTCTTAGTCAGTGGATTTCAAAATATGGACACGATGAAAGTGTTGGCATGAAAGGTATTGTTGAACAATCAAAAAATGAGTTTAGTTATGCGAAAAATGATATAGTAGATTCAAATCCGTTCCCTGAAAAGCATAAAAAATATAATATAAAAGCATCAGATGAACATAAACAGTATCTTGTGAATATTAAAGTGAAATGTCCGAATTGTAAAGAAGAATTTAATACAAATAAAGTGCTTATGTCTCAACTTAAACAAGATGGTAAATTAAGATGTGATTTAAGACGTCATTATAAAGATATAATGCCTGAGTGGTATGAAGTTTACACATGCCCGCATTGTTACTTTAGTACATTTGAACATAACTTCTCTACTTATGTTAATTTGCCAACACAAGTGAAGAATATTTTACTTAACTACAAAGAAAAGCTGAAATTTGATTATGCATCAGGTGAAAAAAATGTTGATATGGTTTTTGCTTCGTATTATTTTGCCCTATTATGTTCACATTATTATAAGGACAGCTATTATCTAATATCAAAAATATGGAGACATTTAGCTTGGATTTATGAAGATATAAAAGATGAAGAAATGGAAATTTTTGCAACAGAAAAGGCATTTGATGCGTCTGTGAAATATTTTGAAAACTCTGTTATATCAGATGAAGGTACACAAGTTTTGATGATGGTAACTGGTGCACTTGCGAATAGATTAGGTAGATTAGATGATGCTTATAAATATTTGGGCAATGCTAAGTTTATAAAAGAAGGCAAACGTATATATAAAATGATGATAGATGGGGAACTTTATGATGTTCGCCGAAAAATGAAAGAATTGCAAGAATAATATATAATTATATAAATATTAATAATACCACATGAAGCTATTGACTTTAAATGCTTTATGTGGTATATTCTATTAAATGAGGTTAGCATAAGCTAATAAAATGTGTGTGAATATACAGGAAAGTGATGATTGAATGAATCTTACAAAAGCTGAAATCGGAAAAGAGTATATAATAAAATCTGTAAACACAAGTGATAGCGAGTTAGAAGCTTTTTTATTAACATTAGGGTGTTATGAAGGTGAAAAAGTAACAGTTATCTCCATCATATCTGATAACTTTGTTATTACAGTGAAAGATGCTAGATACAGCATCGACCCAGATCTTGCAGAAGCTATAGAAATATAGTTTTCTGACACATATAAGTTAGCAAAAACTAATTATAAATCAAAGGAGAAAGTAAAATGAAAATTGCACTAACAGGAAACCCAAATAGTGGTAAAACCACACTTTTCAACGCAATTACAGGTAAAGTTGAGCGTGTTGGAAACTGGGCTGGTGTTACAGTTGAGAAAAAAGAAGGGGATATTAAAAAAAGCATCTACAGCGGGAATGTTGACATCGTAGCAATAGACCTTCCAGGCGCATATTCAATGTCACCATTTACTTCAGAAGAAAATATCACAAGAGATTTTGTTAAAACTGAAAACCCAGATGTAATCATCAACATCGTTGATGCAACAAGCTTATCAAGAAGCTTATTTTTCACAACTCAGCTTTTAGAAATTGGTATTCCAGTTGTTGTAGCTCTTAATAAGAGTGATATGAATGCTAAGAAAAAAATCAATATTAATGCAAAACTTTTATCTGAAAAATTAGGTTGTCCTGTAATTAATACAACAGCGACTGCAAGCACTGATAATGGTTTGTCAGCATTAATTGAAAAAGCTATAGCGCAAGCAGGAAAAGGGCAATCTGCACCGTTTGATATGTCAAGTTATGATGTTTCAACTGCTGATGCTGTAACTATTGCAGATAAGAAGCGTTATGAGCATGTAAATGAAATTGTAAAAAATGTTGAAACACGTGAGATTTCAAGTAGTGCAAAAAACACACAAGATAAAGTTGATAGCATTGTAGCAAATAAAATTCTTGGTATTCCAATTTTTATTGCTGTAATGTGGGCAGTGTTCTCGATTTCACAAACACATGTAGGTCCAATCATTGCAGGTTGGCTTGAAGTATTAATTGGCGCAATTTATGATGGTGCAGCAGCTGCACTTGGTGAAGATGTAAGCCCAATTTTATCAGCACTTTTACTTGATGGTATAATCGGTGGTGTTGGTGCTGTACTTGGTTTCTTACCACTTATCATGGTAATGTTCTTCTTACTTGCACTTCTAGAAGATTGTGGTTATATGGCACGTGTTGCTGTAGTTATGGATAGATATCTTAAACTTGTAGGACTTTCAGGTAAATCAATTATCCCTATGATAGTTGGTACTGCTTGTGCAATCCCTGGTGTAATGGCATCAAGAACAATCAAAAATGAACGTCAACGTCGTACAACTGCAATGCTAACACCGTTTATGCCATGCGGGGCAAAACTTCCAGTTATCGCTTTATTTGCAGGTGTATTCTTTGAAGATGCTTCATGGGTTGGTACTTTAATGTACTTCGTAGGTATAGCTCTTATCATTTTAGGTGCATTTTTAATTGTTCGTATTACAGGTGAGAAAAATGCAAGAACTTTCTTCATTATGGAACTTCCTGAATACAAAGTGCCTAGCATTGGTAAAGCAACTATTTCAATGTTATCACGTGGTAAAGCATTCGTTGTTAAAGCTGGTACAATTATCTTACTTTGTAACGCAGCTGTACAAATTATGAGTACATTCGATTTAAGCTTCAATGTTGTAGCTGAAAATGCACAAAATACAAGTATCCTTGCAGCTATTTCAACTCCATTTGCTATGCTTCTAGTTCCATTAGGTTTTGGTGTTTGGCAACTTGCAGCAGCAGCTGTTACAGGGTTTATCGCAAAAGAAAACGTTGTTGGTACATTAGCAGTAGTTTATGGTATCACAAGCTTTATTGATACAGATGCATTAGAACTTACATCAGGGGCATCTGATGTAGCATCAATAATGGGTCTAACTTCAGTAGCTGCGCTAGCATACTTAATGTTCAACCTATTTACACCTCCTTGTTTTGCTGCAATCGGTGCTATGAATGCAGAAATGGAAAATAAAAAATGGTTGTGGGCTGGTATTGGACTTCAATTTGGAACAGGTTATGTTGTAGCATTCTTAGTATATCAAATCGGTACACTAGTTACTACAGGAGCTGTAGGCACAGGTTTTGTTCCAGGGCTTGTTGTTGTAGCAATCTTAATCGGTCTTCTAGTATCACTTGTAATTAAAGGTGAGAAAAAAGCTGCATTAAAATCACAACAAAAAACAAATGTAGCAGTTTAATTATCTGTTAGAGAAAGAAGGTTTAATGATGAACGATTTAATAGTTGCTTTAATATTAGTAGTAATTATATCTCTTGCGATTTGGTATGTTGTATCTCAAAAGAAAAAAGGTGCAAAATGCATAGGGTGTAGTGCGTGTTCATCTAAATCAGCTAACGAAAAAAAAGAAGATTCAACTGACACTAATGGTTGTTCAGGTTGTAATCATTAAAATCAAATAAACACAAAAGGTTGTGATGAGAATGTTCATCGCAACCTTTTAATTATTTATTATTAGAAATATAGTTTATTATAAGCTTGATTAAAAATAGGCAAGTAACTAAAGCAATTAGTAAAATATTTTGCTTACTTAGAATATAATATATAGAAAGGAGAATAGAGCCTATTACAAATAAAATTTCAGAGCGAGTAGGGTAGATTTCTTTACGCTTTAATTCGAGAGAAAATCCAATACCTATGACAAATAGATTAGAAGAAAACCAAGGGACTAACATATAATCTGCAATAAACATCAGAAGTTGTGCTGTGGCAGAAGATACAGGGTGATAATGTACACCTATAAAATTGCTAAACGGTGGAAAAATAATGCTAGCTATCACTAAATAATAAATAAGAGTTGAAGGAAAAAATTTTTCTTTAATGCCTTTGTTCATTACATCATGTATATTTTTAATTGAATAAATTTCAGGTGTTACACTGTGAATATAAGTGCCACAATAAGGACACTCAGTATATTTTGTGCTAAGAGGTTTACGACAATTCGGACAATTCATATCAAAGCTCCTCTCTATTTGTATATGATTAATTTTATCATATTTGCTCGAAAAAATAAACACTAGAAAAATATTTTTCGAAAGGCTATACACAAATATAAAAAAATTTGATATAATATATTCTACATGGTTTTTAATAGGTAATAAAATACAAATGGGGGTATTTCGGCGTGTTTAGCGTACAAATTAATAAGACAATTATAACTTCGTTAGAAGATTTCACAACATATCAGGGTGAAGTTATAGATAATATAAAAGAAGCTGTATTCACATTGCAACAAGGCACCGATGAAAATTCAGCTTTCATAAATAATTTAACAGAATTGGATATTAAATTATCACAACAAGATATACCATATCTTCGAGTAAATTTGCTTGATAGTTTCTTTGATAATAATGATAGAGATAAATATACAAAGTTATATGATGAATTTTCAGCTAATTGTGATACAGAAAGCTTTAAAACTTCACCATTTATTTTTTCTTTTAACAATCAAGATTTGGATGAAAATTATAAAAAGGCTTTAATCAAAATTATAGCTGAATATGATGAACAAATGAAATCAGATTTAAAAAAACGTAGTCTTGCACTTGTGTTGTTTAAATGGATAAATGATTATTTCCCAAAAATTTTTACAAATACTGATGAAATCATAAAACTTCCGAAATTTGTTTTTACAGGGATTATTAAGGCAAACGAATTGATGTTCTTAAATTTATTAGCTCATTGCGGTTGTGATGTTTTTGCTATCAATCTTACTACTGCAACTGATATAAAATTAGATTTATCTAAGTTTAATATAAAAATTATTACAGGAAAAGTTGATATTACCACTGAAATTTGCGAATATGACAAAGAAAAAGTTATTCAAAATTTTAGCCAACAGATGGATACAACAAAAACACGGCGAGAACGTACAATGCCAAAAATAAAGGTGCGTGACCCAAATGCACCAGAAATTGTTCGCATACCAATAAGAGCAAATTCTCCAGAATCAGTTCAAACACCGAACACAGCTCAACAGGAAAATGAAATTACATATACACCCATAGAACAAATACCTCAATTGCCAAATGATAATTTGCCAACTATGGGAAATGAAACACCTACAAAAGCACAAAAAATAACAATTCAACCACCAAGAAAGCCACAAAATCCTGTGTCTCGTGATACAGAATTATCTTATATAGAACTTGCAAATATAGCTACATCTATTGTAATGATTACAGTGCTAGATGATAAAAACAGGCCTGTGAGTTCAGGTTCTGGTGTTATTATTAATTCAGATGGTTATGTTGTTACAAATAGCCATGTTGTGGCTGGTGGGCGAATATTTTCAATTAGGCTTGAAAATAGCGAAGAGGAAATGATTACAACAAGGCTTGTAAAATATAATCAAGATTTTGATTTAGCACTTCTTCGCATAGAACCAGTTGACAGACCTGCTGTTCCGATTTATGATAGAGAAGATTTAGTTCGTGGACAAAAAGTAGTTGCTATAGGAAGTCCGCTTGGATTATTTAATACAGTGTCAGATGGTATAATAGCAGGATTTAGAAAATTTGATAAAATGTCTATGATACAGTTTACAGCACCAACATCATCAGGTAGTTCAGGTGGAGCATTACTAAATTTGCATGGTGAATTAATAGGTATTGTAACAGCCGGATATTCAGATGGGCAAAACTTAAACCTTGCTGTAGATAATACAACCTTAACAGACTTTCTGCGAGGCTTCATCTAATCAGACTGCCTAAAATACCGAAAACGCAAAATCTGAATTAAAATCATCAATGATTTTGCTTTCATCG
>CAYJKB010000003.1:44241-53322 GCA_964370625.1 uncultured Oscillospiraceae bacterium | reverse complement strand
AAAATCTGAATTAAAATCATCAATGATTTTGCTTTCATCGATTTAGTTTTCTGATGATATGGAAAATAGATTATAAAAGCAACAAAAATTATTTAGGGGGAAAATATGCATGAAACAACTTAGCATAATTGTAAGAAAAGAAAAATTAGTAGATGTTAAAAATGTGCTTTTTGAATATAACTCAGGAGGTATGACAGTTTATGATGTAATGGGGTGTGGACATTATAGGGAACTAGATTCAGAAGGAGTATCTTATGTTCCGAAAAGTGATCCACATATAAATTTAACATCTAAAGTACGTATTGATACAGTTGTAAATGATGATAAAGTAGAAATGCTGATGGATAAAATCTGTGATGTCGCAAGCACGGGTAAATGTGGTGATGGTAAGATTTTTGTAACAAATGTTGAAGATGCTATTCGTATTAGAAATCGTGAGCGTGGCACAGAAGCAATTTAACAAAAGTTAATCGACAAACTTTGATAAAAAAACAATTATTACTTTACAAAATGTTTACAAAATGATATAATTATATGTCAGTAAAGATTGTATTTCTAAATAGAATTTTCAAATATTATTTAATAATATATTACAAAAATAAATTAAATTAGGCATCATATATCAATGCTAGGGTGCAGAAATGTACCCTAGATTTTTATGTTTAAAGCCTACTGTTAAATAAGGAGTGTATAAAATGAGAGTTATCGAACATCCAATTCTCGATAAACTTGACACATCAAAAAAAGTAACAATTTACTTTGATGGAAAACCTGTTGAGGCACTAGAAGATGAACCAATTGCAGCAGCACTTATAAATGCTGGTATTTCTGCATTTCGTAAAACACCAAAATTAAATGAACCACGTGGCATTTTTTGTGCAATCGGAAGATGTACAGACTGTATGATGATAGTTGACGGAGTTCCAAATACTAGAACTTGCGTTACAAATGTACGTGATGGTATGAAAATTGAAACTCAATATGGTTTAGGTGCTTTTGACAAAGGAGGTAATGCAGAGTGAGAATTTTGCAAACTGATATTGCAATAGTCGGAGCAGGGTCTGCTGGGCTATCTGCTGCATGTAAGGCAGCATCTGCTGGAGCTAAAGTAATGGTTTTCGATGAAAATACACTTCCTGGTGGTCAGCTATTTAAACAAATTCATAAATTTTTCGGCTCTCGTGAACATAGAGCAGGAGTACGTGGATACACAATTGGTGAACAACTTCTAGAGCAAGTAAAACAATCAGGCGCTGAAGTAATGCTTGACGCTTTAGTTTATGGTATTTCAGAGGATTTATCACTTGGTGTAATTCATAAAGGTGAAAACTTTGTTGTTAAAGCAAAAAAAGTAATTATTGCAGCTGGCGCAAAAGAAAATTATATGCCTTTTGAAGGAAGCACACTTCCTGGTGTTATGGGGGCTGGTGCAGCACAAACTATGATTAATGTTAATCGAGTTTTACCTGGTGAAAGAGTGCTTATGCTAGGTTCTGGTAACGTTGGACTTATCGTATCATATCAGCTAATCCAAGCTGGTGCTGAAGTTGTTGCACTTGTTGAAGGTGCACCGAAAATCGGTGGTTATGGTGTTCATGCTGGCAAAATCCGTCGTGCTGGTGTGCCTATTTATGTATCGCATACAATTAAAAAAGTAACAGGTGACGGCAAAGTTCAAAAAGTTGAAATTGTACAAGTTGATGAAAAATGGAACCATATCAAAGGAACAGAAAAAGAATTTGAAGTCGATACTGTATGTCTTGCTGTTGGTCTTAATGCTATGACTGAACTTGTGTGGATGACAGGTGCGAAATTTGATTTTATTCCAACATTTGGTGGGCATGTTCCACTTCATGATGAAAACATGGAAACTACAGTTAAAGGGCTTTATGTAGCTGGAGATGTTACAGGTGTTGAAGAAGCATCTTCTGCAATGGAAGAAGGAAATCTTGCTGGCGTTAGTGCAGCTTATGCATTAGGATTTTTATCAGAATCACAAGCGAAAGAACAAAAAGATGAAATTAATGATAGATTAGGTGTACTTCGTTCAGGTTTCTTTGGAGAAAAAAGAAGAATAGCAAAGAACACTCAACTTGAAAATATGCAAAAATATAAAGAAGATTTAGGAGGGGAAAACTAATGCAAGGAGTAATTTATACAGGAGTTCCCTCTCGTGAAGAACTTTTAAACTCAAAAGGTTACCCATCAGAGGAGCGAATGAAAAAAGGAAAAGTTGCACGTATTGAATGTGTGCAAGAAATTCCATGTAACCCATGTGAGGGAACATGTCCTATTGGCTCTATTAAAGTTGGAAAAGATATTACAAATTTACCAGAACTTATAGAAGATTCTTGCACAGGCTGTGGACTATGTGTTGCAAACTGCCCTGGGCTTGCTATCACAATTATCGATAAATCAGCTGAAGATACAGCAACTATTGAATTCCCGTTTGAATATATTCCACTTCCAGTTGTTGGAGATGAAGTTGATGCTGTAGGGCGTGACGGAGAGATAGTATGTAAGGGTGAAATAGTTAAAATTAAAAGTAATATAAAAGCATTTGATGGTACAACAGTTGTTGTAATGAGTGTACCTATGCAATTTGCTGATGATGTGGTAAGCATGAAACGTCTGCCACGTAACTTAATATAGGGGGCAAGATTTATGTCTAATTTAATTATTTGTCGCTGTCAAGAAGTTACAGAAGACGAAATTATACAAGCTATTCGTGACGGAGCAACTACTGTAGATGGTATTAAACGTCGAACTCATGCATGTATGGGATTATGTCAAGGTAAAACTTGTAGCAGATTAATTCAAAATATTTTAGCTCGTGAAACAGGGATTTCCCCAGCAGAGCTTCCGCCACAAAAAAGTCGTATGCCTGTACGTCCTGTGAAAATAGGTTTATTTGGAGGTAGTGACGATGAATAATATTGATGTTATCGTAATTGGTGGGGGTATAATCGGCTGTAGTACAGCGTTTAGATTATCGCAAAAAGGCAAAAAAGTTCTTGTAATCGAAAGAAATGATATTGCATCAGGCTCAGCAGGAGCGACAGATGGGGTTGTTGGCTATCATACAAAAAAACCAGGACATCAGTTAGACCTTGCTGTGAAATCAATAGAAATGTTTAATACACTAGGTGAAGAACTAGGTGAAGACATTGAATATGAATTTTGTGCTGGTGGTATGCAACCGGTTGAAGATAAAATGCAATGGGACATGCTATCTGAAATTGTTGAAGAACAACGCAAAAGTGGCGTAGATATTCGAATGGTAAGTGCTGAAGAAGCTTGCGAAATAGAGCCTTTTATGTCAAAAAATATTTATGGTGCTTTATATTCTCCGACAGGTGGAAAAGTTAACCCACTTGCACTAACTATGGGATTTGCAAAAGCATCAAAAAAGCTAGGTGCTGAAATTTTAACACAAACTGAAGTTTTAGATATTTTCACAGAAAATGGAGAAGTTCGTGGAGTGAAAACTTCTAAAGGTGATTTTTATGCACCGATTATAGTAAATGCTGCTGGTTCTTGGGCTGGAAAAGTTGCAAAACTCGCAAATCTTGATATGCCGATTAAACCACGTAAAGGTCAGCTTGCTGTTACAGAACCAGTTGCACCATTTATGAAAGCAACTGTTCAATGTGCTTATTATAATGTTATCAAATTCCGTCCAGAAACAATTACTGATGAAACTGTAATTCGTCTTGGAGCTTCGCTTAGTATTGAGCAAACAGAAAGCGGTAGTGTTATCATCGGTGGTACACGTGAATTTGACGAATATAACGGACAAAATACTTTTGAAGCTATTGAAGTTATGATGAAACGTGCAATTCGTTTTTTCCCAATTTTAAAAGAAACAAGCATAGTAAGATTTTTCTCAGGATTCAGACCATTTACACCAGATGGATTATCACTATTAGGCGAAGTGAAAACGTTAAAAGGATTTTTTATGGCGGCTGGGCACGAAGGAGATGGAATTGCACTTTCTCCTGTGACAGGTAAGTTAATTGCAGAACTAATTGTAGATGGAAAATCATCATATGATTTAACTGCATTTTCACCTAACAGATTTCTATAAATAGAAAACAGAGATTATAAGGGGTAAAAATGATAAATGTAATAATCCCTATGGCGGTATTACTTACGATAATTTTAGGTAAGAAAATACCTGTAATAGGAGGAAAAATTAATATAGCACTTTTAATAACAGGTGCTTTAACATTAATTCTTGCAGGGCAAATAAATTTAGGCGAGTGGGCAGCTGCGTGGGTAGATGGGCTTAACAGATTATCTTGGATAATTGCATTGTCTATCACAGGTAGCCTATTTGCTGAAATTTCAACAAGACTTGGCACAGTTGATACTATAATTTCAACATTAACTGCAAAATTCGGTAAACACCCTAGAATACTTATTATATGTATTTTATTTGCATTAGTTCTTGCTGGCTCGCTTTTAGGCGATGCTATAGCAGCTGCAACTGTAATTGGACTTTTAACAATTGGTATATTATCTTCAATGAATATGTCATATGAGAGAATTTGTGCAATTATAGTTATGGGTGCATGTGTGGGCTCGATAATGCCACCAATGACGCAAGCACTTGCTTTATCGTCATCACTTACAGGAGCAAATCCTGATGAAGTTATTAAACTAGGATATATAACTGTAAGTATTGTTTTTCTAATTGTGGCTTTATACTGTAGTATTTTCCTTGTAAATAAAGATAATGTGCCAGGGGCAAATAAGGATATTGAAATTAAATTTGCCGATAGAAAAGCTTCTGAAATTCTTAAAGAAAACTGGAAATCACTTATTCCAATGACGGCTCTTATCATCATTGTGCTATTACGTACACTTGATATTCCATATATTTCAGTTGATATCGGGCCTGAAATTTTAAAACAATTCAAATTTATAACATTACCTGATGGTACTGTAATGAATTTTTATGATTGGTTATCTGGTATAACTGTTTTAGGTGGCTTTTCAAATGGTATAGTGTTATCAATAATTTGTGCAATTGCAATTTCTTTCTTTTTCCCAGTAATTAGAATTAATGCAAAAGATATTGCACGTCAAGGTTTTGAAAAAGTAAGCAATACTGTAACACTTCAAATCTGCTGTGCATTTATGCTAGGTAGCTTCTATTCTTCTGGTGCAATCGAAACAGTATCAGTTTTCGCACAAGGGCTTGATGGAAATGTGCTTAAAATTGGTGGTGTTGTGGCAATGATTTTGCTTGGAATGCTTACAGGGTCACAATCTACGACACAAAACGTTGTATTCTCTTTCTTTGGGCCTGCATTAGTAAGTGTCGGAATGGATCCGGTTATTGCAGCTTTAGCTGGTGCAAATCTTGCGAACGCTGGTCAAGGTATGCCACCAGCAGACCTTACAACTTTCGTTGTAGTTGGTATTGTATCTGCACAATTCGGTAAAAAAGTTGATCCACTTAAATCAATGATTTATTCATTACCAATGTGTTTAGCATTTTTAGCAGTAGGTCTAGTTTGCTTATATATTTAATCATACTTAAAACTGTGATGAAATTTTTGATTTCGTCACAGTTTTTTAAAAATAATATCTTACAGAATAAATTTAATAATACTTGAAAATATTATTAAATTTTGATATAATATTAATTAATATGTAAACATATTTGTATAAATACAACAAAATAATTAAAAATAGGATTGATGACTTTAAGCTTATACATAAGCAAAAAAAATACATAAGATAGATGAGGTGGGCATAAGAAAATGAAGAGATATATTGTTTCAAGACTTGTAGTTTTGGTACTTGTAATTACAGGGATACTTATGTCTATAGGCTCATATGCTATGCTCCATATAGCATATATTGGATTTCATGCTGATGCATATGCTCAAATTCTACAGATTGAGGAAATATTATTAAAAAATGACGATAATGTTGACCAATTACAAGAGGAACAAAAAGCAGACTTTCTTATTAGAGCAAAGGCAGCAGCTTACATGATACAATATAATCAAGATATTATCTATGATATTAATCAGTTAGAACATATAATTGAGCTATTAAGAATTGATGAAATTCATCTTTTTACTCCTCAAGGAGAAATATATAGCGGAAATGTACCAGATTATTATGGATATTCAATGGATGCTGGAGAACAAATGCAATTTTTTATACCAATGCTAGATAATTATGAACTAGAACTTGCTCAAGAGGTGACACCTAATACTGCAGAAGGTAAAGAAATGCAATATGTAGCAGTATGGAGCGAAGATAAACAACATATTGTTCAAATAGGTATAGAACCTTTGCGTCTTTTAGAAGCAATGCAAGAAACAGAACTTTCTTACATCTTTTCAAGACTTACTCATTCAGCTGATACAACATTTTTCGCTGTAGATGCAATGAGTAGGCAAGTTATTAGCAGCACTAATCAATCGATTAATCAACTTAATATTAGTGAATTAGGATTATCTGAATTTGATGATGACGATGTTGGAGTCACTCAATATGCCAAAATTGAAAACCAACCTGGCCATGCATTACTTTTAAAACAATCAGATAATATTTATATTGGATACTTTGAAACTAATGCGTCAGTTTACGGCTATACACTTGTAAATCTTACATATCTTATTGCTGTTTCATTAGCCATAGCCATTTTGCTTATTTTATTAATATACCATTTACTAGATAAAGTAGTTCTAAGAGGACTTTTAGACCTTGAAAAGGGTATGGGGCTGATTGCAAGTGGTAATTTAGAGCATAAAATGAATGTTGTAGGATTACCAGAATTTAAAGTTCTTAGTGATAATGTGAATTTTATGGTAAAACGTGTGCTTGAATCTTCAAGAAAATTTTCGACTATTATCGAACATGTTAATATTCCGATAGCAATGTATGAATGTAAATCAGATGCTGTTATTAAAACTGGCAAATTAGCTGAAATTTTGCATATTAGTAATGAGCGTTTGTTACATGAATTCAAATCACCTGAAATATTTTTAGCATTTATTGAAGTAATCATGTCTACTCCTCATCCTAATGAAAAAGATGTGTATATACTTCATACAAAAAATGATGATAGATTTCTAAAAATCATGCGTTATCAAGATGGTGAAAGTGATTGGGGACTCGTTCTAGATGTAACTGATGAAATTACTGAAAAAAATGCAATAAAAAAAGAACGAGATTTAGATTTTTTAACAGGACTTTATGGGAAACGTGCTTTTTTTGAACAAATTAATGACTTAGCAACGAGTCCTAATCAAGTAAAAAAAGCAATAGTTATTATGTTTGATCTTGATAACCTAAAGTATGTTAATGATACTTGGGGACATGCCACAGGTGATAAATTTATTTATGCCGCAGCTAGTGTACTTCATCGCTGTGAACATGAATTAAAGATATGTTCTAGACTTAGTGGTGATGAATTTGCCATGGTTTTATATGGTGCAGATGATTATTCACAGCTAGAACATTATTTACAAGAAATTAAAGCACAGTTTGCACAAACATATATCCAAACTCCAACAGGGGAAGACCATAAGGTTAGTGCATCTATGGGATATTCATTATATCCAGAGCAAAATGACTCATTTAAAATTTGTTTAAGTCTTGCAGATAAAGCTATGTATGCTGCAAAAAGTAAATGTAAGGGTAGCATTGAAAAATATGATTTAAACAATAATTATGATAGAAATATGACAAATGTATAAAACTGTAAATATCTAATTCAATTTAAGCTGTGCCAAAACTATATTGGCACAGCTTGTTGTGCTATAAGTGGCTTGGAAATTATTTTCACAGCATTCATTTTAGCTAAAAAAAATTATATAATAACACTTATAAGAAAAAATAATTGATGTTAAAACAAGGAGAAAATATAGTGAAAAGAAAAATTTGCATCTCTGATAATGAGATAAATATGCTGTTTGCACAAGAAGCAGACAGACGCATGATTTATGATAAAAGCATTGAGGATATTAATATAATTCTATCAATGTTTGACAATCCTGATGACTTTAAATGGCAAGATATTAGAGATGAAAAAGATGAATTTTTTGATGAAATCGCAAGCTTAAATAAATACTTATTAATAGAATATAATAATGAAATTGTGGGAATTTTCTATCATACTAATCATCTTGCAAAAATAGAAAATATAGAATTTCACATTTGGTTTGTTTCTAAAAAATATACAGGTAAAGGACTCGGAACGAGAGTTGTCACTATGATGAAAAAATATTTAAATGAAATGTATGGTGCTACTGTTTTTATGATGAGACCTTGGATAAAAAATCCTCAAGCAATTCGAACATATGAAAAATGTGGATTTGAAATAATGCCAAATTTTAATTTAAATGCTTACTTTACAGCTGATGAAATTGCGATTTATGGAAATGGTGCATATACTGTTGAAGAAACAGTTAATATGATTGCAAAGATTTCTAATGCTATATAAAACATGGAGAGTATAATGAAATTTATTAAAATTGACAAAAAAACTTGGAATAGAATAGATAGTTATAATTATTATTTAAATGACATTCCATGTACTTATAGCATGACAGTAGAATTAGAGATTACAGACTATTTAAAGTATATCAAAGACAAAGAATTAAAATTTTTTCCGAGTATTTTATATGCAATTACTCATATTGTGAACAAACACGAAGAATTTCGAATGGATATTGATGAGGAAAAGAATATAGGATTTTATAACTATATAAATCCTTGTTACACAGTTTTTCATGAAGAAACACAGACAATAACAAATGTGTGGACAGAATATAGCGATGATTTTGAAGTATTTATGAAAAATTATAATGTAGATATGCAATCTTATAAAAAAAATTATGAAAAATCTAAAGCAATTGTAAATAGAAATATTTTTAATATATCAGTTATTCCATGGGTTAGCTTTAAAGGTTTTAATTTGAATTTACAAAAGGGTTATGATTATCTTTTACCAATATTTACGGTTGGAAAATATTTTGAGGAATCGGATAAAATATTAATTCCTATATCAATTCAAGTTCATCATGCAGTATGTGATGGTTTTCACCTTTCACG
>CAYJKB010000003.1:21229-44141 GCA_964370625.1 uncultured Oscillospiraceae bacterium | reverse complement strand
TAAGTGAATTTCAATAAAAATTTAAGTTGTTTTTTGTCTATTTTTGTTATATAATAGATGAGATTATAACTAAAAGGGGAAAGTAATGAACAATTCATATTTTGATGGGGGATTATTAAGCTGGATTGGTTGGAATATTCTGGGTGCATTAATCACAGTTTGTACATTAGGAATATGTTTTCCATGGGCGCTTTGTTTGGTATATGGTTGGAAAATAAACCATACAGTCGTAGAGGGGCGAAGATTAAAGTTTACAGGTAGTGCGATAGCACTTTTTGGAAACTGGATTAAATGGTTTTTGCTATGCATTATTACATTTGGAATTTATTCATTTTGGCTATTTATCGCACTTGAAAAATGGAAAGTAAAAAATACAACTTTTGCAAATTAATATTAAATTAAACAAATTTTGTTTATAATTAAATTGAACACAAAGCCTGAATTTTAAAAAAGCACTCCTTGTGGAGTGCTTTTTTCATGTTTAATTATATGTAGTGTACTATTGTTTTTGACACATGAACAATTTTAGTGCTAAATAAATTTTTTAAAAATTTTGCAAAAAGCCCTTGATACAAATACAAAACTATGCTACAATGTCCATGATAGAAAAACAAGTATGAAATTAATGGAGAATGTTGACATGAAAACTAAAATGAAAGCACTTGTTAAAGCTAAACCTGAGAAAGGTCTTACTTTAATGGAAGTTGATGTTCCACAATTTGGAATAAATGATGTTTTAATAAAAATAAAAAAAACTTCTATCTGTGGAACAGATTTACACATATATAATTGGGACGAATGGTCACAAAAAACTATTCCAGTTCCAATGATTATAGGTCATGAATTTGTAGGAGAAATTGTAGATAAAGGCTCGAATGTAATGGGATTTGAAATAGGTGAGCTTGTATCTGGTGAAGGGCATCTGGTTTGTGGTCATTGTAGAAACTGTTTAGCTGGCAGACGTCATTTATGCATGAATACCAAAGGTGTTGGTGTTAATAGAGAAGGGGCATTTGCTGAATATCTTGCAATTCCAGCGACTAATGTTTGGAGATGCACAGATGGAATTTCAGAGGAAATATATTCTTTATTTGATCCATTAGGAAATGCAGTGCATACAGCGTTATCTTTTGATTTAATTGGTGAAGATGTACTTATTACTGGCGCAGGACCAATTGGAATTATGGCAGCTGCTATATGTAGTCATGTTGGTGCAAGACATGTTGTAATTACTGATATTAATGATTATAGATTAAATTTAGCAAAAGAAATGGGTGCAACAAGAGTAGTTAATATTAAAAATGAAACTTTAGATGATGTAATGAAAGAGCTTAAAATGAAAGAAGGCTTTGATGTTGGGCTTGAAATGTCTGGAAATGTTTCTGCATTTTCATCTATGATTAATAATATGCATCATGGAGGAAAAATTGCATTACTAGGAATACAAGAACCTACAACTCAAATCGACTGGGATAAAGTAGTGTTCAATGGGCTGACAATCAAAGGAATTTATGGACGTGAAATGTATGAAACATGGTATAAAATGACTTCGATTTTACAAAGTAAATTGAATATAGATAAAATTGTTACACATAAATTTAATTATAAAGACTATGAACAAGGTTTTGATATAATGAACAAAGGACTTTGTGGCAAAGTAGTGCTTGATTGGACCGAAATAACGGACTAATACAAATAAATTAATCGAATGGAGAATAAAAAATGAATAAAGGCTTAGAAATATTCAAATCAACATTAACAGACATTAAAGAACAAGGTTTATACAAAGAAGAACGAATTATAACTTCACAACAGTCAAGCAAAATTGACACAACTAAAGCAAAAAAAGTAATTAATATGTGTGCAAATAACTATTTAGGTTTATCTAATAATGCTGAAGTAATAGAAGCTGCAAAAAGTAGCTATGATAATTGTGGTTATGGCTTATCATCTGTAAGATTTATCTGTGGAACACAAGAAATTCATAAAACTTTAGAAAGTAGCATTAGCAATTTTCTTTCTACGGAAGATACAATTTTGTATTCTTCATGTTTTGATGCAAACACTGGATTATTTGAAACTCTACTTACAGCAGAAGATGCAATTATTAGCGATGAATTAAATCATGCTAGTATAATCGATGGAGTTAGATTATGTAAAGCTTCAAGATTTAGATATAAAAATAATAATATGGAAGATTTAAGAGCTCAATTAGTTGCTGCTAAAGATGCTAGAATTAAAATCATTGCTACTGATGGTGTTTTCTCTATGGATGGAACAATTGCAGATTTAAAGTCTATTTGTGATCTTGCTGATGAATTTAATGCACTTGTAATGGTTGATGATAGTCATGCAGTTGGTTTTGTGGGAAAAACAGGTAGAGGAACTCCTGAATATTGTCAGGTTATGGGAAGAGTTGATATAATCACAGGTACTCTTGGTAAAGCACTTGGAGGTGCAAGCGGTGGTTATACAAGTGGTAGAAAAGAGATAATTGATTTATTAAGACAAAGAAGCCGTCCATATCTATTTTCAAACACATTAGCCCCAGCTATAGCTACAGCATCAGTAAAAATATTTGAAATGCTTACAAAAAGCACAGAAATTCGTGATAAAGTTGAAGCGAATACAAAATATTTCAGAGAAAATTTAAGTAAACTTGGATTTGATGTTCCAGATTCACCACACGCAATTGTTCCAGTTATGTTATATGATGAGAAAACAGCTGTGAAATTTGCAGAAAAAATGATGGAAAAAGGTGTTTATGTAGTTGGATTTTCATTTCCAGTTGTACCAAAAGGAAAAGCTAGAATACGTACACAAGTATCAGCTGCACATAGCATAGAAGATTTAGATTTTGCTATTAAATGCTTTAAAGAAGTAAAAGAAGAAATGGGTATTTAAATAAATATAGGCTGTAATGAAAGGTAAATTTCGTTACAGCCTATGATTTTTATTATATCATAAAACCTCGACGCAGTCGCAAAGGTGACAGCCTTATTTTGTGAAACAAAATGTTTTAGCCATCAATGTTCTAAAACTTGTGTGACTTTGACACATAAGTGCGTAGCACTACAAATCCTTTTGTGGTTTGAGGTTATTATATCATAAAAATCAATAAAAAACAGACAACTAACTGCAATTATTAGCTATCTGTTTAAAGTATTATTGATAATCAAATTGAAAACATTTGTCTATACCCTTAAAAATTGCTTCAAGTGGTAATTCTCTTTTGTAACTAAAGTTTACACACCCTTTTTGAGCTCTACAGTAAGGAGTGTTTTCGTCAATTATTTTTACAGCTTCTCTATCACTAAAATACAGTGAAATATAGTGTTTTCTACAGCCGATACCAATATATTTGTCATCTATTCTCCAAGTTGGAATATGTGATTTTTCAGAATTATATTCATCAAAACTTGAATTTGGGAAATTTGTATTAATATAATCGATGATTGGCAAAATTTGATGGGTTCCAGTTTGTTCAATACAAGTATAAACATATTCTAATCTCATAAATTCACCTACTCCATATAAAAGTCTAAATCTCATTAATATTAACTGAAACTACATGCTCTAATTGAGAAATCTTAGCAGATAAATTGAAAAACTTATCTTTTTTATCAAGTTTAGTAGCTATGACAATTAGTGTAATCGTTTGATTTAAATTAATTTTATTATTTGAGATACTGATATTTTCATAAGTAGTGTTATAATCAGCAAATATTTCATTTAATTTGCTGATTAAAATTCCGACTTCTGTACACTCAATAGAAACCAATAATTTTGCATTTCTACCAAAAATAATACGTTTTTCAAATTTATCAAAGATAGCAAGTATAAAATAAATAAAAAAACTACCAGCTAAAGCTATTAAATAAGCTTTAGCACCGATTGCAAGCCCAATACATGCAACAACCCAAAGTGAAGCTGCGGTAGTCAAACCTTTTACAGTTACACCATCACGAATAATAGTGCCTGCACCTAAAAAACCTATGCCAGAAATTACTTGTGCTGCAAGTCTTGTAGGGTCAGCAGAAATATGCGCATTTTGTACAGTATAATATATTTCAAGCCCTGTAAGCATTACAATAGTAGCACCAACGCAAACTAGCATATGAGTTCTAAATCCAGCAGGATGACGTGTTATTTCACGTTGAAATCCAATTAAACCACCAATTAATAAAGAAAGCAAGATTTGTAGCACAATTTCTAAATTGAATAGCATAAAATCACACTCCTTTTAAAAAGATATTATGAAATGTTAAGTCATTTTATAGTTTGATTATAGCATTAATATTTGATAAATTAAAGTATTATTTTAAAAAAGTATGACAAAATTTGTCATACCTTAAAATTTTAATCTATGCAACAGGAGATAATTTTTCTGCGTCAATTCGTTTACCATTTTCATCCCATGCAAAAACAATAGAACCATCTTCGGATGTCACAAAAATTTCACTTCCCATTTTTTCTAAAGTGTCAATAGTTGCTTCATGTGGATGACCATATTCATTGTCATACCCACAAGAAATAACAGCGATTTCCGGAGTAACAGCATTAATGAAATCAACAGTTGAAGAGGTATCACTGCCATGATGACCAACTTTTAGTATATATGTATCAAGATTTGCGCCAATTTCTAAAAGATGTTCTTCAGCAGGTTTTTCAGCATCTCCAGTAAATAACACGCTGTCAATCCCTACATCTAATCGCATAATAAGGGAATTATCATTTGTGTTGCTAAATTCTATCTCAGGACCTAATAGAGTTAAAGAAACGCCACCAGAAATTTCATATATTGTGCCTACTTCAGCAGTTTCAATAGTTGTACCTGTTTGTTCAATAGCAGTAATTACATCATTATAAGTATCAGTATCAGCAGATTGTGGAGCAAGCAAAACTTTTTCAGTCGGGAAGGCATTAATCACAGCATCAATACCACCTATATGATCTTCATGTGGATGAGTACCAACAATCAAAGATAAATCATCAACACCTTGTTCAGTTAAGTAATTTACAATAAATTCTTCATCATTATTTTCGCCACCATCAATTAAAACAGCATTATCACCAGAAATTATAAGTGCAGCATCTCCTTGACCTACATCAATAAAATGTACTTCTGTGGCATGAGTTACGTCTTCAGAACCATAAATAAGTTCTGGAGGTGGGGCTGTAAAATAGCCATAAGCTAAAGCACCAAGACCAATTACGCTATAAAATAAATACTTTGCTATATCTTTATCGATTTTCATAAAAATGTGAAATCCTTTCTTTCTATAAGAAACTCAATTATATACTTTGTCCATTCTAACATAAAACCTCCGAAAATAAAACGGAGGTTTTGAAAAAATATTTTAAATTATTATTAACTATTCGTTGCAAGAGCGATATTCATCAAATTCTTTACAAATCTCAGCTGAAGGTGGACGAGATAATAAGCTAACTGCATAAATTGCAACAGCTGATAAAATAAATCCTGGGATAATTTCATAAATATTAGTAAAGATACTATCAACATAAAATACACCCAGCTGTTTCCAAATGATAGTAGAAATACCACCAACGATGATACCAGCTAAAGCACCATGTTTAGTAGTTCTTTTCCAAAATAGTGAAAATAATATTAACGGTCCGAATGTAGCACCAAAACCTGCCCAAGCATATTCAACTAAATCTAAAACAGAGCTATCAGGGTTCATAGCAATAACACCAGCGATTAAAGCTACAACAATAACTGTAATACGTGAAACCCATAAAAGTTCTTTTGCTGTTGCAGTTTTTTTGATTTTTGCATGATAAAAATCTTCGGTAATAGCTGATGCTGTAACTAAAAGTTGAGAATCAGCTGTACTCATAATAGCAGCTAAAATTGCTGATAATAAAATTCCAGCTACGAAAGTAGGGAAGATTGTAAGAACCATTGTGATATAAACTGTTTCACCACCTGCAGCAGATAAATCTACAGTTGAAGGCAAGAAAACTCTACCCGTCATACCGATGAAAACAGCAGCTGTAAGAGAAATTACAACCCAAACAGATGCAATTCTACGAGATTTTTTAATAGCGTCAGGAGAAGAAATACCCATGAAACGAATTAAAATATGAGGCTGACCAAAATATCCAAGCCCCCAAGCTAAAAGAGAAATTATTGAAATTGCAGAAAGTGAGCTGCCATCAACATTAGCAAAAATATCAAGCATATTAGGGTTTAGCGTGTGAACTCTTTCAACAAATTCATTCATACCACCCATTGAATTAATTGCAACAGCAGGAACTGCAATTACTGCAAAGAACATTAATATACCTTGGAAAAAGTCAGTCCAACAAACTGCGAAGAAACCACCAGCAAATGTATAAGAAATAACTACTATAAGCCCAATAATAAGAGCTGTTAAATACTCCATACCAAAAACAGATGAGAAAAGTTTAGCAGCAGCAACGAAGCCACTTGCTGTGTAAAAAAGAAAGAAGATTAAAATAAATGTCGCACTAACAATTGAAAGTACACCACTATCATCCCTAAATCTGCGAGAGAAGTAAGAAGGAATTGTTATCGCATCTCCAGCAACTTTTGTATATTGACGTATCGGTTTTGCAACAAATCTCCAGTTTAAATATGTACCAATCGCAAGACCAATACCAATCCATGAAGCACTAAGGCCAGACATATAAGCTGCGCCAGGTAGACCCATAAGTAGCCATCCTGACATATCAGAAGCTTGAGCTGACATAGATGTCACCCAAGAACCTAATTTTCTACCAGCAAGAAAATATTCATCCGTAGATGTGGTTTTACCATAAAAATAAAAGCCTATACCTATCATAAATGCAAGGTATAGTACAAAGGATAAAACAATGATTACATCGACATTACCTATTGTCATTAAATTACCATCCTGTTCTGCTGCTATGCAGCTTTTTTATAACCTATATATTATATAATATTTTAACATAAAAATCAAGTTATAATTTAATTAAATATAATTGAAAAGAGTGTAGCGAAATTCGCTACACTCTCTGAAAATCAAATTATTGAGCGTTTGATAGTTCGTTTGCAAGCATTACGTAAGTTTCCATTAGATTTTCTTCAGTAATACGAGCGATACTAGCATTAACTTCTGCTAATAATTCAGTGTTACCTTTTTTAACAGCTACAGCTGAACCAGTTTCTTCGTAAGGAACAGCGAAAGCAATCATAAGATCGTCATTGTTAGTAACATAACCTTGAGCAACTGGTTCTTCCATTACAGCAGCTTCAGCTTTGCTTGTTTTAACGTTCATAACAACGTCAGGAACAAGTTGAAGAGCAAGAAGAGAAGATTCTGGGAATTCTTCAGCTACAAGGTCTGCTTGGATTGAACCACTTTGAGCTGCAACAGGCATTCCAGCTAAAGAAGCTGCATCAGTATATTTATCTGCATCAGCTACACGAATTACAGCAGCTTGAGTAGCAGAATAGTAGATGTCTGAAAATTCAGCATCACGTTCTGGGTCTGGAGATAGACCAGAGATAACAACATCAGCTTTACCAAGATTCATTTCTGTAATACATGAATCAAAAGGAATGTTTTTAATTTCAAGATTCATGTTTAAGTCTTTTGCAATTTCTTTAGCAAGACCAACATCAAAACCTGCGATGTTACCACTGTTAATATCGATAAACTCATAAGGAGCATAGTCAGCTGACATAGCAACTACTAAAGTGCCTTCAGCACCTTCCATTGTTTCACCAGGAGTATAGATGATTGCACTGTAATCTGTTTCAGCTGCTACATCATCGCCAGCTGGATCAGCTGCATCATCAGTTGCAGGAACATCATCAGTAGCAGGAGCTTCATCTGCTGGTGCACATGCGCCTAAAGCGAAAACCATAGTTAATGCTAGGAAAGGGGCAAGTAATTTTTTTAAACTTTTCATGTTTAACCTCCAAAAATAAATAAATAGTTTGTTCTAGTCATTATACAATGGTATTAATAAAAATACAATAGTGTAAAATGCACAAAAAAACATAGGTTAAAGCGACATTGCTCGTGCAAGTTTAGAGTATGGCTGTGATTTTAAACAAAAATCATGCTCAAAATTTATACAGTGGTGCATAAATTTCTGTAAATCACCAGAAGAAAACTCACATTCCATTTCTGTGAAAGCCAGAGATTTACTGTTATTAAAAAAAACACCCTCGTCAAAACACAATTCAGCATTAAAATTTTGCATATTTATGCAAGTGACGTTTCTGGTAAACTCAATTTTACACAGTTTATACAATTCGACTGATAAAAGATGGTTACAAACATCAGAAATATCATGATTTTGTGCAAGTTTTTTCAAACCATCGGTTAAATTGTTTGCATTTACTTCAAATTCATATCTTGAAGCTAATGCACCTTCTTTAGAAATTGTAAGTTTAAGACAACATACAAGGGTATCGTCCTCATATCTTAATCTAAGTGAACCTCTCTTTTTTTTCAAATATTCATCATGAGTATCAAAATATTCTGAAAGCATTTTAATTTTAGTAAAATTGTCTATATTTAATGTAAGAGTGATTTCTTTAAATTTTGAGGGCGAGCAGTCCCACTTAAATTCATGTTCTGTCATCGTATTTGACCATCTCCATATACAATATATTTAATAGTAGTAAGCTCTGTAAGACCCATAGGGCCACGTGCATGAAGCTTTTGCGTAGAAATTCCGATTTCAGCACCAAAGCCAAACTCGAAACCATCTGTAAATCGAGTTGAAGCATTTACATAAACGGCAGCACTATCAACTTCATCTAAGAATTTTTGTGAAGCAAAGTAATCAGAAGTTACAATACTTTCTGAATGTCCTGTTGAATATTTATTAATGTGAGCGATAGCATTTTCTATAGTATCTACGACCTTAACAGACATTTTATAATCTAAATACTCTGTATAATAATCTTCTTCAGTAGCTTTTGTAACATCAGCACCTAATATGCTAATAGTTTTGTCACAGCCAAATAACTTTACATCTTTAGTATCAAGCAATGCTTTTATTTGAGGCAAAAATTCATGTGCAATATCTTTGTGAACTAAAAGGCTTTCAGCGCTATTACAAACTGAAATTCTGTGACATTTTGAATTAAATACAATTTGTTCAGCCATATTAAAATCGGCATTTTTATCAACATATACATGACAATTACCAGTGCCAGTTTCAATTACAGGAACAGTTGAATTTTCAACAACAGATGCAATAAGAGAAGCACCACCACGAGGAATTAATACATCAACATATTTATTTTGTTTCATTAATTGATATGCACTATCACGAGTTGTATCATCAATTAAATTGATTAAATCTTGTGGTAAGCTATGATGTTCTAAAGCACTTCTTAGAATATCAGTTAAAGCACGAGAAGTATGATAAGCTTCTTTACCACCACGAAGAATAGTGGCAGAGCCAGCTTTAAAACATAAAGCAGCAGCATCAACAGTTACATTAGGGCGAGCTTCATAAATAATTGCAATTACACCCATAGGAACACGTTTAGCTCCGATTTTAAGCCCGTTTGGACGAGTTTTCATCCATAAAACTTCGCCTACAGGGTCATCAAGTGAAATTAGCTTATCAATACCTTCGCATAAACCTAAAATTCTATCATCGTTAAGCATAAGTCTATCAAGCAGACCATCTGTCATGTTGTTAGCTTTGCCATTTTCAAGATCGATTTTATTAGCTGTTAGAATTCTGTCCTTATGTTTTTTTATAAATTCAGACATTGTTGCTAAAACTTCGTTTTTATGTGATGAAGAAAGTGAAGATAAAACTCCCTTAACATCAGATGCCTTTTGGCAAAGTTCTGTTACTGTAATCATTTATATTTCCTCCCTTTGAAATAAAGTTCCGATAAAGTTTCCGTCTAATATATCATAGACTATAGGAATGTTTTTGCCATTTACAATTACCATTGGAATATGATTTTCCATACAAATTTCAGCAGCATGAAGTTTTGTAATCATTCCACCTGTGCCATTAGCTGTGCCTGCACCACCTGCAAGTTTTTGTATTTCATCAGTGATTTCAGTTACAACAGGAATAAGTTTTGCGTTTTCATCTTTGCGAGGGTCAGCACTATAAAGTCCATCGATATCGGATAAAATGATAAGTAAATCTGCTGAAGATACGTTTGCAATAACAGCAGACAATGTGTCATTATCGCCGAATACAATTTCGTCAACAGCAACTGTATCATTTTCATTTACAATAGGAATAGTGCCAAACTTAAATAAAGCATTAAATGTATTAATGATGTTTTCTTTTCTTTTTGGCAAATGTACATCATCACGAGTTAAAAGAACTTGAGCTACATTATGCCCATATTCTAAAAATAATTTATCATAAATATGCATAAGCATGGATTGTCCAACAGCAGCAACAGCTTGTTTTTCTTCTACACTTGTCGGGCGTTGTTCAAGCCTTAACTTATTTACTCCAACTCCAATGGCACCAGAAGATACAATAACAACATCATAACCACGGTTTTTAAGATCGCAAACTACACGACATAAACGCTCAATATTACTAATATTAAGTTTGCCACCTTCATATGTCAGAGTAGAAGTACCTACTTTTATTACAATTCTCTTGACTTTTTCAGTGTTCAACATAGCAAATTACCTTTCGATTTTTAAATTAATACTAACATTGTATCATGTTATTTTATATAGTACAAATAAAATTTCAAAATCAAGTAAATTATTTGTGAATAGCATTAACAAAATTTAAAATATATGATAGAATAAGTTTATATGTAAAGATTAATATATTTATTAACAGAAAATATAAAGCAAAAGTAGAGAGGTAAAGACTTATGAAAAATAGAGTTAATGTTAAAATTGCAGGACAAATATATACATTGGTTAGCGAAGATAGTGAAGAATACATGAAAGAAGTTGCTGAAAATGTTGAAGAAGAAATTCATAAAATGAGTTTAATCACAGGGGTAACAGCAACTGCTGCTATGGTGCTTGCTGCATGCAATATTGCTGATGAAAAAATGAAAACATCTGAAGCACTTGATAATCTTCGTAAGCAAATGAAGGGATATTTAGATGATGGAGTAGCTTTAAGAGCAGAAATTGCTGAACTTCGTCGTGAAAATTTATATTTAAAAAGCAAGGTGCAAGAGTAAATGGGATATACACCAGAAATTTTATCGCCAGCAGGGTCATATGACGCTGTGCTTGCTGCTGTTCAAAATGGAGCAGATGCAGTGTATTTAGGCTTTGGCAATTTTAATGCACGAAGAAATGCCAAAAATTTTACAGATGAACAAATTCAACAAGCAATTTCTTATTGTACAGCACGTGGTGTGAAGGTTTATATCACGATGAATACTATAATATATGACAGGGAAATACAAAGTTATATTAATGATATTCATAAAATTACAGAAATGGGTGCGACAGGTGTTATAGTTCAAGATTTTGGAATGGCAAGACTGGTTTCAAAAATTTCACCACAACTTGAACTGCATGGCTCAACTCAAATGACAGTGCATAGTTTAGATGGTGCATTAAAAGCAAAAAACATGGGCTTTAAGCGTGTGGTATTATCTAGGGAACTTAGCTTTGATGATATATTATATATAACACAAAACTGTGGAATAGAAACAGAAGTTTTTATACATGGTGCATTGTGCATGTGTTATTCAGGGCAGTGTTATTTAAGCGGGATTTTAGGTGGGAGAAGTGGAAATCGTGGATTGTGTGCTCAACCTTGTAGACTTCCATTTGCATTTGATGATGGAAAGCCATCTTATCCACTTAGCTTAAAAGATTTAAGCCTTGCAAATTATATAAAAAAACTAACAGATGCAAATGTTGCATGTTTTAAAATTGAAGGAAGAATGAAACGTGCTGAATATGTTGCAATTGTAACAAAAATATTTTCTAGGCTTGTACGTCAGGGGGCACAGCCTACACGCACAGAACTTGAAGACTTGCGTGATGTTTTTTCTCGTGATGGTTTTACTGATGGATATTTCACAGGTAAAAAGGGTCAAAACATGTTTGGCATAAAAACTGAAGTACCATTTGATGATATAAAAGATAGATATAAAAATGCATCACAAACTTATGAAAATGGGAAAGAAAATTCTATTTTACCTGTGAAAGCTGTGTTCAAAGCAGGAACTGAGATAGAAACAACCCTTGAAATCTCAGATTTAGATGGAAATACAGTCGTAGTAACAGAGCAAAACGCACAAATTGCACTAAAACGACCTTCAACTGATGAAGATATCAAAAAGGCATTGACGAAAACAGGTGGAACACCATTCTATATTGAAAATTTTGAAATTAGCATGGAAGATAATATTATCATTCCGATGTCCATTTTAAATAAAATGCGTCGTGATGCACTTGATATTTTGCTTGAAGAGCGAAAAACTATAAAAAAGCGAAAATTAGTTGATTATACAGATGAAACACTAGGGAAAGAATATGATTTTGACGGTTATACTATATCTGTTCAAAAAATGTGGCAAGTAACAGAATTTATTATGGAAAACCCACCGAAAACATTATATATTCCACTTTTTGAAGCTTTAGATAATATCGAAAAATTTAAAAATATACTAAGCAAACAAATAGAAACTGTAATTACTTTGCCAAGAATTTTCACAACAACTGAAACTCAAAAAGTTGAAGATGCACTAAATGAAGTGAAATCGCTTGGAATTGATACAGTGCTTGTTTCAAACATTGGTCATTTTGAGATGGCACAGCGAATAGGGCTTGAAGTATACGCAGACTTTGGATTAAATATTACAAATTCTTCTGCACTATGTACTATGGAAAAATTTGGGGCGAAACGTGTTACCTTATCATTTGAAATGAAATATGCACAAATTCGTGATTTAATAAAACCTATTCCATGTGAAATGATAGCTTACGGACATTTGCCACTGATGATATTTGAAAATTGTGCAATAAAACGCAAAACTGGAAAGTGCACATGTACAAAAGCTACTACTTATTTGACTGATAGAAAAGGGGAAAAATTTGCTTTATTGCCTGAGTATGGATGTAGAAATACTTTGATTAATAGCAAACCTTTATATTTAGCAGATAAAAAAGAAGATTTCACATCGATTTCAGTTAAGTATGCAAGGCTTATGTTTACAACGGAAAAAAGTTATGAAATTGACAAAATCTATAAAGAATATTTGTCAAATGAAGATGTGAAATCTGAAACAAGCTTTACAAGAGGACTTTATACCAGAGGGGTAATTTAATGCAAATTTTAATAAAAAGAGTGCCAAATGAAGAAGGGCAATTTGTAGATATTCCACGCTATATGTCGCAAGGTGCGGCAGCTTTTGATTTAACAGCAAATATTTCTAAAGAAATAAAAATTCTGCCAAATGAAAAGGTGCTAATACCAACAGGAATATGCATTGAACTGCCAAATGCACAATATGCAGCTTTTGTATATGCACGAAGTGGACTTGCTACAAAATATGGAATTAGCTTGTCAAATGGTGTGGGTGTTATTGACAGTGATTATAGAGGCGAAATTAAAGTAGGGCTTATCAACACATCAACTGATGATTTTATCCTTAAAAGGGGAGAGAGAATAGCTCAACTTTGTGTTCAACCTGTTTTTGTATGTGAAATAATAGAAAAAGAAGAACTTTCGAATACGGTTCGAGGTAGCGGTGGTTTTGGGTCTACAGGTAAAATGTAGTTGGAGGATTAAAATGAAAGAAAAGATTAATATTTGGGGTATACTAATTGTTGTTTTAGGTGGAATAATTGGTGGATTTATTTCAGAAATTACAAAACATATTTCTTTTCTAAATTGGTTATCTTATGGTGGAACTTTTGGAATTGCAACAAATGCACCTATGGTAATTGATTTAGGCATTTTAAAGCTTACATTTGGGCTTACAATAAATATCACAATTGCTGTAGTTATAGGACTTATAATTGCGGTTATAATATGGAAAAAGTTAAAATAATTACAACAAGGAGGCACAGACTTATGGCACTTCCGATGGTAATGATAATTCCGATAGTGTTAGCTGTTGTTTTAATTATCGGAGCAGTAGCATATTTTGCTACAAAAAAATAAATATTTAGAGGTTAATTAATGAGAATAATTTTAGGTTCAGCATCACCAAGAAGACGAGAAATCTTACAAAATTTAGGTCTTAAATTTGAAGTTATGAGTGCTGATATAGATGAAACAATTGATGTTAGAAAAAATATATTCGATGAAATCATGCGTTTATCAACAGAAAAAGCAAAAGTGGTTTTACATAATGTAAATGATTCAGATAGTGTTATTATTTCAGCAGATACAATTGTTTTATTAGATAATAGGCCACTTGGCAAACCAAAAAATGAACAAGAAGCATTTGAAATGTTAAAGAGTTTATCAGGGAAAACACACAAAGTTGTAACAGCAATTACAGTTATGACAAATAAAAAAACTGATACAAGAATTTCAGTTACAAAAGTTACTTTTAAACACCTTACAAATGATAGAATTTCAGCTTATATAAAAACAGGAGAGCCTGTGGATAAAGCTGGTGCATATGCTATACAAGGTAAAGGAGCTGTGCTTGTTGATAGCATTGAAGGAGATTTCTTCGCAGTTGTCGGTTTACCTGTGAATATTTTATGTGAAATGTTAGACAGTTTAAGTGTTGACATATTGTAATTTAAAGAATAAAAAATTATAACTGCTTTAAACTTATTGAAGTTATGTAAAAATGGATAACTTGTTTCAAAGTATAAAATAAATATGAAAGGCATGAATTATATTGCGTGAATTTTTTACATCACGACTTTTCGCTGTGATGATGATTATAATAATAATATGTGTTGGTGCTGCTCTATATACAGGAGCAGTTGAAGATGCAACTTCTCCAACATCTGTAGTAGCTGGCGCTATAATAACACCAGTGCAAAATGCTGTAACTTCTATTCAAAATGGAATAAGTGGATTTTTTGATTATTTCACAGAATATGACAGAATAGTGGCAGAAAATGAGCAACTAAAAGCAGAGATTGCTGCACTAGAACAAAAGGTGCGTGATGCTGAAGTGGCTATTGATGAAAACAACAGACTTAGACAACTTCTTGAAATCAAAGAAAAAAATCGTAGTTTTCAATTTGAAGTAGCTGAAGTTGTATCTCGAAGCACAACAGATTGGGGAAATACACTTTCAATCGATAAAGGGACTCTTGCAGGAATTGAAATTAATGACTGTGTTATAACAGAAGAGGGAATGGTAGGTTATGTAACTGATTTAGGACCAAATTATGCTGAAGTTACAACGATTATTGATACATCTATGAGTGCAGCTGTGCTTGTTTCACGTAGTAGGGAAGTGGCTGTGGCTGAGGGTGATTTTGAACTTATGCAAGACGGAAACTTGAAAATGTCATATATCAAAAAAGATGCCGATGTTGTAATCGGTGATACACTTGAAACATCTGGAAATGGTGGGATATTCCCTAAAGGGTTATTAGTTGGAACTGTTGAGCGTATTTTGCCTGAAGACCATGGCATTTCAAACTATGCTATAATCGAGCCGATAATTGAAATTGATGATGTTAAAAAAGTTTTTGTAATTAAAGATTTTGATATAACTGATTAGAGGGAGGAAAGTTCTTGGTTAAAATTCATTCGAAAAAAATTAAAGTAGGACTTTACTGCCTTTTTGCAGTTATAGTTTACATCTTGTCATCTACAGTTGGTTCAGGTTTCACAATTTTCGGAAATAAAGTAGATTTACTTCCTGTGATTGTAGCTTGTGTGGGTCTTTTAGATGGATCGGTTACTGGTGCAATTGTAGGTTTTTTGGTTGGTGTGTTGTATGATATAAGCTCTGTATCAGTGGAAGGACTATATCCTGCATTTTACATGTTTTTTGGAGCAGTTGCTGGAGCTGTAAGTAAACGATATTTATTGAAAATATGGGCATCTGGCGTAATACTTTCGATTTGTATTTTTATTATTATGGGACTTGTGCGTGGATTGTTTTTAACAATCGCATTTGATGATGTTGATGGAATCGTTTTTTTAAAAGTCTTTTTTGCAGAAACAATTTTAGCGTCAGCATTTTCGCCGATAATATTCCATCCTTTAAATTATATAACTGAGCATTTTAAAACGATTTAGTTTTCATAGAAAGGGAAATATAGTGGATAAATCATCTTTGGGAAGAAGATTAGTTGGACTTGGGCTACTTTTAGTAGCTTGTATTATTATTTGTATATTCACTCTATATAATATACAAATAATTGATGGAGAAGAATATCGTCAAATGTCTAGCCGAAGGTCTACACGTTCGATGACGGAAAATGCAGCTAGAGGAGAAATTTTAGATAGATATGGTAGACCTCTTGTTACAAGTAAAATGGCATTTTCATTGTCACTTGATTATTATAGCTTAAATAAAGAAACGCAAAACGATTTGATTGTAGAGCTTGTTAGTATATGCGATACTTATCAAATAGAACATGGAGATAGTTTGCCGATTAGCTTAATTCCTCCATTTGAATATATAGGTGATGATAATAGCAAAAAAGAACTTTTAAATCTATTGACAGACAAAGAAATCATAGAAGGCATTTCAAATTATGATGAAATAACAGCTTTTGAAAATGTTTCAGCAACTGAAATGATGGATGCTTTGGAAGAATATTATAAAGTTGATAAAACTCTATCTGATGACATAAAAAGAACTATTATAGGCGTTAGATATGAAATGAGTATTAGGCAGTTTTCAACATACAATCCATTTACCTTTGCAAGTGATATCCCTATTGAGATGGTGTCACAAGTCGAGGAAAAATATCGCTCTAGTGGTGGGATTATGATTGAAGTTGAATCAGTCAGACAATATGAAACAACATACGCTGCACATATTTTAGGGCAAGTTAATGAAATTTGGGCAGAAGATTGGGATTATTATAACGAGCTTGGATATTCTATGGATGCAATTGTTGGCATAAGTGGTGCAGAAAAAGCTTTTGAGGAGTATTTGCGTGGTTTTGATGGCAAATTGTCTATCGAAACAGATATTGCTGGAAATGTTGTAAATACATCAGAAATTGTTGAAACTATTCCAGGGAATAACGTAATGCTTACTATTGACCTTGCACTGCAAGAAGCTGTTGAAAGTTCACTTGCAATTCGTATGCAAGAAATACGTGAAAAAGGAAAAAGTTCTGCATCTGCATCAGGGGATAATGCCGAAGGTGCAGCAGCAATTGTACTTGATGTTAATACAGGAGAAATTTTAGCAATAGCATCTTATCCTACATTTAATCTTACAACTTTTAATAAAGATTATAGCATTCTATCAAGCGACCCACTTTCGCCTATGATGAATAGAGCGACAGGAGGAGTGTATCAGCCTGGGTCAACATACAAAGTAGCTTCCTCTATAATGGCACTTGAGCATGATATAATTGAGCCTAATACAATAATTCGCTGTTTAGGTAGATATACATTTTATGATGATTATCAACCTAGATGTTGGATTTACAAAGATTATGGATCTACACATGGAAATGTTGATGTATCAGATGCATTAAAACAGTCTTGTAACTATTTCTACTATGAAATTGGTAGGTTATTGACAGGTGAAGTTATGGAAGATTATGCCCATAGATTAGGACTTGGAGAAGCCACAGGAATAGAGCTTGGAGAAGCACTAGGTAATGTTGCAGGGCCTGATAGCAGAGCAGAAAAAGGCATGGATTGGGAAGGTGGAGCATCGCTTCAAGCTGCAATCGGACAATCAGACCATCAATTTACACCTATCCAACTTGCAAGCATGGTTGCAACTGTTATTAACGGTGGAACACGATATGAAACTACTATCTTAAAAGAAGTTCGCACAAATGATAACGAACAGATAATAGAAGCTAATGACCCTGTTGTGATTGAAGATTTAAATTTAGATGCTGAAAATGTATTGGCTATAAAAGAAGGTATGAATGATGTTGTAAACGAAGGTGGTACAGCAGCAAGCGTATTCCGTAATTATCCTATTGCAATCGGCGGTAAATCAGGATCTGCGCAAACTGGTATTGCAGGCGAAGATGCACATGGACTTTTCGTCGCATTTGCACCATATGATGAACCGGAAATTGTAGTTTGTGTAGTCGGTGAAAATGCAGGCTCTGGTAGTAATGTAGCTCCAATGGTGCGAGATATATTAGATGCATACTTTTTTACAGGAGAACAAAGTGATGATCTTCCACAAAATTATACTTTGCTCCCATAATTTATATAATTAACCCCTTGTGTTGTTACAGGTTTTGATATATAATATTTCTATAAAGAAAATTAGTTGAGGTAAAATATGTTCAAGGTTATAATTGTGGCTTCGGGCAAGGGTGGAACGGGGAAAACTTCCTTTTGTGCAGGAGTTGGAACAGCCTTAGCACAAGCTGCAAATAAAGTGTTAATTATTGATGGAGATAGCAAACTCCGTAATTTAGATTTAGTTTTAGGGATGAGTGATAGAGTTGTATTTAGCTTTGAAGATGTTGCAAGAGGTCTTGTAACACTTGAAAAAGCGGCTGTACAATATGCAAAGGATTTAGAGCTTTATGTATTAACAGCTCCATATAATTTGCTGCATGAAGATGTTAAAAAAAGTGATATTGAAAATCTTTTAGAACAAGCATATGTTTTAGGATTTGATTATGTGCTTTTAGATTGCCCAGCTGGAATCACTCGTGAATTTAGTTTGTTTAATGAATTTGCAACTCAAGGCGTAGTAGTTTCAACACCTGATGCTGCTTGTTTGCGTGGTGCAGAAGCTATGGCACGTGAAATGGAAGAAAATGGACTTGTTAGAATTCGCCTTGTTGTAAATCGTGTAAGACCTAACTTGATTAAAGATGGTCATGCAGCGAATATTGACAGAGCGATGGATCTTACAGGACTTGCACTACTCGGAATTATCCCAGAAGATGAAGATGTAATAGTAAGCGGGAATAACGGCAAACCTATTGTTGCAATGAAACATACAGGAGCTGCTCGTGCTTATTTAAATATCGCATCCAGAATAGAGGGAAATAAAGTTCCGATTATGAAAATAAATAAAAATACAGCAAAATAATAGGCGCCAGTATACACGATAATTTGTATAATTGGCAGAACGGAGAAAATTATGAATATTGCATTGATAGCTCATGACAAAAAGAAAGAATTAATGGTTCAATTTTGTATGGCATATTGTGGGATTTTAGCGAAACATAATCTTTGTGCAACAGGGACTACAGGAAAGTTTATAATTGAAGCTACAGGCCTTAAAATTGAAAAATTTTTAGCAGGACAACAGGGTGGAGAAGGACAAATTAGTGCACGTGTTGCCTATAATGAAATTGACCTTGTGCTCGTTTTTCGTGATCCAATGTCAGAGAGTGAATATGAAGTTGATGTGCATTCGCTTACAAGACTTTGTGATATGCATAATATTCCAGTTGCAACAAATGTAGCTACAGCTGAAATGCTAATTTTAGGTCTTGATAGAGGGGATTTAGATTGGAGAAATATCGTAAATCCTAGAGCTTAAAATAAAAGCTTATTATAAATATTAAAATTAAAACGCCGCCGAAAAATTATTCTTCGGTGGCTTGATTTTGTAAATTAAGGAGTATATTAAATCTATGGCATCGATTATTAAAGCACCAAAAGGTACTAAAGATGTAGTACCATCAGAGGTGTATAAATGGCATTATGTAGAAAACATTCTAAAAGATACAGCTGCGACTTATGGATATTCTGAAATCCGTTTCCCAGTATTTGAACATACAGAGCTTTTCTTACGTAGTATTGGCGATACTACTGATGTAGTTTCAAAAGAAATGTATACATTTGAAGATAAAGGTGGAAGGTCTATAACACTTCGTCCAGAAGGCACAGCATCAACTGTTCGTGCATATCTTGAAAATTCTCTTCAAATGACAGCACTTCCTTTTAAAGCTTATTATGTTGTGCCAAACTTCCGCTATGAAAAACCACAAGCAGGAAGACTTCGTGAGCATCATCAGTTTGGTATTGAGTGCTTTGGTGCTTCTACACCAAATACAGATGCAGAGATTATTGGGCTTGTAAATACTGCACTTAATAGATTTGGAATTGATAAAATTTCCGTTCACTTAAATTCTATTGGATGCCCAACTTGCAGACCGACTTATCATGCAAAATTAAAAGAATATTTTGAAAATCAAAAAGATGATTTGTGTCATACTTGTCTTGAAAGATTAGATAGAAATCCTATGCGTATTTTGGACTGTAAAAACCCTGAATGTGGACAAATAGCTGAAAAAGCACCGGTTTCTATTGATTATCTATGTGAAGAATGTGAAACACATTTCGAAGCTGTGAAAACTTATCTTACAGACATGGGAATAAACTTTGAAATTGATACTGGTATCGTTCGTGGGCTTGATTATTACACTAAAACAGTGTTTGAATTTGTATCCACTGATATTGGAGCTCAAGGAACAATTTGTGGTGGTGGTCGTTATGATACACTTATCGAGCAAGTTGGAGGACAAAAAACAGCTGGAATGGGATTTGGTATGGGACTTGAACGTCTTATAATGGTAATGGAAGCACTGGGTTTATCTTTTGGAGATGCACCAACAGCAGATTTATATATAGCTCCACTTGGAGAAAATGCTGATAGATTTGTTCAAAAACTTGTGCAACAACTTAGAATGAATGGTATACGTGCAGAGCGTGACCTTGTAGGGCGTGCGCTACGTGCTCAAATGAAATATGCTGATAAAATCGGTGCAAAATTCACTTTAGTTGTAGGCGACGGTGAAATCGAAAACGGAAAAGCAACACTTAAAAATATGCAAAATGGTGAAGAATGTGAAATTTCACTTGATGCTAAAAACATTATAGATGTAATTAAATAAATTGGAGGACATTTTTAAAATGGCAAATAACTATTCTCGTACTAATTATTGTGGTACGCTTACAAAAGCTGATATAGGAAAAGAAGTTACAGTTTGTGGCTGGACTGCAAAAATGCGTGACTTAGGTGGAGTTATCTTCATAGATTTACGTGATAGAACTGGTATTGTTCAATGTACATTTAACGAAGCTGAAAATAAAGAGCTTTTTGACATTGCATTTACTGTTCGTACTGAATTTGTACTAGCAATTAAAGGTATTGTTACTGCTCGTGGAGAAGGTGCAGTTAACAAAAAAATCCCAACTGGGGAAGTTGAAATAACAGCTACTTTAATTGAAGTGCTGTCAAAAGCTGAAACTACACCTTTTGAAATTAGTGATGATGTGAATGTAAATGACCAACTTCGTCTAAAATACAGATACTTAGATTTACGTAGACCATCAATGCAAAATAACCTTGCACTTCGTCACAGAGTAACTCAAATTGCAAGAAATTACTTTGACCAAAATGGTTTCCTAGAAATTGAAACACCAATGCTTACCAAATCAACACCTGAAGGTGCAAGAGATTATCTTGTTCCATCTCGTGTACACGAAGGAAAATTCTATGCACTTCCACAATCACCTCAACAATATAAACAACTTCTAATGCTATCAGGGTTTGACCGTTATATGCAAATTACTCGTTGTTTCAGAGATGAAGATTTACGTGCAGACCGTCAACCTGAGTTTACTCAAATAGACCTTGAAATGTCATTTGTTGATACAGAAGATGTTATGGCTGTTAACGAAGGATTTATCAAAACAGTTATGAAAGAAGTTCATAATGTAGATATTGAACTTCCACTTCCAAGACTTCCATATGATGAAGCTATGTCACGTTTTGGTTCTGATAAACCTGATACTCGTTTCGGTTTTGAAATTTGTGATATTTCAGATATTGCTGAAAAATGTTCATTCAAAGTATTTGCTGACACTGTTAAAAATGGTGGTACAGTTCGTCTTATCAACATTAATGGTTATTCTTCAAAATTCCCACGTAAAGAAATTGATAATCTTACTGAATATGTTAAAACTTATCGTGCTAAAGGTTTAGCATGGCTAAAAATGCTTGATGGTGCAACTACTTCATCATTTGCAAAATTTCTATCTGAAGAAGAAACAGCAAGTATATTAGAACGTGCGAATGCTAAAGATGGCGATATTATCTTTGTTATCGCTGACGGTGATGTTGATACAGCACTTGTAGCACTGGGCGAACTTCGTCTTGAAATCGCTCGTAGACTTGATATTTTAGATAAAAATCAATATAACCTATTATGGGTAACAGATTTCCCACTGCTTGAGTTTGACGCAGAAGAAAATCGTTATGTTGCAAAACATCATCCATTTACATCTCCTGTTGATGAAGATATTGCACTGCTAGAAACTGACCCTAAAGCTGTACGTGCTAAAGCATATGATATTATTATGAATGGCTGTGAGCTTGGTGGTGGTTCTATCCGTATTCACAATTCAGATTTACAAGCGCTTATGTTCCGCACATTAGGATTTACAGATGAAGATGCACAAGAGCGTTTTGGACATCTAATTGATGCGTTTAAATATGGCGCACCTCCTCATGGTGGATTAGCTTATGGACTTGATAGACTTTGTATGCTACTTTCAGGACATGATTCAATTCGTGATGTTATTGCATTCCCAAAAGTGCAAAATGCATCAGAACTTATGACAAACTGCCCTGATGTTGTTGAAGAAAAACAACTTGTTGATTTGCATATTGCTATCGCAAAAACAGAAAACTAAATTTAATTTAAATAGGTATGTCACATTAAGGTGAATTTGCCCAAAGAAATGTAGGGGTTGGCGTCCTCGACAACCCGATGGTTATCTTTCGGGACGTCGAGGACGCCGTCCCCTACGATTATTATGATTAAATACATCAGACGTTTACAGGCTGATAAGTGCCTGTCGG
>CAYJKB010000003.1:0-21129 GCA_964370625.1 uncultured Oscillospiraceae bacterium | reverse complement strand
ACGATTATTATGATTAAATACATCAGACGTTTACAGGCTGATAAGTGCCTGTCGGGCCTGCCCATGCTATGGGCAAAAAAAGGGCGTCCTTCATATTTGAAAGACGCAAAATAGGATTATGGGGATAAAGATATGAACAATGTAATTGTTGTTACCAACATTACTTCCATATATTACCATAAAAATTACAACTTGTAAATACATATTTGGAAAATAATGGGAGGAATTATGTTAATAATTAATGCAAGCATAAAAACTATGACAAAAAACGACATAGAGCATGGTTTTATCGAAATAATAGACAGAAAAATTTCTCGAATAGGTAAAATGAGCGAGATTAACATAGCTGATTTTACAGATGAAATAATCGACGCACAAAATAAAATTGTAACACCTGGATTTGTTGATGCACATACACACCTAGGTTTATTTGAAGATTCTTTAGGATTTGAAGGTGAAGATGGGAACGAAGATACAGACCCAATTACCCCACATCTGTCGCCAATAGACGCAATAAACCCAATGGAAAAAAACTTTGCAGAAACAGTGAACTCAGGAGTGACTTCAGTGTTAGTAAGCCCAGGCAGTGCTAACTGCATTGGTGGTAGCATTTGTGCTATTAAAACACATGGTAGACGAATTGATGATATGATAATTGATAAAGTTGTTGCAATTAAATTTGCTCTAGGTGAAAACCCAAAGGCTACTTATCACAGCAAAAATCAAATGCCAATTACAAGAATGGCGATTGCAGCACAAATTCGAGAAACGTTGACGAAGGCTCGTGAATATCTTGAAAATATTGAAAAAGCGGAGCAAGATGAAGATTTGGATAAACCAGAATATGATGCGAAATTTGAAGCATTAATTCCACTTTTAAAAGGTGAAATTTCTGGTCATTTTCATGCACATCGTGCTGATGATATTTTTACAGCGATTAGAATTTGTAAAGAATTTAATATTAAATGTGTTATAATTCATGGAACAGAAGCACATTTATTCTGTGAAGAGCTAAAAAATGATGATATAAAAATCATTTCAGGGCCTTTTTTAAGTGATAGATCAAAACCTGAACTTGCAGAATTAACACCGAAATCCCCTGTGATTTTACATGAAAGCGGAATACCTGTTTGCATAAGTACAGACCATCCGGAAACTCCGCTTAAATTCTTTTTAACGTGTGGTATTGAAGCACTAAAAAATGGAATGAGTGAAAATGATGTGCTTCGTGCTATGACAATTCAAGGAGCACAAATTGCTGGAATTTCACATAGAGTAGGCTCTATTGAAGCTGGCAAAGATGCAGATATTTTAATATTCACTGGAAATCCTTTTGATTATAAAACTGAACTTGAATATGTAATTGTTGATGGAAAAGTTATAAAAGGGAGCTGATGAAAATGAGAGAAATTCACATAAATGAAGTAATTGAAAATGTTGCAAAACTATGTATTGAAGCTAATGTTAATTTGCCAGAAGATATCGAAAATGCATTTAAACAAGGGCGTGAAACAGAAAAATCTCCACTGGGATGTACAGTTTTTGATAAAATGATTGATAACTGCATACTTGCAAGGGAAAAAAGAGTACCGATTTGTCAAGATACAGGAATGGCTATGGTTTTTGTAGAAATTGGTCAAGATGTTCATATAGTAGGCGGTTTGTTGGAAGATGCTATCAATGAAGGTGTTCGCCGAGGTTATGTTGATGGATATTTACGTTGTTCTGTGGTGTCAGACCCATTAGAGCGTGCCAATACTGATGATAATACTCCAGCTATTATCTATACTAATTTTATTGCTGGAGACAAAATGCATATAACTGTTGCACCTAAAGGTTTTGGAAGTGAGAATATGAGTTCGCTTAAAATGTTTAACCCTTCTGCAACAGAGCAAGATATTGTTGATTTTATAGTGTCAGCATGTAAAAACGCAGGCTCTAATCCATGTCCTCCAATCATTATTGGAGTTGGGATTGGTGGCACTTCTGACAAATGTTTATACCTGGCAAAAAAAGCATTACTTCGCCCAGTGGGTCAAAAATCAGCTAGTCCACGCTATGAAAAACTGGAAAAAGAAATCCTTGATAAAGTCAATAATTTGGGTATAGGTCCTCAAGGTTTTGGAGGAACTGTTACAGCTCTTACGTGTGCAATTGAAACATTTGCTACACACATTGCAGGGCTTCCTGTAGCTGTGAATATCGGATGCCATGTTACAAGACATGCAGAAATCACATTGTAAAATTGAGAAAAACCACAAAAAACTGAGCATATACAAGTAATTCTTTGTATATAACTGATAAAACACTATAAAGCCAAAATTTGACGGAAATTAGATGTGCAATATAATAAAATCTGTGCTATAATAAGGTAACAACTAAATATTGTAAGTTTTGCCGTAAGGCATTAAGGAGTGGATTTTATGACATTTACCATCGTTGAGAGAAAGGTAAAAATTCCGCAAGAAATTACTGATTACGCAGTAAAGAAACTGGAAAAACTAGACAGATATTTCCACAAAGACTCTAAAGCGACTGTAACATTTAGTGCAGAGCGAGGCAGACAAACAGTAGAGGTTACTGTTGTGCATGGTGGAATTGTTTTCCGTGCAGAAGAAACGACTACAGATATGTATGCATCTGTTGATGGTGTTATTAGCAGTATCGAACGTCAAATCCGTAAAAACAAGACTCGTCTTGAAAAAAGATTACGTGATGGTGCGTTTGAGAGAGAAATATCAGTTGATACAACAGACTTTTTCCTTGAAGATGACTACGAAGTAGTTCGTCGTAAGAAATTTACAGTGAAACCTATGTCAGTTGAAGAAGCTATTTTGCAAATGAACCTATTAGGACATCAATTCTATATGTTTATCAATGCAGATGATTCAAATAACCATTGTGTTATTTACAAACGTACTTCAGGTGGCTATGGTATAATTGAAAGCGAAAGCTAGATTCTACATTTTAAATATTATTAGTTAATTTAATATTGTAATTATTACAGTTTTACTGTAAAATAGAACAGGTGGGGGTTATCTCCACCTGTTTTTAGCGTCTAAAACACAAACTCATAACACACAGGTTACACAAAAATCTAGCTGTCGCATGACACTTCTAGGCTATGAAATTAAATTATACAGATAAATAACGGAAAGTTACTTAATATAAAGGAATGAATATAAATGAAATTTGAATTTTGTTGTCCGACTTTATTCGGACTTGAAGGGATTGTAGCAGACGAGCTACGTTTCCATGGTAAACTTACAGATGTAAGACCTGAAAATGGTAAAGTATATTTCAGTGGTGATGAAAATACTTTAGTGTGGGCGAATTTATGGTTGAGAACTGCTGAACGTGTGCTGATTAAAGTAGGCGAATTTACAGCGACGAGTTTTGAACAATTATTCGAACAAACTAAATCACTTAACTGGTCAGATTACTTGCCAGCTGATGCAAATTTTCCAGTTAAAGGTCACTCATTAAACTCTGCTCTATATAGTATACCAGATTGTCAGAGTATTATTAAAAAAGCAGTTGTAAATAACATGTCACAAAAGTATAAAACAGATTGGTTTGAAGAAGTTGGTGCAAAGTATCAAATTCAATTTTCAATTATGAATGATAAAGTTGAACTTTTTATTGATACTTCAGGTGCAGGGCTTCATAAACGTGGTTATCGTGCAAATTCAAATGATGCACCACTTCGTGAAACATTGGCTGCAGCTATGGTTAAAATCGCTAGATATAAAGGCAGAGAAACATTTATTGATCCGTTTTGTGGCTCTGGAACTATAGCTATCGAAGCTGCTATGATTGCAAAAAATCAAGCTCCTGGTATTGTGCGTGCTTTTGCAGCTGAAAAATGGAATATGTTTGATGCAAAAATTTGGAAAGATGCAAGAAATGCTGCTGTTGAGGCTGTAATTCGTGATAAATTCCCAATTTTTGCAAGTGATAACGATAGAGCTACAGTTGAGCTTGCGATGGATAATGCAAAAAAAGCTAGAGTAGGTTCTACTATCGAGTTTACTCAGAGTGACGCACGTGATATAGATTATCTGTCAAAAACAGGTACATTAATTACAAACCCACCGTATGGCGAGCGTCTGCTTGATATTAAATCAGCACAAAAATTATATCGTTCATTTGGGAAAAATGCTGCGTATAGCCCTATGAAAATGTTTATTATTAGTTCTGATGAAAATTTTGAAGGATATTTTGGAGTTCGTGCAGATAAAAAACGTAAATTGTACAATGGTATGATTAAATGTAATCTTAACATGTACTTTAAAGACCCAAATGAAAGAAAAAAAGCCACGTTAATGACAGATTTAGAACTTAAAGAAAAAAACTTTAAAAGTAGCGGAAATGCAAGAAAAACAGAGAAATTTTAAGTTATATAGCAATAATTTAACATAATGAGCTATATTAAATTTAAACACTTTGTAAATGATGAAAAAATAACTTGATAAATATGTAAATATGTAATATTATATATAGTGTTAGCACTCGATTAGATAGAGTGCTAATTATTGAAAAGTGAAATTATTTCTGGGAGGAAAAAAACATATGACATTAAAACCTTTATTAGACAGAGTAGTTATTAAAATGAAAGAGTCTGAAGAAACAACAAAAAGTGGTATCATTTTAACAGGTAGCGCAAAAGAAAAACCACAAGTAGCTGAAGTAATCGCTGTAGGCCCTGGTGGCGTTGTAGAAGGCAAAGACATTGTTATGCAAATCAAAGTAGGTGACAATGTTATTACAAGCAAATATGCTGGTGCAGAAGTTAAAGTTGATGGCGAAGAATATATCATCGTTCGTCAAGGCGATATTCTAGCTATCGTTGAATAAAATTAATTAATCTTTAAATACATTAGGAGGAATAAGACACATGGCAAAAGATATTATTTATGGTGAAGAGGCAAGACGCTCACTTGAGCGTGGTATTAACAAACTTGCAGACACAGTTAAAGTTACATTAGGACCTAAAGGACGTAACGTTGTATTAGATAAAAAATTTGGTGCACCACTAATTACAAATGATGGTGTTACTATCGCAAAAGAAATCGAACTTGACAATGCATTTGAAAACATGGGTGCAGCACTTGTTAAAGAAGTTGCAACTAAAACAAATGACCTTGCAGGGGATGGTACTACTACTGCGACATTACTTGCACAAGCTTTAGTTCGTGAAGGAATGAAAAACGTTGCAGCTGGTGCAAACCCAATGGTTATGAGAAAAGGTATTGCAAAAGCTGTTGAAATTGCAACTGCTGTAATTGCTGAAAATTCTCAAAAAATTGCTAGCACTGAAGATATCGCTCATGTTGCTGCTATTTCATCTGCTGATGAGCATATCGGCACATTAATTGCTGATGCAATGGAAAAAGTATCAACTGATGGTGTTATTACTGTTGAAGAATCTAAAACTGCTGATACTTATTCTGAAGTAGTTGAAGGTATGCAATTCGACAGAGGTTATATCTCTCCTTACATGGTAACTGATACTGATAAAATGGAAGCTGTTTTAGATGAGCCTCTAATTCTTATCACAGATAAAAAAGTATCAAATATCCAAGAAATTTTACCAGTGTTAGAACAACTTGTTCAAGCTGGAAGAAAACTTGTTTTAATTGCTGAAGATGTAGAAGGCGAAGCTAATGCTACTTTAGTAGTTAACAAATTACGTGGGATGTTCACTTGTGTAGCTGTTAAAGCTCCTGGATTTGGTGACAGACGTAAAGAAATGCTTAAAGATATCGCTATCTTAACAGGTGGAACTGTGATTTCTGAAGAAATCGGTATTGAACTTAAAAACACAACTCTTGATATGTTAGGTTCAGCTCGTCAAGTTAAAATTACAAAAGAAAATACAATCATCGTTGATGGTGCTGGAAGCAAAGATGAAATTTCAGGACGTATTGCTCAAATCAAAGCTCAAATCGAAGAAACTTCTTCAGAATTTGATCGTGAAAAACTTCAAGAGCGTCTAGCTAAACTTTCAGGTGGTGTTGCAGTAATTAAAGTTGGTGCAGCTACTGAAATTGAAATGAAAGAGAAAAAACTTCGTATTGAAGATGCTCTAAATGCTACTCGTGCAGCTGTTGAAGAAGGTATCGTAGCTGGTGGTGGTGTAGCTTATGCTAATGCTATTTCAGCTGTTGAAAAATTTGTATCTAAAGTAGAAGGCGATGAAAAAACAGGTGTACGTATCGTAGCTAAAGCTTTAGAAGAGCCAGTAAAACAAATTGCAGCAAATGCTGGAGTTGATGGTTCTGTTGTTCTTGAAAGAATTAAAAACAGCAAAAAAGCAGGTTATGGCTTTGATGCATACAAAGAAACATACTGCGATATGATTAAATGCGGTATCGTAGACCCAACTAAAGTAAACCGTTCAGCACTACAAAACGCAGCTTCAGTAGCATCTATGGTGCTTACAACTGAAAGCCTAGTTGCAGATAAAAAAGAGCCAATGCCAGCAATGCCAGCACCTGATATGGGTGGTATGGGCGGCATGGGTGGTATGTATTAATCTTTTATACCATTGCTCATAAAGCTAAAATTATAGTGGTGATTTTTTCGCCATACTTTATAAAAAATTCGGTAATACATCAAGTATTGCCGAATTTTTTTTATTTAAGTTGAAAAATAAATCCATAGGCAAATATCAACATATCTTATATAAAATTCTTGTGAAAAATACAAAATAAGATTGTGCAAGTTATATAAAAAAATAAATATAGGAATGTAAAAAAGTTACGAAAAAATTTTATTTCGCTTGAAACCCTTTTCAAATGCTGAAAAACATGTATAATGGAATTATGAAAAGGGTTTCAAACTAGGAGGTGTGATTGATGAAATACGGAATTAAGCAAATAGCAGAGCTTAGTGGAGTTTCTCCTGCTACTGTATCTCGTGTGATAAACGGTACTGGTAAAGTAGAAGAAAGCAAGAAAACTCGTGTATTGCAAGTGATTGAAAAAACAAACTATGTTCCGAATAAAATCGCAAAATCACTTTTTAGTAAATCATCAAAAATACTAGGGTACATCGTTCCGAATATAACTAATCCATTCTTTAATGAAGTTGGAAGATATATGGAACAATATGCATTTGAAAAAGGTTATCATTTAATTTTATGCAATAGCAACAATAATCCAGAAAAAGAAATCGAATATATGAGAAATCTTATTTCGATGAACTGCGATGGAATTATTATTATAACAAATAATACAAAAAATGCAGAAGCGAGTTATGCTCCTCAAATACCAATTGTTGTTGTTGATAGAGATTTAAAAAATCCAATTAATTGCATCACTGTAAAAAGTAATCACAAACAGGGTGGAAGATTGGCAGTTGAACATCTTTATGAAAGAGGTTGCAAAAACATTGCATATCTTGCACCAATAGAAGAATATTCTCCAGGTATTTTAAGATATAATGAATATCTTAAATTTTGCAAGGAAAAAGGATTAGATGAAATTACAGTTGATTGTAAATTTTTATTTGAAGATGGACTTGTCAATACAAGAGAACTTTTAGATAAATATCCTTATGTAGATGGAATTATATGTGCTAATGACCTTGTTGCAATGGCAACATACAAAGTGCTATATGAGAGAGGATTAACAGATAAAGTCAAAATAATCGGTTATGACAATATTTTAGGGAGTGTACGAGTAACACCGTCGTTAACAACGATAGGTCAACCGATTGAAGAATTGGGAAAAATCGCAATTAAAGAATTAATAGAGCAAATTGAAAATAAGACGTTGAAACAAAAAGAAATAGTTTTGCCAACAGAACTTATAATACGTCAAACCACTTAAGGAGGAAAAGCATGAAAATCGGTGTAGTCGGAAGTATTAATATGGATATGGTGATATCTGCTGATAGAATACCCAAAAAAGGTGAAACCTTAAACGGAAGTAAAATAGAATATTTTTCTGGTGGCAAAGGGGCAAATCAGGCTGTTGCAGTTTCAAGGCTAGGTGGAAATGTTACAATGTTTGGAGCTGTAGGAAATGACGATTATGGTAAAAAACTACTTAAATCATTGAATGATGATGGTGTTAATACGGAATTTATTAAAGTAATAGATGATATAAATTCTGGGCTTGCAATTATTACAGTGGGCGAAAATGATAACACGATAATCGTTGTAGCTGGAGCCAATGCATTAGTAGATAAAGCTTATATAGATAGCATAAAAGATGAACTTTTATCTTGTGAAATGATAATTATGCAACATGAAATTCCATTACAAACTAATGAATATGTAGTAAAACTTTGTAAGGAAAAAGGAATTAAAACATTGCTAAATCCAGCTCCTGCAAATGAAATTTCACAATTTGTAATTGAAAATGTTGATTATATCACACCAAATGAACACGAAGCACAGCTTATATTTAAAGATAAAGTAGAAGAAAATCTTGAGAAATATAACGAAAAACTGATTATTACTTTAGGTGAAAATGGTGTTATGAGCTCTTTTAAAGATGGAAAGATTATAAAAGTACCTTGTAGAAAATCTAATGTAGTAGACACAACTGGTGCTGGTGATACATTTAATGGTGCATTCGCATATTTCAAAACAAGCGGACATGAGCTTGAAAAAGCATTAACCTGTGCAAATATTGCAGCAGGACTTTCAACAGAAAAAAAAGGTGCACAAAGTGGAATGCCAACAATTTCACAAGTAAATAATGAAATTAAAATATAGATATATTGATAAAGTAGAAAGGAATTAACATTAATATGAAGAAAAACGGAATATTAAACAGCGAAATTTCTAAGGTTTTATCTGATATGGGCCATACAGACACAATTTGTATAGGTGATTGTGGATTGCCAATTCCAGATGAAGTTTATAGAATTGATGTTGCTATAAAAAAGGGATTGCCAACTTTTATGGAAGTCTTAGAAGAAGTGGCAAATGATATGGTTATTGAAAAAATTGTACTTGCAGAAGAAATTCAACAAATTAACCCAAAAGTTTTTAATGAAATTAAAAATCTTTTAGGAGAAATTGAAATTGAATTTGTAAGTCACGAGCAATTTAAAATTAAAACCCATGATACAAAAGCAATTATTCGAACAGGAGAATATACAGCTTATGCAAATATCATTTTGCAATCTGGTGTTAATTTTTAAGTAATAAGAGAGGAGAGATAAAATGAATGTTAAAATGATTGACATTGATAAGATATTCCCATCGGCACAAGTGCTTAAAAAAGCTGCATTTGATTTGGCTGACGGTGAAATCCATGCACTAATGGGTGAAAATGGTGCTGGAAAGTCAACTCTTATGAAAATTTTAACAGGTGTATATCCAAAAGAAGGTGGAACGGTTTATGTTGATGGAAAAGAAGTAAGCTATACTCATCCAAAGCAAGCTGAAGAAGCTGGAATTGTATTTATTCATCAAGAATTGAATGTTGTACATGATATGACTGTTGAAGAAAATATGTTTTTGGGCAAAGAAATAAAAAATAGTTTTGGAATGCTCGATAAAAAGAGTATGAGAGAAACAGTTAAAGAAATCTTAAAAAAACTTGGTGTAACCATTAATCCTCAAGATAAATTATCTGATTTATCTGTAGGAAGACAGCAAATGGTAGAAATTGCTAAAGCTTTAATGGCAGATGCAAAAATACTAATAATGGATGAACCAACAGCAGCACTTACATTATCTGAAACAGAAATCCTATTCAAAGTAATCAGAGATTTAAAAGCAAAAGGCGTTTCGATAGTTTATATTTCTCATAGAATGGAAGAAATATTTGAATTATGTGATAGAATTACAATTCTTCGTGATGGTGAATATGTTGGCACAAAGCCGATACCAGAACTTGAAATGAATGATGTTGTTAAAATGATGATTGGCCGTGAAATTGGCGATAGATTTCCGAAAGAAGATAATGCAACAGATAAAACAATTTTTGAAGTTCGTAATCTAGTTAAAGAAAAAGTTATTAAAGATGTATCATTTTCTGTAAAAGCTGGTGAAATATTAGGTGTTTCGGGGCTTATGGGAGCAGGAAGAACAGAAATCATGCATTCAATATTTGGCATGATGAAGTTAGATTCAGGCGAAATATATATTGAAGATAAGAAAGTTAATATTAAAAATCCTCTTGATGCTAAAAAATTAGGAATTGGATTTATAACAGAAGATAGAAAAACAGAAGGATTACTTCTTCCTTTTTCAATCAGAGAAAATATTTCACTTACAAACCTAGATTTAATATCAAATTCGCTCGGAATACTTAATAAATCGAAGGAAATTGAAATTTCGAAACAAAGTTCAGAAGATTTTAAAATCAGAGCATTTGGGATAGAACAAGTTACGGAAGGTTTATCAGGAGGAAATCAGCAAAAAGTTGTATTTGCAAAATGGGTTGCTGCAAATCCTAAAATCTTAATCTTAGATGAACCAACAAGAGGTGTTGACATAGGTGCTAAAAAAGAAATTTATAGCATAATGAATAGACTTACAAAAAATGGGGTTGCAATTATCATGGTATCATCTGAACTTCCTGAAATAATAGGAATGAGTGATAGAGTTATGGTAGTGCATGAAGGGAAAATTTCTGGAATAATAGATAAAAGCATTGCGACAGAAGAAAACATTATGACACTCGCAACAGGAGGGAAAATATGAAACAAAAATTAAGCAAAGTTAACGTTAGTGACTATGGAGCATTGATTGCACTTGTAGCCTTAGTTGCAATTTTAAGTATAATCAGCGGTGACTTTAGAAGCGTAGACAACATAATTTCAGTTTTAAGACAATCATCAATTAATGGACTTATTGCATTTGGTATGACACTTGTAATTTTAACTGGTGGTATTGACTTATCAGTAGGTTCAACTCTTGCATTAACAGTGTGTACTACAGCACAACTTATGGTTATGGGTGTACCATCTTATGTAGCAATGCCGATTGGCGTGTTATTAGGTGCAGTTTTAGGTTCAGTTAATGGCGTTATGGTATCAAAAGGAAAACTGCAACCATTTATTGCAACTTTAATTACAATGATTTCTTATAGTGCAATAGCATTAATTATCACAAATGGTAAACCAATTTCAAATTTACTAGGTGATGACACATTAAGCAATGATTTTCTAAAAATTGTTGGTAAAGGTAGTATTTTTGGAATTCCAACTCCGATTATTATTTTCTTAGTAGCATTTGTTATATTATATTTCCTACTGCACAACACTACATTTGGTAGAAAAGTTTATTCAACTGGTAGTAATGCAAAAGCAGCAGCTATTGCAGGAATTAATATAACAAAAACAAAACTTGCAGTTTATGCATGTTCAGGATTTTTCGCAGCACTTGCAGGTATGATTTTACTTTCAAGATTAAGCTCTGCACAGCCTACATTAGGTGAAGGTTATGAACTTGATGCAATTGCAGCTGTAGCTCTAGGTGGAACAAGCCTTAGTGGTGGACGAGGAAAGATTTTTGGCACTTTAATTGGCGTATTAATCATTGCTGTACTAAATAATGGACTAAACATCATAAACGTATCATCTTACTATCAAGACCTTATTAAGGGTATAGTAATTTTAATTGCTGTACTTTCAGATAAGCAAAAATCACATTAATAATTATTTTAAAGGAGAAAAATATCATGAAAAAACTATTATCATTAACTACAGCTAGCGTACTAGCACTAACACTTCTTGTAGGTTGTTCAACAGGCGATGAGCCAGCGGATAATGCAGGAGATGCAGCAGCACCATCAGGTGATGATGAAATCGTAATCGGACTTGCAGTATCAACTCAAAATAACCCATTCTTTGTAACACTTGTTGAAGGTGCACAAGCTAAAGCTACAGAACTAGGCGCAGAACTTATCGTAGTTGACGCTGGCGATGATGTTGCAAAACAAGTATCAGATGTTGAAGATTTAATGTCTAAAAACATTGATGTTCTTATTATCAACCCAGTTGACTCAAGTGCAGTAGCACCTATCGTTGGAGACGTTATTGCTAAAGGAATTAAAACTATCTCTGTAGATAGAGGAGTAGAAGGTCAAACAGTTGACGTTGCTATCGCATCAGATAACGTATTAGGTGCAGAACTTGCAACTGAATACTTAGTTGAACTTATCGGCGAAGGTGCTGAAGTAGCTGAACTTACTGGTGTTGACGGTTCATCAGCTGCAATTGATAGAGGACAAGGATTTCATAATATTGCTGATGAAAAACTAACTGTTGTTGCATCACAAACAGCTAACTTTAATCGTGCTGAAGGCTTAGAAGTTATGGAAAATATTCTTCAAGCAAACCCAGATATCAAAGGTGTATTCGCACATAATGATGAAATGGCTCTAGGTGCTATCGAAGCTATTGGAGATAAAGATATTGCTGTAATCGGTTTTGATGCTACTGATGATGCAATTGCAGCTGTTGAAGGTGGTACACTAGAAGGTACTATCGCTCAAAAACCTGACCTTATGGGTGCTACATCAGTTGAAGTTGCTTTAGATTTAATCGCTGGTGAAGCTGTAGAAAGTGTAATTGCAGTTGAAGTTGGATTAATTAAATAATTTAAAAACAGATTATAAAGCTCCATGATTCATGGAGCTTTATTTCCTGTATCTTTGAGAATTAACTTTTTGTCTTGACAAAAATAGAATCTAATGATAAGATAAGTTAAAATTAAATGCACATTGTGGCTAAGAGTTATTTATAGTAGCTTGAGGTAATAAGGGAAATGTAAATCATACGGTAACCGCCGCTGTATACGCTAATACTTTTGTTTGTTGATGAAAATCAGTCACTGGGAAACTGGGAAGGCAAAACTTAAGTTTAAAATTTATTTTATAGGCGTGAGTCAGAAGACCTGCAATGTATTATATTGTGAATTTTACTACAAAAAACGGTTGTAGCTTTTTGGCTACGCCGTTTGTTGTTTTTTTTGCAATATTTTCCGTTCTTTGTGCATAAAAGAAGGAGAAGAAAGATGAAAAAACTATTACTAATCGCAATTACAACAACAATGCTGATGATGTCAGCATGCACAAGCAATCAAACAACAGAAGAGGCTAATACCTCCGATGAAAACATAGCCGAGGATACAAACTCAGCTGAAAGCACGGACAACTATTATCCGATAACTGTTTTGACTTATGATTATGCTGGTGAAGAAGTGGAAATGATATTTGAAGAAGCACCTACAAGTGTTGTCGCTGGTTATCAAGGCAGTATTGAAACTATGATAGCATTAGGCTTAGAAGAACATGTTAGTAGCTCATTTGGGTTAGATAATGAAGTAAAGCCAGAGTGGCAAGAAGGGTTTACTAAAGTAAATTACCTTGAAGACATGCGTTTTCCGGATAAAGAAACGATGACTATGTTAGAGCCAGATTTAATTTTATCTTGGGGTTCTATATTTGCTGAAGATAGACTTGGCGATGTTGATAACTGGACAGCTCAAGGTGTTAATACTTATATTAATACAAACACACGTGCTGGTGGTCATGCTAGAACAATAGAAAATGAAATGACAGATATTTTAAATATTGGCAAAATCTTTAATGCAAATGAAGAAGCTGAAGCACTGGTTGCTGAAATGCAAGATGGAATAGATAAAGCACTGTTAAATGTTCCACAAGAAGGTGGAGCTAAAATTGCAATATTAGAACCACGAACAGACAGTGTTACAAATTATAATGCTGAAACATTAGGTGGAGATATTGCAATTAAATTAGGTGCACAACTGGCAATTACTGAAAAAGCTATTGGTAAAGAAGATATAATTCTTGCAAACCCTGAAATTATTTTTGTTGTATATATGCCTTATGATGGAGAAAATCCAGATGAAGTTATAGCAAAACAAATGTCATATTTTACAGAAGATCCAGCTTTTGCATCAATTGATGCAGTTGTAAATAAAAATTTAGTTCCATTGATGTTAGGTGATATGTATGCTAGTGGACCTCGTACATTAGATGGAATTCATACTATTGCAAAAGGACTTTACCCAGAATTGGAGCTTGAATAAATGTGAAAAAACTTACAGATAAAAAAATTAATACACCGAAATATATTATAGTTTTATTTGCAATGATAGGTTTGCTTATATTTTCTTTATTATCTGCTGTTACCTTTGGTTCGACTAATATTCCAATTTCTGATGTTTATAGTGTAATTATGCATAAAATATTTGGAATAGGTTCTGCTGAAATATGGGGAGAAGGAAATATACATAATGTCGTTTGGCATATTCGGCTACCTAGATTAATCCTTGCATTAGGTGTTGGAATGGGGTTATCTGTTTGTGGAGTTATTATGCAAGCGATAGTTAAAAATCCACTTGCAGATCCATATATTTTAGGGATATCATCTGGGGCATATCTTGGAGCAGTTCTTTCAATGTCATTAGGAATAACTGTTGTTGTAGGCTTAAATGCAATAGGTGTTTTTGCATGTATTGGAGCTTTTATTGTATCCATTTTAGTTATAGTCATGGCGAACATTGGTGGAAAAGCAAATTCTATTAAACTTATATTATCAGGAACAGCGATTGGAGCAATTTGTAGCTCTGTTTCAAACTTTATGATTTTATTATTAAATGATGCTAACACATCTGCTGTTGTTCAATGGTCTATGGGTGGACTTGGAGGAGCTGACCATCAAAGCAATCTAACAATTGTTCTGATTATAATTTTAGGTACAATTTTCTTTTTAACTCAATCTCGTGTACTAGATTTGATGTTACTGGGAGATGATTCAGCGATTACACTTGGTATTGATGTAAATAAACTTAGAATTTTATATCTAGTTATAGCATCTATTATGATAGGTTTTGCTGTTTATAAAGCAGGGTTAATTGGATTTGTAGGGTTAGTTATTCCGCATATAGTTAGAATGATTTTTGGTACAAGCCATATAAGGTTATTACCACTTTCAGCATTATTAGGTGCAATTTTTCTTATTTGGTCTGATGTGTTTTGTAGAGTTATTTTACCTGGGAATGAAATTCCAATCGGCATATTAACATCATTAATCGGAGCTCCAGTATTTATTTATTTAATGATTCGTAAAAAATACGGTTTTGGAGGTTAAAAAATGAAAATATCAACAAATAATCTCCATGTTGAATTAGGTAATGCGCAAATAATAAATGGAATTTCTATGGATATTGAAAGTGGAAAAACTATTGGGATAATAGGTCCTAATGGAAGTGGTAAAAGTACATTTTTAAAAACAATTTATAGAGTTATTAAACCGTCGAATGGGGCTGTTTTTATTGATGAAACAGAGCTTTCTAAAATTTCAATTAAAGAATCAGCTAAAAAAATAGCAGTAGTAGCACAACATAACTATTATAATTTTGAATTTAAAGTAGAAGAAATTGTTTTAATGGGTAGAACTCCACATAAAAAGAGATTAGACAGAAATAATGAAAATGATTATGAACTTGCAAGAAAATCCCTTGAAATGGTAGGGCTTGAGAATTTTTTACACAGAGAGTTTTCTACATTGTCAGGAGGAGAACAGCAAAGAGTAATATTAGCTCGTGCCTTAACTCAAAATTCACCATGTTTGATTCTTGATGAGCCTACAAATCACCTTGATATAAGACATCAACTGGAAATTATGGATATAGTAACAAAGCTTAACAAAACAGTTATATCAGCAATTCATGATTTGAATATTGCAGCTATGTATTGTGACAAATTATATGTTCTTAAATCTGGTGAAATAGTATGTTTTGGAGATACGAAGGATATTTTAACAGCTCAAATGATAAAAGATGTATTTGAAGTTGATGCACAAGTATTAAAAGCAGATGATAATAACATTTTTATACGTTATAAACCAATATAATAGAAATAAAGAAAAAGTTAAAACAAATCCTGATTTGTTTTAGAGGGTGTGTAGCATTGTGACACACCCTCTTTTATTTATATCCGAAATATAGCTTAAAATAAAATGGTTTGATAAATATTCGAAAAAAATTAGTTGAAACTAACTATTTTCGATTTTCCCATTGACATAACAGGATAAATATGTTAACATCAATTTGAAAATCATTCTCAAATTGTGGGAGGATATATAATGAGTAAATATCACACAGAACAGAGGCGAATATTAATAAACTTTTTCAAAGATAGTAATCATCGCACGTTAACAGCACAGGAAATTCATGATGAGTTAGTTGAGAATAACATTAGTATGAGTGCAATATACAGAAATTTAGCAGAGCTTGAAAATCAAGGTTTGATATGTAAAGTTGCTGAAAAAGGATGTTCTTCAGCACTTTATCAGTATATTGACCCAGATGAATGTGTTGGAGTTATACATTTGAAATGTATGAATTGTAAAGCTACTTTTCATATGAATCGTCATATTTCACAAATGGTAATAGGAATTGCTGATGACGATTATAACTTTAGAGTTAAAGATACAGCAGCGATTTTATACGGAGAATGTGACACTTGTTCGCAAAAAATATAATTTAAAAGATAATAGGAGAGGTCAGATGAATAAGAGAATTTTAGCTTCAATTTTACTTTCAGGGGTGTTATTACTTTCAGCCTGTTCAAATGATACAACAGATGTTTCAGCTTCACCAGACGAAGTGTTAGAACAGGGAAATGATAAACTCAGCATTGTTGCAACATCATTTCATGAATACGATTGGGTTAATCAAATTTTAGGTGAGAATAATGAAATTTTTGAAGTTACATTATTAATGGATAACGGAGTTGATTTACACAGTTATGAGCCAAGTGTTGAAGATATTTCTATAATATCCTCGGCTGACCTTTTTATTTACAATGGAGGTCCATCTCATGATTGGGTTATAGATATTCTAGAAGAGCCTATGAATGAAAATTTAAAAGCTATAGAAGTTATGGCAAGCTTAGGTGATGCAGTTAAAGCTGAAGTAAATGTTGAGGGAATGCAAGCTGATTCAGCTCACGCTCACTCTCACGACCACGCAGAGCATGAAGAAGAGGCACATGCAGAAGCTATGCCACATGAAGATGAACATGTTTGGTTATCACTAAATAATGCGATAACTATTTGTCAGATTATTGAAGATGAAATATCATCAATGGATCCAGAAAATGAGAAAGTATATCAACAAAATGTAGATAATTATATTGCTACACTAAACGAACTTGATGAATCATTTAAAATAGCAATTAATGAGTCGCCAAGGGATACTTTAGTATTTGCTGATAGATTTCCGTTTTTATATCTAATGCAAGATTATGATGTGAATTATTATGCAGCATTCCAAGGGTGTTCTGCTGAAACAGAGGCAAATTTTGAAACAATAGTTTTTTTATCTGATAAAGTGAATGAACTTGATATAAACAACTTATTAATTCTTGAAAATGGACTTGTAGAACTTGCTGAAACTGTAAACAATAACAGTGAAGATAAAGATAGCAATATTTTAGAACTTGATTCAATACAATCTGTTAGCAATGAAGAAATTGAAGCTGGAATAACTTATTATTCAATTATGGAAAGTAATCTTGAAATCTTAAAAACAGCACTAGGTGAGTAAATAACAAAAATCCTAGTTGAATAGGAGGAAATATGGAAATTTCATGCAGAAATCTTACAGTAGGTTATGATAATAAGCCACTACATACAGATATTAATTTTACTATACCTAGTGGGTCATATACTTGTATTGTAGGTGAAAATGGAGTTGGTAAAAGTACATTAATCAAAACAATTTTAGGACTTTTACCACCAATTAACGGAGATATTATTATTGGAGAAGGCAAAAAAAGAGTTGATATAGGATATCTTCCACAACAAACTCAAGTACAAAAAGATTTTCCAGCTTGTGTATATGAAGTTGTGCTTTCAGGTTGTCTTAAGAAAATTGGATTTAGACCATTTTATAATAAAGATGAAAAAATGCTTGCATCAAAAATGCTTGAAAAATTAGGTATTTCTCACCTAGAAAAGAAAAGTTATAGTAGATTATCTGGTGGACAACAACAAAGAGTTTTGCTTGCAAGAGCACTTTGTGCAACAGAACAAATACTACTTTTAGATGAACCAACGGCAGGGCTGGATATTGCATCAACTATGGAATTTTATAAAATAATTAAAGAACTAAATAAAGAGGGGACTACTATAATTATGATTACTCATAATCTGCAAGATGCAATTTCAGATGCAGACTATGTACTTTGTTTAAATAATTGTGGTGTTTCATGTCTTACAAAAAAAGCATTTGAGGAGAGAAAATATGCCTGAAATATTAACAACATTATTTGAATATCTTTCCTATCCATTTGTAATTTATGCAATAATAGTAGGTGTCCTTGTTGCACTTTGTTCATCACTTTTAGGAGCAACACTTGTACTAAAAAGATTTTCTTATATAGGAGATGGATTGTCACACATTGCATTTGGAGCAATAGCTATAGCATCAGTATTAGATCTTGCAAATCAAGATATTTTAGTATTTCCAATAACAGCACTTGCAGCGGTATTATTACTTAGAATTGGCAATAATGCTAAAATTAATGGTGATGCAGCTATTGCAATGATGTCTGTTGGATCACTTGCAGTTGGATATTTATTGATGAATGTATTTTCTGTTTCAAGTAATCTTGCTGGTGATGTTTGTACAACTTTATTCGGTTCAACGTCTATTTTAACATTAACACAAACAGATGTTATCACATGTATATTATTATCTGTAGTTGTAATTACTGTATTTTTGATTTTTTACAATAAAATTTTTGCAGTAACTTTTGATGAAAATTTTTCAAAAGCAACGGGTATTAACGTAGAAAGATATAACCTATTAATTGCAATAACAATTTCTGCTGTAATAGTTATCGCAATGAATTTAGTTGGTTCATTATTAATAAGTGCATTAGTAGTGTTCCCAGCTTTGTCATCTATGCGTGTGTTTTATAATTTTAAATCAGTGATTTTATCTTCTGTTGTAATATCTGTTGTTTGTGCATTTACAGGAATTATTGTTTCGATTATTTATGGAACACCAGTAGGTAGCACTATAGTGACAGCTAATATTTTAGTGTTTGGATTATCTTGTGTATTATCAAAGAAAATAGCTACAATGGCATAGGATAAAAATTTTTAAATGGGGTGTGTCGCATTGCGACACACCCCATTATTTTATCTATTTACCTTTAAATAATTCGATATCACGTTGCATTGCTGTTGAATAACCTTCTACAACAGTGTCATCGGCAAACCAATCATAGCTACTAGCACGTAAACCATGTGAATTTTGTTCATATACATAAACAGTAGAGTTACCGCCAGCTGCATTTATACGATTTGATAAATCTTCATTCCATTCAACATGTGAATAAAAATCTTGGTCAGATACTTGTAGAATTAAGTTTTCAGTAATATACTCAGGGTATTGGAAACCGCCAATTTTAAGTAGTTCAGCTTCAAGAGTTTCATCATGAACAACAACACTTTTACCAGTTTCATCTTTTTCAATCACATAAGTGAAATCAGCTAAATCAGTAAAATAAGTGTTATAAACGCTATACATTTGAGCTGTTTTTTGGTCTAAAGCTTCAGCAACTGTAGGAACACCCCAGTAATCTGCTTGCCATGTCCAGTCTTCAGAAGTTGTATCAACTGTTCCAATCCAATCAGGAGGATATCCAAAAATAAAGTCATGATTAATTTCACCATCTGCACCGATAGCTGTACCATTCCAAGTACCATCACCTGACATGAAAGCCTCTAAAGTTTTCTCCATAGGATAATAGCTTACAAGCTGAGTTGTTCTATCAGGGAAACAACCAGCCCATATAGAAGCATTTGCAAAAGTTTGTTCAGTTGCACCCTCTCCAGAAACAGCTAAAGCAGTTAAAGCAACATCACCACCTTGAGAATGTGCAGATAAGTTGATATTATCAAGATTAATCTTTGTATCGGCTGAAACACCTGAATTTTCCCAGTCAATATTTTCAAAAGTATCTAATCCTTCTAATAAATTTAGTAAGTCCTGTGCATAAAAAATTGGCATTAAATAGCTACCATTATCAAATGCAGACATATTATTTAAACCATCTGCTGGGATATCGCCAAATGTTCCATGACCACTAAATCCAGGCATCAATGTAACAAATCCAGCATCAGTATATTCTTTAACCATTTTACCATATTGGCTAGTTTCATCCATACCAAAATGCCAAGTAGGAGCAGCGTCAATTCCAACCCAGCCATGTGCAAAAATTACAACTGGATAGCCATTTTCTGGCATTGGAGTTGTAGGTATATCAATTCTTGTATATTGTCTTGTGTCACCCGCATCATATGCTAAAAAATGAACTGTGTCTTGTTCATAATCTACTTTACTTTCAATATAAGATAATGTACTATCATATGTTGACTTACGCATTTCATCAATAGTAAGTGAATCTAAATTTTCCATGTATCTAGAGTCATTTGGAACGATTATTTGAACCTTGTCTTCATTCATCTGTGATTCAAAGTTAAATGCAGAAGATAAGTCACTTAAAGTATAATAATTACTTCCGCCTATATTCATTCCTTTCCATGAAACAGCTGAATCATCGATTGAAATTGCATGATTTGAAGCAAAAGCAGGTGTGGAAGTAGGAGTGATTTCAACAAAATTATAATATTCATCAGAATTTAAAACAATTGTTTTAGTATCAGAATCAAAATCTATTGAAAATTCAGCAGGTGTATATTTCAGGACAGACGCAATATCACGTAAATTGTAATAAGGCTGTCCATCACTGAGATAGGTTGAAACTTCATAAGATTTATTATCTACTTCAAAGGATGTTTTTGTCTGATTTTCAGCACCTACTTGTAAAATACCAGCAAACATGGTTATTAAAGTAATGCTTGAAACTATGCGAGTAGCTTTTCTGTTCATATAAGAACCTCCTTGTTATTTTATGAGAAAAATGTAAAATATTCTCAATTGAGTACAAGTATACCATTTAAAATTGAATAAAACTATATAAAAATAGTATAAATAACTAATGGAAAAATATAAATTATGCACAAAAAAAGAAAAACTAAAGGATAACCAAATCGATTATCCTTCAGTTTTATATTTTACGTTCTTTATTTCGGCTTTTTTTGAATTTATAC
>CAYJKB010000002.1:38793-108214 GCA_964370625.1 uncultured Oscillospiraceae bacterium | reverse complement strand
TTATTGTATTTTTAATAGGTGTAATGGTTTCTGTTTGTAAATACTATCAGTGGTATAATAAATCACGTAAAAATATTAAAATAGGTAAGCCTTGCGAAAAGGTTAAATCGATGAATACTAAAAAAAGTACGCTGATATTTGTAATAAGCACCGTAATTATAATTTTACTTATAGTTTTAGTTAAAGATTTTTCTATTATTAGATTATGTTCATATATATTTGCGATGATTGCACTAACCTATATGAAAAGAAAACAATTTCAAGCGGGAGTTACACGTATTACAGTTATTGTGATTTTGATTGCAGGTTCAATATTATCAGAAAATATAACAGAAAACTCATTCATAAACACATCAAATGATGACATGGATGTATATAATGAAATGCCACTGACATTAGATAATTTTACTGATTTTGAATACACAGACCATTATTTTTTCGAGCTTGAGAATGAACAATCATTCTTTTTAGATTACCTTCGTACAGCAGAGGGCGACAGAGAAGAAATGGACTTTGTTACCAGAAACAAAGATTTTGATTTAGCATATGCAAATGTAAAAGTAGGTTTTTTGTTTAATTTTGTGCTAAGTCAGATGCTTAATGATGTAGCTAAACTTATAACTGATGATGCTTTTGGTGCTGACTTAGTTTATTATTATCAAACATATGAAATGGGACGACATGATACAAAAGGGTATGTGCTAGTATATGGAAATGAAATCTATAAGATTACTTATAGCTATTTTGAACTTACAGAGCAAATGAAAATAGATATTAAAAATCAAATATTGACATAAAAAATAGGTTGTGGTGAAATGATAATTTCTCCACAACCTGTTAAATTATTCAGCAACAGCTTCTTCTTCTTCGATTTCATCAAAATCAGCACATAATTGCTCTAATACATAAGCGCCCATGTCTGTAAGTGCTATGCTTCCTTTTTCCATATCAGAAGTATCAAATACGAAGCCTTCTTGCTCTGCAGATTCTTTCATTGTTTGCTCAAAAAATTTATAAACACCAGAATTATAAAACTCAGAATATTCATAATCTTCAAGAGGAATGTCATAATCTAAAGTGATAAGCCCAAAATCTTCAAGTTTATTTAGTTCAAGACCAATTTCTTTAACTTCATCCATGCTTAAATCATCGCCATCAATATAAACAGGTGATAAAGCATCTGCTTCAAAATGTTCAGATTTACTGCTTTTCATAACAAATTTAGCTAAAGGTAAATAAGAAATTTCTGCAAATCTAAAAAGTATATCTTGTTGAATTGGTGATAAAATGATTTCTACAGGTTCGTGATCATGGTCCCCGTTACAACCTTCGTGATTATGTCCATGGTTATGGTGGTGATGATGTCCGCAACAACCACCTCCGTGTGAATGCTCATGATGAGTGTGGTTATGTTCATGATTATGTTGCCCACAGCATCCGCTATGATTATGTTTATTATCTTGCATTAAATTTTGCCTCGTTTCATAAATTTTAGTATTAGTTAAATTGTAAGCTAAAGATTAGTAAATGTCAAGTTAGTTTTAACGAACTTGAATTAATTTTAACAAATTACTATGGCAAAAAACAGGAGTATATGATACAATGAAAAAAATGAATTTTAGGAGTGTTTAAAATGATAACTTTATCAAATGAATTTGTGCAAGTGAAAATTAAAACATTAGGAGCAGAACTAACTCAAATATTAGATAAATCTACAAACAGAGATTATTTATGGGATATGCATTCTTCTTGGCAAAGACAATCACCTTTATTATTCCCAAATATCGGTGGATTAGCAGAGGAAGTTTTGATATATGATGGTAAAGAATATCCTGCTTTAGCACATGGATTTGCACGTGATATGGAATTTTCAATAGTAGAAAATACTGATACAAAAGCATGTTTGGCATTAAGTTCAAACGAAGATACAAATAAATATTATCCATTTAAATTTACACTTTTTGTAGAATATATAATAAAAGATAAAGAACTTTCCGTTATTTGGAGAGTAGAAAACCAAGATAATGTAAAACTTCCATTTTCAATAGGAGCACACCCAGCGTTTATGTTTGATGAAGATACAAACATTTGTGATTATACTGTGAAACTTGATAAAACAGTTAAACTTGAAACACGCAGAGTTTTAGGCAGATATATGAGTCAAGAAGCAGAGCTAATTGCACAAAATACAAATGAGCTTAAATTATCAGCTGAACTTTTTGCAAAAGATGCACTTGTATTTGAAGATAGCGGAATTAACAGAATGACACTTGTAAATAATAAAACTAATTATGGATTACAAGTTGAATTTGAAGGATTCCCTGTTGTTGCTTTATGGACAGAAACAAAACAAGCAGATAATCCAAGATTTTTATGTATTGAACCTTGGCATGGCATCAATGCAACTATTGGAGACACAGCAAAAGATATTTATTTAAAAGATAGAATAACTATAATCGATAAAAATGAAGTCTTTGAAAGCATTTATAAAATTAAAATAATAGGTTAAATAACATGTGATATTTGCAAAATTTATGTTTTGCAAGTATCACTTTTTTTGTATAATATTTGCACTTCTTTTAAACAATATAAAATAAGTATACTTTTTTAGGGTGTAATTGTATAATGTATATAAAAATTGCATATATTAATCTTTGTGAATGTTAATAATTTATAAAAAATATGAAAAAAATCAAGAAAAAGCCTTGCGTAAACTATACTAATATGATATAGTATTGGCAAAGATTTAACACAAAATATTTAAACAAATGAGGTATAAAATTATGAGTAAAATTGTTGTAGTTGGGGCAAATCACGCTGGCACAGCTTGTATTAATACGATGCTTGATAATTATCAAGGGAATGAAGTTGTAGTTTTCGATTCAAATAGCAATATTAGCTTTTTAGGCTGTGGTATGGCTCTTTGGATTGGCAATCAAATCGATGGTGCAGATGGACTTTTCTATTCAAATAAAGCAGCACTTGAAGGAAAAGGTGCTAAAGTTCATATGGAAACACCAGTAGATAATATTGACTTTGATAAGCAAGTTGTATATGCAACTGGTAAAAATGGTGAAAAATATGAAGAAAGCTATGATAAACTGATTTTAGCTACAGGTTCATGGCCAATTGAACCAAAAATTCCAGGTGCAGACCTTGAAAATGTTCAATATGTTAAACTATATCAACATGCTGAAGAAGTTATCAATAAATTACGTGACAAACCAGAAATTAAAAGTGTTGCTGTAGTTGGTGCTGGCTATATTGGTGTAGAACTTGCAGAAGCTTTTGAACGTTGTGGCAAAAAAACAACTCTAATTGATATTGCTGATAGCTGTCTATCAACTTATTACGATGAAAACTTTACTATCAAAATGAACACTGTACTTGAGAAAAACGGTGTTAAAACTGAGTTTGGTCAAAAAGTTTTAGAACTACGTGGCAACGGCAGAGTTGAAAAAGTTATTACAGATAAAAAAGAAATTGATGCTGATATGGTTGTGCTTGCAGTAGGATTCAAACCAAATACAGCTTTAGGAAAAGATAAACTTGAATTATTTAAAAATAACTCATATAAAGTAGGTTTAGATCAACAAACTAGCATAAAAAATGTTTATGCAATTGGTGACTGTGCAACTGTATATGACAATGCAATTAAAGATACAAATTATATTGCACTTGCAACAAATGCAGTTCGTTCTGGTATTGTAGCTGCACATAATGTTTGTGGAACTGATTTGCCATCAATTGGTGTTCAAGGTTCTAATGGTATTTGTATTTATGGATATAACATGGTATCCACAGGTATTACAGAGTGCAAAGCAAAAAATCTAGGTTATGATGTAGGTGTAACTGATTTTACAGATAACCAACGCCCTGAATTTGCTCGTGAAAATGCTGAAGTTTCAATTCGTATTGTTTATGATAACAAAACTCGTAGAGTATTAGGTGCTCAAATGGCATCATATTATGATTTATCAATGGGTATTCATATGTTCTCCCTTGCTATTCAAGAAGGTGTGACTATTGATAAACTAAAACTTTTAGATATTTTCTTCCTACCACATTTTAATAAGCCATATAACTATATTACAATGGCTGCAATCACAGCGAAGTAAAAAACAACAGGGGGGTGTGTCGCATTGCGACGCACCCCCAATTTCATCTAAACAGCTACAATAATTTCTTCTTCATTACCTTGACGAGCATTATCAAGTGCAGCTTCCATAAGATTTGTAAATACTTCATGAGAATCCTCTGCACCTGTTATGGGCATAACCTCAGTTAAATCAAAACTTGCCATATAGCTATCAGAATATCCTTTCATATATACATCAGGATACATATCACTATTATCAGCATCTAAAGAATTTCGATATTCTTCATCTGTGGTTTTAAGATTACCTTCTTCCCCCTCGCCATCAAATTCGACAGAGTTTATTTCGCCATTTTCAACCGTGACTTTTACATAGTCACGAAATCCATCGACAGCATCTTTAGCACGTGCGATATAAATACCGTCCTTATATTCTGATGAAGTAGCATTATTGTCACTCATATCATCATCAGGTGTTAAATTATCAGTTGGTGTATCTACATTATCATCAGGTGTTATATCATCTGTCGGTGTACCTACATTATCATCAGACGGGATTTCATCATCATTAGATGTACAACCTGTAAAAATTGATAAACAAAGCAAAATGCTAAGTGAAATAGTCAGTAATTTTTTCATTATAAAACTCCTTTATATACATATTAATCATATAATAAACTATTATATAAAAATATTATTTGTACATAGAGGAGTTTTATACATTTTTAATTTTATCGAAATTAAATTTTTAAATTTATTGAGTTTAATGTAAGTCTTGTTATTTGTCCTGTGATTAATCCACTAATTATAGAAATAATCAGCAAAAACGGAAGATATGTAATGATATTAACACTATTTAACATAAAGCAAGCTATAACAACTTGTCCGATATTGTGAAAGCCAGCAGCAGCGATGCTCATTCCATAAATACTTACATATTTTTCATAAAGTGGGTTTAGTGCAATTAGAATTAAAAAAGCAAATAGTGCACCTGTAAGGCTCATCATATAAGAGGTAAAAGTTCCTACAAGCAAAGCAGTCATAGAAGTTCTTGCAAATAAAATAAGAAGTGCATGTGATTTGGATAATTTGATTAATGCAAACATAGTTACAACATTTGCAAGCCCAAGTTTTACACCTGGCACAGGGATAAACAAATTTAAAGGGATTAAACGTTCGAAAATTGATAATGCTATAGCTAAAGATGTAAGCACAGCACATAAAGCAAGTTTTTTTGTTTTACTATTAATTCGCAACTATATCAACCTCGCTTTCGCTATCATCTTCGCCTGTAATTCTGACAATAACCTTATTAGGTAAACAGACAATAGCACTGCCAACATCGGAAATATGTCCAGTGTGAACACATACTTGGTCGAAACAATTTGCATGAGATATTTGAGCACCAGTTTCATCAACATGAATTTCATTTGTTATTAATTCACCAGTGATGGTTATAGTTTCGGATAAACCGTCAGTAATCTTAATTTTTTCTATAATTACATCATCTTTTATAATTTCAACATATTTTTCATCTGTTTGAATAAATGAAAAACCAACAAGTATTAATATAGATAGTAAGATTAAAAAAACAGAGATTATTACATCGCCGATTAAAATATATTTTTTCATAGTACATTCCTTATTAAAAAATCTTTTATCATTATAATATAATTATCTAATTTAGTCAATGTAACTAGCACTGAAAGTTAATGTGGGCTAACTGAATTAAATCTAAAAGGGCAAACGAAAAGTTTGCCCAAGTATTAGAATATAATAGGTTGAATTTGTATATTTTGTAGAGCTTTTTCAATTGTAACATTAATTTTACTCATATCAGCCACCATAGACCGAGGTTTTAAAAGTGGATTATCTTGTTTCATTGGTACAAAATAAAAATTTTTACGATTAAGTAAAGTACCAATATTTGATGCACTACCAGATAAAGCATCGTTAGTAGATACAGCAATTACAACAGGTCTATCATTTCGTATATGAGACTTCACAGCCATAGTAACAGGTGTATCGGTTATACCATTTGTTATTTTACTAATGGTATTTCCTGTACAAGGTGCAACTATTAATATATCAAACATTTTATTAGGGCCTATAGGTTCGGCAGCAATAATAGAATTAATGATTTTTTTATTACAAGTATTTTCGATTTTTTTAATAAAATCACAGGCTTTTCCAAATTTAGTATCGAGTTCATAAGCATTGAAAGACATAATAGGAGTGACATCATGTAGTTGCGAAAGTTGTTCAAGTTGTGAAATTACACTATCAAAAGTACAAAATGAGCCACAAAGTGCAAACCCAACCTTATATTTTTCTTTCATTTTCCTCCTCCTCTCTAATTATATTATAAATAGTGTCTTTAATAAAAATTGCAGCACTCTGTGGCGCAACTTTACCAGGGAGTGACCTTGCCCAAATAACTTTTTTAGATAAAATTAAAGCTTCCTCAAAATCTACTCCACCCGGCTTTGAAGCGAGGTCTATAATAAGACAATTATTTGAAATTTTATCAAGTCGCTCTTTTGATAAAACTTTAGCGGGAATGGTATTAATAATCAGGTCGAATTTATTTAAATAATCATCAATTAAATGGGTGTAAACTGCTGTATAACCTAGAGTTTTAATAAAAGCTATATCTTTTTTCGATCTTGCACAAGCTGTAACATTAGCACCTAAACTGTCAAATAATCTGCAAAGTATTTTGCCGATATTGCCATATCCTAATACTAAAACAGAGCTATCATGTATTGTTATTGTCATTTCTTCCATAGCAATTTGAAGTGCTCCTTCAGCTGTTGGAATACCATTTAATATAGCAAGTTCATCACGTTTTAAATAATCAATTAAATTAATATTATTATCTTTTGCCTTTTGAAGAATTTTAAACGGAACACCACCTGCAAAAACAGTTTTTTCAGATGGAATTAAATTTAAAACTTCCTCTACATAATAATCTTTATTACAAAAAGGGGCATTGAGTTTATTATCCTTTGAAATTGGCATAGGTAAAATAATAAAATCAACATCAGAAAATACACTGCGTAAATCACCAATAATTACAGCTGATTTGTTTGCAATTTGCCTTTCAAGCGCATGTATATATACATCATGACCATCAGAAATTAAGCTATCTATAAGATATATACTTCTCGTATCTCCACCGATTACAGCAAATGAATGTTTCTTATCCATAATCTCTCACTCTCCTATATCATTATATTATGCGAAACTTTAAATTTTGGCAAAAGCTGTACAACCAGTATTTTGATAAAAAATTATATAGAAATTTTTGGTGAAAATCGTCAAAAAAGCTATAGATTATTTCATAAAATTATTATAAAATATATGAAGTGAGAAAAAATGAAAAAAAACTCTTTTTTTCTACAGAGTTTTCCTGTATAATGAATGATTAGTGATTAGCAGATTTTTTGTATACAAATCTATTAATATAAATATTAAAGAAAGAAGGTTAAATAATGAGTAAAGCTTATCTTGTACTTGAAAATGGAACTACTTTTTGTGGTGAGGCATTTGGTCTTACTGGTGAAGTTGTTGCTGAAGTTGTTTTTGCTACAGGTATGACAGGTTATCTTGAAACACTGACCGATAAGAGCTATTTCGGTCAAATTGTTGTTCAAACTTTTCCTCTTATTGGCAATTATGGTGTAATTCCAGAAGATTTCGAAAGTGATGTTATAGGTCCTCGTGGTTATATTGTAAGAGAATGGTGTCAAGTCCCGTCGAATTTTCGATGTAGTGGGGACTTAGACACCTTTTTTAAAGAAAAGGGCGTAATTGGCTTATCTGGCATTGATACACGTGCTTTAACTAAAATTATTCGTGAAAAAGGTGTTATGAATGGTGCAATAGTTACAGACCCTTCTCATGCTGATTTAGATAAAATCCGTTCTTACAAAGTAGAAAAAGCTGTATCGTCTGTATCAACTGATAAAAGTTTTGCTTTTAATGATGATGTAACTGATATGCATATAGCACTTTTAGACTTCGGTCTTAAACTTAATATCGCTCGTGAACTTCAAAAACGTGGTGCAAAAGTTACAATTTGCCCACATAATATTACAGCAAGTGAACTTTCTTCTTTAAACGTAGATGGTATAATGCTGTCAAATGGCCCTGGTGACCCAAAGGAAAACGTGGAAGTAATTGCAAATTTAAAAGAAATTATGCAAATGGGTATACCTATTTTTGGTATTTGTTTAGGACATCAGCTACTTGCGCTAGCATCTGGTTTTGATACTGCTAAACTTAAATATGGACATCGTGGAGGCAACCAGCCTGTTAAAGATTTAACTACAGGAAGAGTATATATTTCAAGCCAAAACCATGGTTATGCTGTAAACTCTGATACAATTGATAAAAATATTGCTGATGAATATTTTATCAATGTAAATGATAAAACTTGTGAAGGTATTTTATATAAAAATGTAAATGCATTTAGTGTACAATATCATCCAGAAGCGTGCTCTGGCCCACTTGATACATCTTGGCTTTTCGATAAATTTATTGATAATATTAAAAAAGATATGTCATCTAAATAGAAAAGAAACTTTGCCCTAAATTTAAAATACTAGCTGTATTTTCAGCAGAATGGAGTATATTTATGCCACTTAATCATGATATTAAAAAAGTGCTTGTTATAGGCTCAGGGCCTATTATAATCGGTCAAGCTGCTGAGTTTGACTATGCAGGTACTCAAGCTTGTCGTGCTTTAAAAGAAGACGGTATTGAAATTGTCTTAGTTAACTCAAACCCTGCTACGATTATGACAGATAATTCAATGGCAGATAAAATATATATTGAACCTCTAAATCTTAAAACTATTAAACGTATTATTAAGAAAGAAAAACCTGATAGCATTTTATCAGGATTTGGAGGACAAACTGGTCTTACACTTTCTATGCAACTTGCTAAAGAAGGATTTTTAGCAAAGCAAGGTGTACGCCTTTTGGGTGCGTCACCTGAAACTATTGATAAAGCAGAAGATAGACAAATTTTTAAAGATACTATGGAATCTATAGGTCAGCCTTGTATTCCATCAAAAGTAGTAACAACGCTTGAAGATGGTTTAGCTTTTGCAGAAGAAATCGGATATCCTGTAATTATTCGCCCAGCGTTTACTTTAGGTGGCTCTGGTGGTGGTATTTGTGAAACTCGTGCACAAATGATGGAAGTTGCTGCAAATGGCCTTGCATTATCGCCGATTACACAAATCCTTGTTGAAAAAAGTATTGCAGGTTGGAAAGAGATTGAATTTGAAGTAATTCGTGATAGTATGAGCAATATTATCACAGTGTGTTCAATGGAAAACTTTGACCCTGTTGGTGTACATACTGGTGACAGTATCGTTATTGCCCCAGCTGTAACTTTATCTGATAAAGAATATCAAATGCTTCGTACAGCATCGCTTAACATCGTTGAAGCACTTGGTGTTGAAGGGGGCTGTAATGTTCAGCTTGCACTTCACCCAACTTCATTTGATTATGCTGTAATTGAAGTTAACCCTCGTGTATCTCGTTCGTCAGCTCTAGCATCTAAAGCAACTGGTTATCCTATTGCAAAAGTTGCTGCAAAAATCGCTATCGGGTACACACTTGATGAAATTATTAACGCAGTAACAGGTCAAACTTATGCATCTTTCGAACCTGCACTTGACTATGTTGCACTTAAATTCCCAAAATGGCCTTTTGATAAATTTGTTTATGCTAAGAGAAATCTTGGAACTCAAATGAAGGCAACAGGTGAAGTTATGTCAATTGCTGACAACTTTGAAATGGCACTTATGAAAGCTGTTCGTGGTGCTGAAATTTCACTGGACAGTATTGACCTTAAAGAGTTTCACGATAAAGAAGATGCGTTTTTATGGCAAGTGCTTAAAGATGCAACAGACCAACGTCTTTTCGCTATAGCTGAACTTATGCGTCGTGGCACAACCATTCAAGAAATCCATGACTTTACAATGATTGACATTTGGTTCTTAGCTAAAATCCAAAACATACTTGATTATGAAAAATCAATCAAAGGCAAAGTTATTTCATATGATGAATATGTTAAAGGTAAAAAATATGGGTTTACAGATGCTACACTAGCTCGTGTATCTGGAAATGAAATTACACATAATTTAGATGAGATTTATAAAATAGTTGATACTTGTGCTGCTGAATTCGCTGCTAAAACTCCATATTTCTATGGAACATATATGACACCTGAACAAGGTGCTGAAAATGAAGCTATTGAATTTGCAAATCGCACAAACAAAGAAACTATTGTAGTTTTAGGTTCGGGGCCTATCCGTATCGGTCAAGGTATTGAGTTTGACTATGCATCAGTTCACTGTGTGCATTCACTGCAACGTCTAGGTTACGAAGTTGTTATAATCAACAATAACCCAGAAACAGTATCTACAGACTTTGATACAGCTGATAGACTTTATTTCGAGCCACTTTGCCCAGAAGATGTTATGAACATCATTAATCTTGAAAAACCAATTGGTGTATTTGTTGCATTTGGTGGTCAAACAGCTATTAAACTTACAAAAACACTTGCTGAAAATAATGTGAGAATTTTTGGTACATCTGCTGATGATATTGATGCCGCTGAAGATAGAGAGCGTTTTGATGCTGTACTTGAAAAATGTAACATCAAACGTCCAAAAGGTTACACAATTATGACACCAGAAGAAGCACTAGAGGCTGCTAAGAACTTAACATATCCTGTGCTTATGCGTCCGTCTTATGTACTTGGTGGTCAAAATATGATTATTGCCCATTCTGATGAAGATATTAATGAATATATGGAAATTATTCTTCGTCAAAAACAAGATAATCCTGTGCTTATCGACAAATATATCAGTGGTTTAGAACTCGAAGTTGATGCTATTTGTGATGGTGAAAACATTCTAATTCCTGGTATCATGGAACATATTGAGCGTACTGGTGTTCACTCAGGTGACAGTATCGCAGTTTATCCTGCACAAAATGTTGATGATAAAATGATAGCTGAAATTATTGATACAACAGAAAAAATCTGTCGTGAACTTCATGCTATTGGTCTTATGAATCTACAATATATCGTGATGGACGGACAGCTTTATGTAATCGAAGTTAACCCTCGTGCATCTCGTACCGTTCCGTATCTTAGCAAAGTTACAGGTGTGCCAATGGGAGACCTTGCAACTAGAGTAAGCTTAGGTCATAAGTTAACTGATTTAGGATTTGGCACAGGGCTTTACAAAAATTCACCATACGTTGCAGTTAAAGTACCTGTATTCTCATTCGAAAAATTAACTGATGTTGATACACAATTAGGGCCTGAAATGAAATCTACTGGGGAAGTTTTAGGTATTGGTAATAATCTTGAAGAAGCACTTTATAAAGGTCTTATTGGTGCTGGCAACAAGATGAAGAAAAACGGTGGAGTATTTATTACTGTACGTGATGGAGATAAAGCTGAAATTGGCGAAATAGCTAAAAAATTCTATAAAATGGGATATACAATTTATGCTACAACAGGTACTCATACAGTACTTGCAAAAGCGGGAATTGTTGCAAAAGCTGTTGATAAAATACATGATAATGGCTCGAATAACACACTTACACTTATTGAAAGTGGAGATATTGATTATATCATTTCTACATCAGCAAAAGGCAGAAACCCAGCACGTGATAGCGTTAAAATACGTCGTAAAGCAAGCCTTTTAGGTGTGCCGTGTCTAACAGCAATTGATACAGCTAATGCACTTGCTGACAGCTTGATGAGCCGATATACAGCTGATAATATGGAAATTGTTGATATAAACAACATGCGTACAGAAAAGAAAGAAATTAGCTTTGTCAAAATGCATGGCACAAGTAATGACTATATCTATATTGATTGCTTTAAAAATGATAATATAACATCACCTGAATCGCTTGCAATATCACTATCTGATCGTGCAGTTGGTGTTGGTGCTGATGGAGTAATATTAATTGTGCCATCAAAAATTGCAGATGTTAAGATGCTTATGTACAATCGTGACGGTAGCGAAGGTATGATGTCTGGTAATGGTATTCGTTGTGTAGCTAAGTATATTTATGATACTGGTATGCATAAAAAAGAAAATCTTCAAATAGAAACTGCTAGTGGTGTTAAAAACTGTAAAGTTTACACTAAGGATGGAAAAGTATTTAAAGTTAAAGTAGAAATGGGTAAACCAGAGTTTCATGCTTTGCAAATTCCAACAAAAATAGAAGGCGATTTAATTGTAAATCATAAACTTCCAGTAGGTGGACAAAATTACGATGTAACAGTATTATCCATGGGTAATCCACATTGTGTAGTTTTTGTAGATAATGTTGATAAACTGGATTTAGCGGCTATTGGCCCTAAATTTGAGCATCATGAAATGTTCCCAGAAGGAGTAAATACTGAATTTGTTGAAGTAATTAACGAAAACACAGTTAAAATGCGTGTTTGGGAGCGTGGAAGTGGTGAAACTTTAGCTTGTGGTACAGGTTCTTGTGCTGCTGCTGTAGCTGCTACATTAATAGGAAAATGCCAAAAAGATACAGATATTCGAGTTATGTTAATAGGTGGAGACCTTACTATTAAATACACTGATGAAGGTGTATTTATGACAGGGGCTGCTGAAAAAGTATTTGAAGGCACGTTTGAAATTTAAATTATAATCACAAAAAATCAGGGGGTGTGTCGCATTGCGACACACCCCCTTGGTCATTAATATTTCTTATTTTGTATAAGTTAAATAGTTATTAGTGAAATCAGTAACAGGCATAGGTTTAGCAAAGAAATAGCCTTGAACAGATTCACAGTTTATACTACGTAAAAAGTTGATTTGTTCAATATCTTCAATGCCTTCAGCGACAACATTCATATTAATGCTATGTGCAAGTTTAATAATTCCATCAATTACTCGTTCGCCATTTCCACCCTGCACATTATCTAAAAAGAAACTTCTATCAAGCTTTAAAGTATCTACGTTAAAGTTTTTTAGCATACCAAGTGAAGAATGTCCAACGCCAAAATCATCTATAGAAACCTTGAAATTAGATTTGCGTAAATTGTCAAATAACTGTTCAGCACTATTTTCATTATTTGAAATAGTCGTTTCTGTAAACTCAATTTCAATATACTTGTGAGGTATATCAAAACTATCAACAATTTTAACTATATCTTGATAAAAATTAGGGTTATTTAGATGAATGCGTGAAAAATTCACAGATACAGGTACTATTTCAAGCCCATTATCAATCCAATTCCGAAGAGTTTTGCAAACTTCGGATAATATATGTTTATCAATTTCTGTAATAAAGCCATTGCTTTCACAAAGTGGGATAAACTCATTTGGATAAATCATATTTCCATCAGGCTCAATCCAACGCACCAAAGCTTCAGCACCGATGACTTTATCATTGTCAAGATTTACTTTAGGTTGAAGGAATGGAGTTAATTGATTTTCTTTTAATGCCAGTTCCATTTTATTAGAAATAGTAGTAAGTTTAAGCAATTGATTTTTATAAGCATCATCATAATTCCAAATAACACTATCTTTTTTAGATTTAGCAATGCTATGTGCCATGCTTGTTTTAGTTACAATATCATTGGCATTTGTTTCACCAAGTTCAATAAAATATCTACCATAACTAAATGTTAAGTGATGTTTTTCAAGTTCGGGAATTGATTTTTTAAAATAATCTTCATAATGTTCTGTTAAATCTTCAAGTCTATCTAAAAAACCATTTCCAGCAAACATCATAAATTCATCTACACCAACACGTGCTAAAATAAATGTTTTTTCAGTTACAGTTGAGCCTGTTTTAGAAAAAGCACGAATAACTTTATTACCAACTTCAAAGGAATAAATCTCATTAATCACTTTGAAATTATCAACATCAAATTTCACAGCAACAAATCTTTCAGTGGGATTAGCTCTTAAAGTAGAGCTAATTTCTTCTTTAAATTTAGATAAATTCGGAAGCCCTGTAAGATCATCATAATAAGCAATGCGTTCCATAGTTTTCTTTGCTTGGAAAAAATATAGGGCAAACAATAACAAACCTACGATGATTAATATTACAAATACGATTAAAATATGTACAAATAACTTGGTGTCAACAGCAACAGAAGATTCATCTACAACAAAAACTAAAGTCCAACCATTGTAATCTAAAGGTGAATATACAGCAAGCATATCAACAGAATTAAGCACAAAAGCTATAGAACCAGAATTACCTTGTGCAAAGTCCTTTTGAATATCTGCAAATGTTAACTCATGTTTAAGATATGCGCTAGGAAGTTCTGAATAAGTCACATAAGAATCATCTGTTGAATAGATTTCTTTGCCTTGGTTATCACATATAATTGTATAACCATCAGCAAACATGACATCATTTAATCTTAATGTGATATTTCTTAGTGAATATTCAGCATAAACAAAGCCTATAGGGACATCCTTTTCATCAAATACGAGTGTATAGAACCCTATAACATTATGTTTTGTAGTTTCACTAATGTAGGGCACTGTTAGTTTCGCTCGATGTATAGAATGATTTTCTATACTGATTTTGTCAGAAAAATCAGATAATCTACCTGTTTGAGAAAGTCCACGCCCCTCAAGATTTAAATAATATAAATTATCAAAATCTAAAAAAGCATTTTGCTCAGATAAATAAGTTATCAAAGAACGTTCGCTATCATGGAACTGTGAAATAGAGTTTGCAAGGCTAAGTACACTTTGTTCAGCGCTTATGAATTGCAAATCAATTTCAATTTGTTGTTCGATTGCAACATCTTGCAACATCGATTGAGAAATAAACGACAATTGTTCATCTGCAAAGTTTAAAATAACAAATGAAGATAATGCAGATATCAGGATAATAATTATCGCATATGAAATTAGGCTTTTTCTGTTGTTAATTGCATTTTTCATAATTGTTCCTTTATATATTTGTGCAAATTGTTTTAATTATAATAAATTCATAAAATACAGTGATATTTTATCTTGAAATTTAAAATAATTGCGTGTTGTTTGCTCTTCCCTAATAATAACCATAAATATTATCATAAAGAAAAGTTTTAATTATGATTAATTATAACATATGAAAATTTATGTTTCAACAGATAATAAGAGAATTTTACAATAATTACTAAAATTTTATCAAGGTTATTTAGTATATTAAAAAAGAAAGGATATGACACAAAAGTCATATCCTTAAATTAATTATTCAGCGTAAATCACACGAATTTTTCCGCCATTTTCAAGTGTTTCATTTGCATAAAGTTTAAATGAAGTAAAATTAGATTTAGCTTGGGAAAGGGTTAAAAATGCTTTTTGTTCTTCCACATAAACAACAACATCAGAAGCTAATTTATAATATCCATCAGAAGTATTAACACCTTCTGAAGTATCAAAATCATCAAGACCTACAGAACCAACAGATATAAGCTTAAGTGGCGTAATATATGCATTATAATCTTTGTTTTCAAATCCAGCAGGCATACCGATAGGGCCAGAACCTCCACCAATATTTGAAACTAATTTATAAACATTAGTACCATCAGGTGTTCTTAATGTTATGCTAAAAGCTGATTCATTATTTGTTGTAACTGTATCTATTATATTTCCGTGTTCATCTTTAATAACGGTTGTGCCACCTTCGACTATAGTTTCTCGGATAACACCACTACCAATACCATAAATATAGCTCTCACCAGTTACATCAGCTAAAATAATATGAGTAATAACATCAGAACTATCATAAAATACACCATTAATATCAGATTTATCTATTGTAGAGTAATCCTCAAGGTCATTTAATGAAATTTCAATAACAGGACCATTTTTAGCAGCTTGCTCATAAATACGAACATTAGAAGCAACGGTTTTATCACCGATTGTCGATGTGTCTATATCCCAATCAGATGATATATCATCTGAATCTAACTCACTAAGTTTAATTGTTCCATCTTTGCGTTCAGAAATAGTGATTGGCTTTTGCATTAAAATATATGCTTTTGACGTTGAAAGTTGATACCCTGTAGCACTAAGGTCAACTTCGGCTGATATTTCAACACCATCAAATAAAGAAACTTTTGCAGTTGTTCCATCAAATTCCGTTAAAATCCCTTGCATATCAGCTGTAACTTCAGATGCATTAAAAGCTGCTACTACATTTCCGAAATTATCAATGATTAAAGTTATTTTATCACCGAATTTGATGTTCTTAAAAAAAGGGGAAACATCCTCTGCAATATTAAAAGTTTTATCTAAGATAGTAACTTGTGATGGATAAGAAAAAGAAGGAGAAGCTTCTGTGTAATATCCTGTGATTTTTCTATCAGAAACATATGCTGTCATTGAAGAAGTATCAACTGATACTGCATCATATTCACGAATGTCTGCAGCTGTAATTTGTGCACCATTTTTAAGAATATTATATCCTGTGCCAATGCTAGAAGATGTACTATCAAGTTTTACAAAAGATTGAGCAGTTACAAAGCTTTGACCTAGTGCAATAATATCAATTGTGCCACTTTCGTTATAATAAATATTAACTGTAGACCCTGCAACAAGGTCATACCAAGCGTCAGAATATTGACGTACAGAACCATTAATTATAACAGGTGTCTTAATAGGAACTTTAATTGAACCATCATCTGTTGTAATCATATCAACTTCTGATTTTTGAATTTTAGTTGTAATTGATGAAGTTGTATCAGGCAAAAAACCTAAAACTTCTGTAGTTTTTGTGTTGTCATAAATAACAGAACCACGACTTCCAATCAAAGAAGTTGATAAATCACCTACAGTAGCACGTATGATTTCTTCACCATTTTCATAGAATTTAGCTTGATTTGCACTAAGTTCTGAATCGGTTTTATCAGTTGCAATTAATATGCTATCACTAATTATCTTTGAATAAGATGCAGAAAGTAAAACTCCACCTTCTTTAGTTGCAGTTGATAATGTGTTAGATAACATGATTGCAGCATTGCCACGAGTTAAAGTGCTTTCAGCTGATAAATTAGGAATACCATCATTTAAGCCTAAAGCATCAGCCTTTGTAATGTAATCTTGAGGCCAAAATGGACCTACATCTTCAACTGTATAGCCTAACATAGATAAAAACATAGTACAAGCCTGACCATAAGTTATAGGTGCATCAGGTGCAAAAGTACCGTCTGAAAATCCACGAATAATTGAATGTTCACGTACAGCTGCGTTGATATATGATGCCGCCCAGTGAGTATAAGGAACATCAGGGAAGATAGTATAGTTTTTATAAGCTGAAACATCATCTGTTCCTAAAGATAAAACAGCAATTTTTGAAAATTGAGCACGAGTAAGTGCTGTGTCTGGTGAAAAATTATTTCCACCTACACCCTCCATAATTTTAAGAGAGCTTAAACCTTGCGCAGTTTTAGAAAGAGCAGGGTCAGAAATATCAGAAAATGCTAAAGCAGAAATATTAGTTGTTAATAACACTGCAAGCAGAATTGTTGAAATTTTTTTCACAAAAATAACCTCCTATAAATTTATTGTGTTCTTAGCGCATCAACAGGTTGAAGTTTTGATGCTTTGTTGGCAGGATAAAGTCCGAATATCATACCAAAAGCAGCAGAAAATATAAACGAACCTATTATAAGTGAAAGTTCAGGTAATACAACTTGTCTTAATGCGTATGCAGATAAGACGGCTGAACCACCAGCTCCAAGTGCGATGCCAATAATACCACCAAGTGCTGAAACTGATGCAGCTTCAACTAAGAATTGTAATATAATATCACGTCGTCTAGCTCCGATAGCCATTCTGATACCGATTTCACGAGTACGCTCTGTAACTGTTACAAGCATGATATTCATAATACCAATACCGGCAACTACAAGAGAAATACCACCGACACCACCAGCAACAAGTGTAAGTTGTCTACCTGTTTCTTCGGATTGTTCTTGCCATTCTACATTTGTATAAGCTTGAAAGTCCCATTCATTTCGCAGAAGTGGCCTTGCATATTCTTGGATTTTCTCAACATATTCAGTTGTAGAGTCAGCATCGACGCCCTTTGCGATAAACTGGCTTGAAGTTTTAGTTCCGGCAAGTTCACGTTGCATTGTAGATGGAACAGAAATCATATTGTCTTCTGACCAAACTTCGTTGTCAAATCTGCTTTCATAAACTCCGATAACTTCATAATTTAAGCCTTTTATTTGAATAGTTTGTCCAATGGGGCTCATAGCACCAAAGTAAGTTTCTTTGATAACACCACCGATAACGCAAACACGTAGACGGTTTTCAACATCACCTTTTGTAATACTGCGTCCTTCGACTAATTTTAAGTTTTTAACTTCGTCAAAACTGTCACTAGCAAAATATACATTGCTTTCATGTGTCTTAGTTTTATACTTTGTCATAAAACTTTGACGTTCAGTAGGAGTGATACCAACGATTAAATGACCTAATTCTTCTTCGGCATAATCAAAAATTTGCTGACCAATTTTAGTGTCTTGACCCCAATAGCCTAACTCGATTTGGTTTACACCACCCCAAAGGGCATTTTGCTCAAGCATTATTTTTTGAGCACCCTGCATTACAGCGACAAGCGTAATTACAGATGCAACACCGATTACAATACCAAGCATTGTAAGTGCAGAACGCATTTTATTGTTTATAATTGATTTTATTGCCATGCTAATTGGTTGAAAAATATTCATACTATTTCACCAACTTCTTGTGATATATCGGAAATTATCTTTCCGTCACTAAGCGTTACAACACGTTTTGCAACTTTCGCTAAATGATTATCATGCGTGATTAAAATAACAGTAGTGCCACTTGCATTCAGCTCTTTTAAAATGTTCATAATCTCACGACCAGATGCAGAATCTAAGTTACCAGTTGGCTCATCTGCCATTATAATTGGTGGCTGTACAGAAATTGCACGTGCAATAGCAACACGCTGCTGCTGACCACCAGACATTTCAGCAGGAGTATGTTTAATACGGTGCGATAACCCTACAATATCAAGTGCAGCACGGCTTTTTGAATTTCTTTCCCCACGTGATAATCCTCTGTATATCAAAGGAAGTTCAACGTTTTCAATAGCTGTAAGAGAGGGGATTAGGTTAAATCCTTGAAATATAAATCCAATTTCACGATTTCTGATTGATGCAAGTGAGGATGGTTTAATTTCATTTACAGGAGTTCCATTTAGTATATATGTTCCATATGTAGGAATATCAAGGCAACCTAGTATGTTCATAAGAGTAGATTTCCCAGAACCTGATTGACCTAAAATTGCGACAAACTCGCCATGGTCAATTGTAAGTGAAATATCATCTAATGCACGAACTTCGCTACCTTTTCCTTCATTATAAATTTTGCTTAAATTTTCTATAGTTATAAGGTTAGTGTTCATAAATACACCCCCTTAATTAATACATATACATTGCATTTGCATATGGGTCAACAGGGCTTGCTAAAAATATTTCAACACCTTCAGGAATGCCTGAAACAATTTCAGTATTTGTATTATCTGCAATACCTGTTTCAACTTGAACTAAAACAAAGCCTTCAGGGATTTCACTGCCTTCGGGTGATGGAAGAATAGTTTCAAATTCCACACCATCCATAGGTTTAGCATAAACAGCAGATACACCACCTTCTGCATAAACAATAGCAGCAGATGGAACGATAATAGCATCAGGTACCATTTCCGTTGTAATATGATATTGAACACCCATACCAGGCATTAATGTATTATCTAAATTTTCAACTTCTATAACAGCTGGGAAGTATGCAATACCACCATTTTCAGCAGCAGTAGCCTCGAAACTTACAGAAGATAAAGTTCCCATAAGGAATGCACCACCTTCAGGGCTATCAATTGTAAGATTTACAGGAAGCCCAGCTGAAACTTTTGAAATATCCATTTCATCAACGTTAATATCAACAACAACTTTTTCAAGGTTGGATACTATAGCAAGTGCAGTTCCAGAACCTGTAAGTTCATCACCAACAGATACCACCATTTCAGCAACAATACCATCAATAGGAGAAGTTACAATGCTCTCATCAACTGCTTTTTGTTTATCATTAACAGTATCTTGTGCAGATTCAAGTGTACGCTGTGCAGATTTAATTGTGTCATAAAGTGAGTCATTTTCAAGAGTTGCAAGCACATCGCCAGCTTGATATTCATAATATTCTGAAGCATTAAGCTCTATTATTTCACCAGTTATTTTAGAAGTTACTTCTTCTTCTCTAAAATATTCAAGCGTGCCAGCTTCAGATGGAACTATATTACCAGCAGGTGACGTAATTGTAGCTGTAGCTACCATGTCTTTGGTAAGTGTTCCTGTATTCGGTATTTCAATTGTAGCTTTAAATAGCACTGTTCCATCTGCTGAAATTTTCTTAACATGTTCAACCGATGTTACAGTTCCGCTTACATTTGACATACTAGCAGGCACAGAAACTTCTGCTGTAAGCCCTGTAGTTAAACTGTCAATATAAGCATAGCTAAAGAAAAGCTCAAGTAACATTTTGCTGTCATCAACATATGTAGCAACTGATGTAGATGGTGATACACTATCACCTTTTTTTAGTCCTTCGCCTGTTGCAATGACTTTTCCGTCAAAAGGTGCTACGATTTTAAGGTTATTAACATCTTTTTGAGCATCTGATAATGCTGTTGTCGCCTCTTCAAGAGTGGTTAGTGCATCATCAAGTTCACGTCTTGCATCGATAGGGTCAACTGTAAAGATAACATCGCCAGTTTTTACAATTTCACCACTAGAGAAGAAAACTTCTGTTACAACACCTACAGTGTTTTTGCCAAGTTCTGCTCTATCTTTAGCACGTGCAGTTCCCCAACCAGACACACTAGTTTCAAGCATTCCTCGACTTGAAAAGCTTTGAGCCATCATCTCGTCCATTTCTTCTTGAGAAGATATAACGCTAGTGGACCAATAATAAAATCCATAGCCTATAGCCCCTGCAATTAAAAGTGCGATGATTGCTTTAACCTTTCCAGGTATTCTTTTTTTCTTGCCATTCATCTTATCAGCATATTTATTACGCTGAGGAGACGAAACAGACTGTTCTGTAGATGTGTTTTCAGCATCTACAACATTTGTGTTTTTGTTATCACTCATAAACTTTCCTCCATGTTTAAAAAAATTTTACCTTTAAGTACAATAGATAAAATAATGCTTATAGAAGTAGACGTAAAAAAATAAAAAAAGTTTCATTAAATTCACATTTACTTCATATTTTTTGCTCCTCAAGCATAAATTTATATATAAAATATAAATGGAGGAGCAAAATGGAAAACATTGCGATATATTTGCTTTTTATGGTAGGACTTCTGTTTATTATAAAGGGTGGAGAAGCATTTGTCGATAGTTCTTGTTATATTTCTAAAATTACAAGAATTCCAGAATTTATAATTGGTGCTACAATTGTAAGCTTTGCTACAGCATTACCTGAACTTTTTATCTCATTAATTGCTGGTTTTAAGGGAAATATTGATTTTTCTGTATCGAATATGATAGGTTCAGTGATGTCTAACATAGGATTGATTTTAGCGATTAGTCTGCTTGTTTTTAAAAAATTTACAAACAGTACACAAATTATAGAAAAAGCAATCACTATGCTTATATCTTGTTTATTTTTATTTGCATGTATGTATAATAAACGATTTACAGATTTAGAAGGCATGATGTTAATTGTAATAGGTATATTGTCAATGATGTTAACAATGAATAATATGCAAAATAAACAAGAAAAAAATGTATTAAATTTACATAAAATTCGAAAAGCAGAAATTATACACAACATAGCTAAATTTATAATAAGTGCTATTTTAATTTTCGTTGGTGCAGAACTTTTGGTGGAAAATGGGATAAAACTTGCATATTTACTTAAAATTCCAGAAAGCATTGTTGCAATTACAATTGTAGCTATTGGAACATCATTGCCAGAACTTGCAACAACTATTACAGCAATTCGAAAAGGAAAAAGCGATATATCAATTGGTAACATTTTTGGAGCAAATATTATAGATTTAACCATGATATTACCAATTTGTGCACTTTTTACAAAAGAGCAAATTATCATATCAGAAAGAATGATTTTGCAAGATATGACAACGTTAATTGCATTAATGATAATTGCAGTTGTTCCATTTTTAATAAAAAAGAAATTTACATATGTACAAGGAATAGCCTTGATTTTTGTGTATTTTATATATTTTAGCTCTATTTTCGTAAAATTATAAATAAAACCTTGAAATCAACGAGAAATTTTTGTATAATATTAGTGATTATTTTTCGGAGGTAGAAAATTTTGAATATGCAAAAAAAAGTTCCAATAGAAGAACTAAATCGCAGAATTGAATTTTTAAGACACAAATTATTCAATATCTGTGATGATTATCTTATAATGATAAACAACAAAGTTAATATGTATTATCTAACAGGAACAATGCAAGATGGTGTATTGTGTATTACACCTGAAAATGCAACTTTATTTGTTCGTAAGAGCATTGAAAGAGCAAAAAATGAAAGCAATTTTGGCGATATTCGCCAGATGAGAAGCTTTAGAGAAATTGCAGCAGCTTATGGAGATAACCATAAACTATTATTTGTTGAAAAGAAAACAGCAACACTTGATTGGCTTTCAATGGTGCAAAAATACATCACTGCTGAACAAGTTTTAAGCATCAATAACGAGATTAATGCAATTCGTTCTGTGAAATCACAGTATGAAATTAATCTAATGCTTGAAGTGGGAAAAATTCATGCACATTGTTTTGACGAAGTTATACCAACTTTGTTTCGTGAAGGAATGAGCGAAGCTGAACTTTGTGCATTAATATTCATGGAATTTGTAAAAAGAGGATTTATGGGAATTGGAAGATTTAACAACCCACTTGCAGAAGATGTAGGTGGTTATGTGAGCTTTGGAGTAAGCACACTTGTTAAAACTGCCTTTGATGGACCTGGTGGAAATCGTGGAACTTGCATAGCTGCACAAGCTATGGGCTCTTATGATGTAAAGCTTGAGCAAAACTCACTGATTTATATTGATAATCCATTTGCAATTGAAGGATATCATTCAGATAAAACAATGGTTTATTATTTTGGTGATATTGAAAAAGATAAAAATGCTGATTTAATCATTCGTGCAACTGATATTTGTATTGATATTGAAAATAAAGTAGCAGATATGTTAGTGCCAGGTGCAATTCCATCTGAAATTTATGCTAAAGCACTTGAAATGGTACCACAAGAATTTGAACATGGCTTTATGGGTGGTGTAAAATTCTTAGGACATAGCATAGGACTTACAGTTGATGAGACACCTGCAATTGCAAAAGGTTTTGATGAACCTATCGAAGAAGGTATGTTTTTTGCAATTGAACCTAAAATTGCATTAGATAATATCGGAACTGTAGGAACTGAAAACACCTATTGTGTAGGACGAGATAAAACATTTTCAATATCCGGACTGCCGAGACCAATAAAAAGATTCGGAGGATAGCATGTTAGATTTAATCTATAATTATTTTAGTTTCAAAAAACGTGGAGCAACATTTAAATCAGAAATTTTATCAGGGATAACAATTTATTTATCTCTTGCATATGTAATATTAACAGTACCAAACACGATGGTAGTTCTTTTTCCAGAGCCAATGCAAGATGCAATGCTTACAAGCCTTACAATCGCAACTTGCATAGCATCGGGAATTGGAACATTGATACTTGGAATTTATGCAAAAGTTCCACTTGCGATGGCACCCTCGTTATCGCTGAGTTTATTCTTTACACATACTATGGTAATTGAAATGGGTTTTTCTTATGGAACATCTCTTGCAATTATTTTCTTATCAGGTATAATCTTTTTAATAATCACATTGGGTGGTTGGCGACGAATTATAGTTGATGCTATTCCGGACAACTTGAAATATGCAATTACAGCTGGAGTTGGATTTTTTATAGCTTTTATTGGTCTGCAAAAGTCCAAAATAGTAATTGGAAATGAATATACATTAGTATCACTTAATGATTTTTCACAAACAAATTGGACATACACATTAGAAGCTATACTTACAATGGCAGGTGTAATATTTATAGCAGTTCTTATGAAACGCCATGTTCACAGTGCAATATTTTTAGGTAAAGCATTTTGTACAATTATAGCAATCCCATTAGGACTTGTAGTAGTAGATGAATTTAAATTATTCCCAGAATTATATGAATTTGAACCAGTTCTTTTTGCAATGGATTTTTCAAGCCTTGATACTTTAACTGGTGAAGGGTTTGCAATTGGATTACTCACAATCATGTCATTAATTATAAACATTGCGTTTATTGATATATTTGATAGTGTAGGTACACTTTTAGGTACAGGATACACTGTTGAAAATTTAGATGAAAATATTAGACGACACAAGCTTGATAAAGCGATGAATGCAGATGCATTAGGCACAATAATTGGTGCTTGCGTTGGTGTTCCTACGGTATCAATTTATGCTGAAAGTTCGGTTGGTATTGCTGAAGGGGGAAAAACAGGATTTTCTGCTGTTGTGGCAGGGTGTCTATTTTTACTTACAACAGCAATTTCACCTGTAATAAGATTAATTCCACAAGCTGCAACAGCGTGCACACTTATTATTGTAGGTGGATTTATGATGGAAAAAATTGTGCACATAAACTTTGATGATATATTAGAAGCAATTCCATCAATCTTTATAATTATATTAATTCCGCTGACATACTCTATTGCAACAGGAATGGCTTTTGGAATTATCTCATACACATTAATCAGCCTGTTTACAGGACATAAAAAAGAAATATCACCTGTGCTTTATGCACTGACTGTAATATTTGGAATTACCTTCTTTATCTGATAAATGTATTAAAACTAATTTAAGTAAAAATTAAAAAACTCAGGCTGTGACGAAATTCATGTTTCATCACAGCCTGTTTTTGCACTCAAAAATGATTACAAATAGTAAAATTACAGATTGATTTGTCTAATTGTATCACCGATATCATGGATAATAGAGATAGATTGCTTTTCGATTTCTTTTGGCACTTCAAAAATTTCTGTATTAATACTGACATGATTAGCTAGTTTATTTTGATAGGTAAATTTCCAAAATGGATATTTTATAATAGATGGAGTATTAAGCCCTATGCCTAAATCCAAAAATAATACCTTTTTTGACATATGAGTTTCAATGAAATCAGTGTATCTAGCGCAAGCACGATGCCAACCATCATCTTCAACAAATGTGTTATCCATGCGAAGATTTACTGTCATAGGTGCATCACATTTCGGGCAATATGGAATAAGTTCAGATGGAATTTTAAGGTCTTTTTGTTCAGATATCATTTTCATAATAATATCATGATTATCGTAAGTTTGCTTATGACAAGGCACAGTGCATTGAAATAAACCATAATCACCTTGAGTATAAAATACCCTTTGTTTATCAAATCCATTCTTTAAAAATAAATGGTCTCCATTGGTGGTGATAACAAAATAATTTTTATCCTGAACAAGTTTTAACAAATCACTATAAGTTGAATTAAGTTCAGCTGCATATCTATTGTGATAAATATGATAGCTCCAATAACCCCAATGTTCTTCAAGAGATTTATGTGGATAAAATGCAGCAGAATACATGTCAGTAAGCTTGTATTTTGCTATGAAATCAGTGAAAAGACGCTCAAAACGTTCACCACTATATAAAAGCCCTGCTGATGCTGAAAGCCCAGCACCAGCTCCGATTACAACAGCTTCAGCATCATTTAATAATGTTGAAACTTGTGCTAGTTTATCCGAGTAACTCTTCGTAGAGTTTTTTGTCCAAATCTTTGAAAACATTAAATATCACCTTGATTTCATAATTAGTATTTTTGAGAATTGTCTCAATAGTTTGTATAGCAATTTGGCTTGCAACATCATTTGGAAAATGAAATTCTCCGGTTGAAATACAGCAAAAAGCGATGCTTTTTAAGTTGTTTTTTATAGCTAATTTCATGCATGAACGATAAGCATTTTCTAGCAAATCACAGTCTTTATCTGTCAGTTTATTTCCAATGATAGGGCCTACAGTATGGATTACATACTTTGAGGGCAAGTTATAAGAAAGAGTGATTTTTGCATCTGCTGTAAGCTCATCATGACCTTGAGCAATCATAATTTTATTACATTCATCACGTAATTGAAGGCCAGCAGCTGAATGTATCGCATTGTCAATGCATTTGTGATGTGGAATAAAACATCCAAGCATAGCACTATTTGCAGCGTTTACAATAGCATCAACTTTTAGCAATGTTATATCGCCTTGCCAAAGATAAATCTGCTGATTTTTATTACAAGGAGATAAATCATCTAAAGTAACAATAGACTTTTTGCTAAGTTCTTGTTGTAAAACTTCATCTTGAACAGCTAAAAATTCAGCATCTAACGGCATTGGAGACCGAACATTCATTAATGCACGCAGTAAAGAACGTTGATTTTCAAAGGTATTGTCAAAAGATTTTGCTTGAGTTTTATATTGTGGCATTTCATTTAGTAAAATATTATTTAGAAATTTGATTTTTTCTAGTAAATCCATTGTTCAAACTCCTTTGTGTGAAATAGCCTGTACAGGACATACTAAAAAACAGTCTCCACATTCATCGCAACGATTTTTGTTAATTGAATATAAATTATCATTTTTATCGATAGCGATAAATGAACATTTTTTCATACATTTACCACAACTGATACATTTATCAGAGTCAATTTCTAAACCTCTATAGCTAATTTCAGCACCATTGTATGCAAAATAAGTGCGTTCTAATTTGTTTTCACGCTGTACAAGTTCAAAATCATAATCAAATATATCACCATAGCCACTTGAAATGCAAAAAACTACCATTGCAGGATATTTTTCATAGTCTTTAATACACATATCAAAAATAGGATTGTTTTTTTGTTTTAGCTCATCAATTGATATTTGTTCAGCATAGCCAGTCATACGCATAGCATAACCACCAGCAAACACAGGTAAACCATTTTCATCGTGATGGATTTCTTTATCAGGTGTACATAATCCACAAAGCGAAATTTTTTTATTTGTATGAAGTTGTTTGAAAAATGGTTTTGTGAACATAGTCATAAAATATAATCCATGCTCATCGTATGCTCTAAGATGTGCTATACGAGAAATTGGATCATTAAATTCATTAATAGTAGTAAAAGATAGACATCCGATTTTATCAAACGCATCATAAATTTCTTTAATAGTCATAATTTACACTTCCTTTATTGTTATAGTACATCACAAAATAAAACTTGTAAAGATAGCACTTTTATGTTTCTTAGTTTCTAAATGGAAACTATAGAGATTATAAAATATAAAAATATGTTATTAAAACAAAAAAACTATTGCAATCACAAAAGTAATACAATAGTTTTTTTAAATTTTTTGCTTGCTGTTATAAGTAGCGTTTCAGTTTTTCAGAAACATTATCAGCATTTGCGCTAACTGCAACTGTAAAAGAAACACTATGAGTATTAGAGAAATTATCCAACGCTTCAAGGAAATTTTCTTCTCCTTCGATGCTATGGTCGCTTACAAGCTTATGTAGACTGTCGATGAAAACTTGAGAAATATCAAAGTTTCCAGCGTGCATTCCAGAAATAAAACCTAATAAGCTTTTGTAATCATCAACTGCATAGCCCGTCATATCAACAAGACGTGCATGTGATGAAATGTCAAACTTGAGCTTATCGCCCTTAGCTATACAAACTACTTGACCTTTATCTGATGCAGTAGCAGTATTAACCATGTCGATAATTTGCTTTGTTTTACCAGTTCCTTGATCACCTAAAATTAATTTTACCATAATAATTTCCTCCTTAAGTTTTTAAGGTTATAACTAATTTTAGCATAGGTTTTATAAAAATTCAACTGAAAATTATAAAAAAACTGTGAATTTTGAATAAAATTATTTTATAGCAAAAAATCAGCAACTAAAATAATATCTAAAACTATAAAAAATTACATTATACAAAAATTTCCTAACAATCTGACAAAAATGTCAAATATTGATAATTTTTCAATGCTGTGGTCTGCATAAATCGGAGTATCTAAAACCTGTTCAGAACCAGACAATACAATCAAATTTCCTATTTTTTGACCTTCTAAAACAGGTGCAGTTATGCTTTCTTCCATGATAATGCTATAAGTGATTTCAGATAATTTATTCTTATCAACAACGACATTTGGCACTTCATCAATTCTTCCAGTGATGTAATCTTCAGTACCTAAATATACAGGGACCTTATGTTCATTGCTTAAAAACTCAGGTTTAAAATTGGCATAATTTGCAAACCCATGATTTAAAAGCGAAGCTACAGCAGAGGTCCTAGCTTCAATGGTAGGTGATGACATAACAACTGCTATAAGTTCAAGCCCATCTCGTTCTGCTGTGGCTGAAATACAATAACCAGCCTTTTGAATATATCCAGTTTTAAGCCCTGTTAAACCATTATAACTTTTAAGCATTTTATTTGTATTCGCCAAAGTAAAAGTTCCATCACGAATAGTATCCATCCAAATAGTAGAAAATTCTTTAATATCTTCGTGTTTTAAAAGCTGTGCAGATGCAAGTGCAAGGTCATGTGCAGAGGTGATGGTTTGAACATCATCAGCATCTAAACCATTTGCATTGATAAACGTAGTATCAAGCATACCAAGTTCTAAAGCACGACTATTCATAAGCTCAACAAAAGCAGATTCACTACCTGAAATATGCTCTGCAATAGCAACAGATGCATCATTAGCAGATGCAACAACTATGCATTTTAAAATGTCACGCACTGTCATTTGCTCATTATGTGATAAAAAAACTTGTGAACCACCCATTGAGCTTGCGTACTGACTAACTGTTACAATATCATCATAAGAAAGTATACCACTTTCAATAGCTTCCATAACCAAAAGCATTGTCATAACTTTTGTAACACTAGCTGGTTGCAATTTTTCATGCATATTATGCTCATATAAAATATTTCCATTAATATCTGTAAGAACATAAGATTTCGCATCAAGCGGTGGTAATTCTGTAGCAAAAGCGACTGAAGTTAAAGAGAAAGATAAAACTAAAAGTAATGATAATATTTTTTTCATATAATTTTCACCTCATTGAAAAATCTTTTGTTTAATTATATAGATATAAAACTTAGGTTATGCATGAATATATTGAATTTTAAATATGCTTGATGTATAATGATTGTAGTTATTACAAATTAGAGCTAGATTTAAAGGCTATTTTTGATAAAGTCTTGATTTTTAGTAGCTCTAAACGAAAACAGGGAGAAAATATGAAATTTTGTTTTTTTACACTAGGTTGCAAAGTAAATCAATTTGAAACACAGAGCCTTATGAAGCTATGTCGTCAAGAGGGACATACAGTATGTGAAAATGATGCTGACGCAGTAGTTATCAACACATGCACTGTAACATCTGTTAGCGATAAAAAAAATATAAGAGCTATAAATAAATTAAAAACACAAAATCCAAATGCTATTATTGCTTTATGTGGTTGCTTTTCGCAAATCAGCCCTGAAAAGGCAAGTCAGATTGATGGAGTAGATATAATTTGTGGAACAGAAAACAGAGCAGATGTTATAAGACTTTGTCAAGAACATAATATTGCAAATGGTGTTGTAAACACTGTAAAGCCAGCAGGAAAACAAGAGTTTGAAGTATTGCCATCAGGAGTTCTTGAAGGAAGAACTAGAGCATTACTTAAAGTACAAGATGGTTGTGATAACTTTTGTTCTTATTGTATTATTCCATATGCTAGAGGACGGGTACGCTCATTAGATTTAGAAAATGCTGTACTGGAAGTGCAAAAATTACAAAATGATAATGTCGGAGAAATTATAATAACAGGAATTGAAATTTCATCGTACGGTAAAGATTTTGAAACAGGCACTAACCTAATAGATTTAATTGAAAAATTATGCAATAAAGCTCCTGATATTAGATTTAGATTAGGTTCGCTTGAACCTAGAACAATAACACAAGAATTTTGCAAACGTTTATCTGTTTTTTCAAACCTTGCAAAGCATTTTCATTTATCCCTTCAAAGTGGGTGTGATAGTGTTTTGTCTCGCATGAACAGAAAATATAACACAGCTGATTTTGCAAAATCAATAAAACTGCTAAGAGAATATTTTGATGACCCATCTATCACAACTGATGTTATAGTAGGTTTTCCAAATGAAACTGAAGATGAAAATAATAAAACTTATGAGTTTTGCAAGCAAATGAATTTTGCTGATATGCATGTGTTTCCATATTCTGTTAGAGAAGGTACAAAAGCTGCATCTATGGATGGTCAAATTGATGTGCAGATTAAAAATGCTCGTGCAGAAAAACTAAAAGAACTTGCAGAAAACATGCGAAAAACTTTTTTAAATTCACAAATTGGCACATACACAAATGTAATTATAGAACAGCAAAAGAAAGATTTTTACACAGGTCATGGTGACAAAGATTTTTCAGTGAAAATATTATCACAACAGAAAGAACTTAGTAAAAATCAAAAAGTCGTTGTGAAAATATGCGAACTTCAAGATATGCAACTGATATGTGAATATTAATCTAAAGATTACATTAGAAAAGCAAAAAAATTATAAAAAAATAAGATTTTTTATCTATAAAGAAAATTTATTACATAATAAGGGAATAATTTCATGTTTGTTTTAACAAAAAATGTATATAATGTTATCTAAAACTTACAAAAAAGTCTTTGATTATTTGTTTAACTCTATAAAAAAATTATATACACTAAAATTAAAATATAAATTTTCTAGATAAATTTTAGATAATATGTTATCATATAAGTGTATTAAGTTGGAATATATTTCTAATTAATAAACAAAAAAATAATCACACAATATAAAAAGTACATAAATATTTACGAGGGGGGCTACAAAGTGGCTGAACAATCGAAATATAGTGCCTTTAAATATTTAGCGTGGATAACACAACTCGGACTTTCGGTTATAATACCAATTGTAGTTTGCACTTTAATTGGTAATTACTTAAAAAATCAATTTGGATTTAGCGATATAATAGTACTAATTAGCATTTTTTTAGGCTTGATTTCGGCTGGCATCAATTGTATAAAATTTTTTAGATATGCTGAAAAAGAGGCGGAAAAAAGCAAAAAAGAGAGGGGTAGACTATGAATGTCATATCGCAAGAACTTTTAAAGCTTTTGCCGCCTCTTATTTTTTTGAGTTTGGCTTCGTATATTGCTTTTAGTCTGTGTGGATACTATGACTTAGGCACATTAATCAGCATAATCTTGGGTACAATATATATAATTTTCAATTTTTATATGATTGCGTATGCTTGCGATAATGCGATGGATAAAGGTCCTGCTGGGGCACAAAAATATATGTTTGCACAATACATGTTAAGATATATGCTCACAGGTGGAGTAATATATCTTTCGCTTAAAATAGAATTTTTAAATCCACTTGCAGTAGTCATTCCTATGTTTTTTCCAAAACTTATTACAGTTTGGAAAAGTATATTCGTAAAGAAAGGAGGTTAAATAATGACTGGACCTAGAATATATTTCGAAATTCCAATCTTTGGGGGATTGCCTATAACGGAAACCTTGGTAAACTCTTGGATAGTAATGCTTGTGATTTTGGGTATTTGTTTGTTTTTAAGTCATAATTTAAAAGTCATACCAAAAGGCAAACAAATAATAGCAGAAAAGGCAGTAACAGCACTAGACGATTTTGTAGGGCAGACAATGGGAAGCGATAAAATGGCATTTGTTCCATATTTCATGGCACTGATGTTATTTTCGTTTCTATCGAGCTTATCAAGCCTTTTTACACTAAGACCACCAACAGCAGACCTTAACACGACACTTGGTTGGGCACTTATGACATTCTTCCTCGTACAGTACAATTCAATTCGCAGAAAAGGTATAAAAAACAGATTAAAAGGCTTTGCAGAGCCTATGGCATTTATGGTTCCACTGAATTTATTAAGCGAATTTTCAAACCCTGTCTCGCTTGCATTTCGTCATTTTGGTAATATAGCTGGTGGTATGGTAATCACATCACTATTATATGATGCATTAGCAGCTGTAGGCAATTTGCCAATACCGATTTTTCAAATAGGTTTACCAGGATTTTTATCCATCTATTTTGATTTATTCACATCAGCACTTCAAGCATTTATCTTCTGTATGTTATCAATGGTATTTGTCGCAATGGCAATGGACGATTAAAATTTACAAAAATATTAAAAAATTTTACTTAGGAGGATTTTATTATGGAAATGGCAATCTTATTAGGAGCATCAGCAATAGGTGCAGGTTTAGCTATGATAGCAGGTATAGGGCCTGGGGTAGGTCAAGGTTATGCAGCAGGTAAAGCAGCTGAAGCAGTAGGACGTCAACCAGAAGCACAATCAGATATAACTCGTACAATGATTTTAGGTGCTGCGATGGCAGAATCAACAGGTATCTACGGACTTGTTGTTGCACTTATCCTATTATTTGCGAATCCTTTTATAGACGTACTAAAAAATTTCTTATAATAGCATAAAATAGAAATTTACTCTGGAAGGAGGAAAAATAAATGGGAGAATTCCAAGCGTTTATAAGCATAGGTGCATTTGAAATTATTGCAACATTTGCGAATACAATTATCACTTTTTTAATTGTGAGAAACTTATTATATCAACCAGTTAAAAATATTATTGCTCAAAGAGAAAAAGAAATTGATGCAATTTATACAGAAGCTGAACGTTCGAAAAAAGATGCAGAAAATATGAAGCTAGATTATACAAAACGTATGGCTCTAGCTAAAGAAGAAGCTGCAGAGCTTGTTAAGAAAAGCACAAAAACAGCCACACAAAAAGCAGAAGAAATACTTGCTGATGCAAACAAACAAGCGGGACACATGCTCAAAAAAGCAGAGGTGTCTATAGAACAAGAGAAAAAGCGTACAATTAAAGAAATTCAAAGTGAAATTTCTGAAATGGCAGTTATGATTGCATCAAAAGTTATTGAAAAAGATATTAACGAAAAAGATCATAAATCATTGATTGACGAATTTATTAGTAATGTAGGTGAAGCTTAATGTTATCACTTGTTGAAGAGAGATATGCAAAATCACTTTATGAACTTGCAAAAGAAAATAAAAGCGAAAAAGAAATTTTAGAAGAACTAATGAGCCTTGGCGAAATTTTGAACGAAAACAGTGATTTTTTAAAACTACTAACATCACCTGCAATTGCATTTTCTGAAAAGAAAGAGTTGGTTTCAGCAGTATTTAAAGGGAAATTATCCGATTATGTAGAAAGTTTTCTTTTACTTATGACAGAAAAAGGCAGAGCATCATCTTTTTTAGGTGCATGCACAGCGTATAAAGAAATTTTCAACGAGGAAAATGGAATTTGCGAAGCAGAAGTTACGTCAGTTATTGAATTATCAACTGAGCAACAACAAGCTTTAAGTGCAAAATTATCAACACTTACAGGTAAGAAAATTTCACTAAAGCTTAAAATTGATACATCGATTATCGGTGGGTTAATAGTAAAAATCGGCAATGAACAAATTGACAATAGCGTTAAAACAAAACTTTGGGATATTTCATCTCAAATAAAACAAATAAATGCGTAAGGAAGTTGGTGCATTCATGGATTTACGCCCAGAAGAAATAAGTGGACTTATTAAAGAGCAAATTAAAAATTATAAAACAAAAGTCGAAATGACAGATGTAGGTACTGTAATCTCAGTTGGTGATGGTATTGCTAAAGTCTATGGACTTGAGAACTGTATGGCTGGTGAACTTTTAGAATTCCCAGGGTCTGTTTATGCTATGGCACAAAACTTAGAACAAGACTCCGTAGGGGTAGTTATGCTAGGTGAAGACACAGGCATAAAAGAAGGTGATACAGTAAAACGTACTGGTAAAGTTGTTGAAGTTCCAGTTGGGGACGCAATGCTTGGCAGGGTAGTTAATGCATTAGGTCAACCGATTGACGGTAAAGGGCCTATTGAAGCTAATGAATTTCGACCTATCGAAACAAATGCCCCAGGGATTATTGTTCGACAATCAGTTGATAGACCACTTCAAACAGGTATCAAAGCGATAGATGCAATGATTCCAATTGGACGTGGACAGCGTGAGCTTATCATTGGTGATAGACAAACTGGTAAATCAACTATTGCACTAGATACAATCATCAATCAAAAAGGGAAAGATGTACTTTGTATTTATGTTGCTATAGGTCAAAAACGTTCAACAGTAGTAAACGTTGTAGAAATGCTTACTAAAAATGGTGCAATGGATTATACAGTTGTAGTTTCGGCTACAGCATCAGAAACTGCACCACTGCAATATATAGCACCTTATACAGGTTGTTCTATTGGGGAATATTTTATGTCAAAAGGAAAAGATGCACTTATCATCTATGATGATTTATCAAAACATGCTGTTGCATATCGTGCATTATCTCTTTTACTACACAGGCCACCAGGACGTGAAGCATATCCTGGGGATGTATTTTATATCCATTCAAGACTACTTGAAAGAGCTGCGAATATTGCACCTGAATATGGTGGAGGCTCGCTTACAGCGTTACCGATTATTGAAACACAAGCAGGGGACGTATCAGCATATATTCCAACAAACGTAATTTCAATTACAGATGGACAAATATTCCTTGAAACGGAACTTTTCCACTCAGGGATTAGACCTGCTGTAAACCCTGGTATATCTGTTTCTCGTGTTGGTGGTAATGCACAAATCAAGGCAATGAAAAAAGTTGCAGGTACGCTTAAAATCTTATATTCACAATATCGTGAACTTCAAGCTTTTGCTCAGTTTGGTTCAGATCTTGATGCTGACACAAAAGCTCGTCTTGAACAAGGTGGACGTATTGTGGAAGTATTAAAACAGCCACAGGGTAGCCCCATTAGTGTTGAACATCAAATACTTATAATTTATGCTGTTGTAAATAATATGTTATCTGCTATTCCGTTGGAACTTATAACAAAATTCGAAGCTGAACTTTTTGAGTATATTGATGGGGCATATCCAGCAATTACAGAAGAAATTCGTAATACAAAAGCACTCTCAGAAGAAGCTATGGCAAAACTTAAAACTGCTATTTCTGAACTTTCTGAAAAATTTTTAAAAGAAAATTAGTCAATAGCATTGAATTTCAACCCTCAATAAGTATGAGATTATAATGCAACACAAAGTTTTCATTTAAATTTATTTGGAAAGGAGGAAGAATATGGCGAATATGAAAGATATTAGACAACGGATTAAGAGTGTACAAAGCACAATGCAGATTACAAAAGCAATGGAGCTTGTATCTTCCTCTAAATTTCGTCGTGCTAAAGAAAAAGCGCTAAGCGTTAGACCATATTTTAATACAATCAACGAAACGATTATACGAATTGCAAAAGAAAATCGTGATTTCTCCTCCGTTTACACAAGAGAAAGAAAAATTAAAAACACAGCATATGTTGTAGTTGCAGGGGACAGAGGGCTCGCTGGCGGATATAATATTGGTGTTTTTAAATTTGCAGCTGCTGAAATGGCTGGAAAATCTCCAAAAATAATAACTATTGGTAAAAAATCGATGGATTATTACACAAAAAGAGACTTTACAGTTATTGAAAACCATCCAAATATTGCAGAGCAAATAAATGTTTCTGAAGTTAGTGTAATTTCTAAAAAACTTTTAGAATTATATAGAACAGGTGAAATCGACGAAGCGTTTGTAGTTTATACAGAATTTGTATCTCCACTTACACAAATACCACGTAATATAAAGCTATTACCAATTGACGCAGTAGCACCAGATGACGAATTTGATAAGGGTATGTTAACACAATACGACCCAACAGCAGAAGAAGTATTTGATTCGATTGTGCCACTTTATGTAACTGGTATTTTATATGGAGGAATTGTAGAATCTTATGCATCAGAACAAGCAGCAAGACGTCTTGCTATGGAAAATGCATCAGATAATGCACAAGAAATGATAGACACCCTTGGACTTAAATACAACAGAGCAAGACAAGCGGCAATTACTCAAGAAATTACAGAAATTGTAGCAGGTTCGGGTAACTTTTAAAATCTAAGGAAAATAAGGAGATTTACGCATGGACAAACAAAATTATGGTACAATTGTTCAAATTATTGGACCTGTACTTGATATAAAGTTTGCTGCGGATAATTTGCCTAATCTTTTAAACTCTATTCACATAGGTGAAGGAGAGGACTGTATAACAGCAGAAGTTGCTCAACATATTGGGCAAGACACAGTGCGTTGTATTTCTATGCAGTCAACAGATGGGCTTATTCGTGGGACAAAAGCATTAGATACAGGTAGCCCAATTAAAGTACCTGTGGGCAGAGCGACACTGGGCAGAATTTTTAATCTATTAGGCGAGCCAATAGATGATAAGCCTTTTGAAAAACAAGCTGATGACCTTTATATGTCAATTCACCGTACAGCGCCATCATATGAAGAACAAGAAACATCTACAGAAATTCTTGAAACAGGGATAAAAGTAGTAGACCTTATTGCACCATATGCAAAAGGTGGTAAGATTGGTCTGTTTGGAGGAGCTGGTGTTGGTAAAACTGTTCTTATTATGGAGCTTATCAATAACGTAGCAAATCAACATGGTGGTATTTCTGTATTTACAGGTGTAGGTGAGCGTACACGTGAGGGTAATGACTTATTCAATGAAATGACAGAAAGCGGAGTTATTAATAAAACAGCTTTAGTTTATGGACAAATGAATGAGCCACCAGGAGCTAGGATGAGGGTGGGTCTATCAGGGCTTACTATGGCTGAATATTTCCGAGATGTAGAAGGCCAAGATGTACTTTTATTTATTGATAATATCTTTAGATTTACACAAGCAGGTTCAGAAGTATCAGCATTATTAGGGCGTATGCCGTCTGCTGTAGGATATCAACCTACACTTGCAACGGACATGGGTGAATTACAAGAACGTATCACCTCAACAAAAAAAGGTTCAATTACATCTGTACAGGCTGTATATGTTCCAGCTGATGACTTAACTGACCCAGCGCCAGCAACAACATTTGCCCATTTAGATGCACAAACAGTATTATCACGTGCGATTTCATCTATGGGTATTTATCCAGCAGTTGACCCACTTGATTCAAATTCAAGAATTTTAACACCTGAAATCGTAGGTGAAGAGCATTATAGAGTTGCAAGAAGTGTTCAATCTATTCTTCAACGTTATAAAGAACTTCAAGATATTATTGCGATTTTAGGTATGGATGAATTATCTGATGAAGATAAAATAACTGTTGCACGTGCAAGACGTATTCAAAGATTTTTATCACAACCTTTTACAGTTGCAGAGCAATTTGTAGGTATTAAAGGTAAATATGTGTCAATAAAAGACACAATTCGTGGTTTCGCTGAGATTATTGATGGTAAACATGATAATCTTCCTGAATCTGCCTTCCTTATGGTTGGTACAATTGAAGAGGCAGTTGAAAAGGCGAAGAAAGGAGTATAATTATGTCCTCCTTTGCATTAAAAATTGTAACACCTGATAAATTAGTTTACGATGATAGTGCCGATAAAATTATTGTAAAAACTCGTGAAGGTGATGTTGGTATTTTAGCTAGACATATAAATTATGTTGCAGCACTTGGAATCGGTGGATTTTCGCTATATAACGGAAATCAAATAAAAAGAGCTGCTATATCTGATGGTTTTGTAAGTGTAACTTCAGGTGTTGTTACTGTTGTAGCTGGCACATTTGAGTGGGCAGATGAGATTGATATTACTCGTGCTGAAACAGCAAAACAAAAAGCAGAAGGAAAACTTATCAATAAAGAATCAGAACATGAAAATCGTTTAGCAGAATTAAAACTTAAAAAAGCTATTAATCGTATTAGAATAGCTGGTAAATAAATTATAGGCTGTGTCAGATAAGACACAGCCTATAAAATTTTCCTCATATTATATATTTTTATTGAATACAAATTATAAAAAGGAGGAAATTAACATGTCGAATAGCAGAAAATATATAAATAAAAAAAGGCGAATGATAGAAAAATCTAAAAAAAACAAAAATTCAAGTACAATTAGCAGTTTTGATGTAAAAATGTTTTGTCTGGTAAGCATAGTTTTTGTCACTAGTATTGTAAATTTTACGGGAACAGAAGCTATAGTGCAAGCTCGGAATAAAATAATTGAAGTTGTAAATAGTAGGGAAGTGAGTGAAGCTGTTACAACTATCGGAGAAATGGTGTCAGGAGTATCAGAAGAAGCAGTTCAAACAGTATTTGCAATGTTTGAAGAAGAATTATTAGATGAGGAGGGAAAGTTCGAACAAACTGATGAAATAGAAGAAGTTATAGAACAAGAAGAAGAATTTGTACCTGTTTTTTTAAGTGAAAGTGCTGTTCCAGAAGAATTATTACACCCAGAAATGTTGGATTTTGGACAAGAAAATGATAAAAATGAGGCAAATGAACTTGATGCTGTATCAGAAGATAAATATAAAGCTGAATTTACATATGTTACACCGACTAACGGAACAGTTACTTCAGCATTCGGAAATAGAATTCACCCTGTAAGCTTCGAAAAATCTTTTCATTATGGAATAGATATTGCAAATGTAACAGGAACACAAATTAATTCCTTTGCTGATGGAATTATAGAACATACGGGATATAGCAATTCTTATGGAAATTATTTGATAATAGATCACGGAAATGAATTTAAGACTTTATATGCTCATTGTGATAAAATAAGTGTATCTAGTGGAGATGAAATTACTATAGGTGAAAAGGTGGCAGAAATGGGTTCAACGGGTGTATCAACAGGAAGTCATCTACATTTTGAAGTAAGAATAAACGGAAAGATAATTGATCCGACACCTTATCTTAATCTATGAAAATTAGCATAGGTTATGATTTTTTGATTTTTTGTAGCATATTTTATTTTATAAGCGAAAAACAATTATTTTTTGCATCTATAATAGCAGTTGTAATTCATGAGTTAGGGCATATTATAGCTGTATATTTGACAGGAAATAGTGTTGAAAAAATTACATTTAGTATATTTGGTGGGAAAATTGATATTTTGTATAGAAAAATATCATATATTAGCGAAATTATAATTGCAATTTGTGGGTCGCTTGTAAATATAATGATAGCTTTTGCAATAGGTATTTTTAATGTTTTTTATAACGTAAATGAATTTTGTTTTATGTTATCTGGCGTATGTATAGTGCTTGGAATATTTAATTTAATACCTATTTATCCTCTTGACGGAGCAAATTTTTTATATAGCTTTATTTGCTTGATTTCTAATGAATTTTATGCTAGTTTAATAGTAAGAAATATTTCATGTATTTTAACATTTATTACTATAATTGGTGGTATATTTACATTAATCACAACAAAATACAATTTCTCGCTATTAATTATAGGAATATTTCTTGCAAAAAACATTCAAAAATATAAAAATATATGATATACTAAAATACAGACTAATTAATGGGTTATTAAAAATGGAGGATAAAGATGTTAAATAAAAAAGTCGAAAGAATATTACCATCTGTACAAAAACCAGCAAGATATACAGGTGGTGAATATAATTCGGTAATTAAAGATAAAGAAAGCGTAGATTTGCGAGTTGCATTTTGCTTTCCTGACACTTATGAAGTTGGTATGAGCCACTTAGGTTCTCGTATTTTATACGGACTTTATAACTCACGTCAAGACATTTGGTGTGAGCGAGTTTTTGCACCTTGGATTGACATGGAAAAAGCAATGCGTGATAATGATATACCACTTTATGCGCTTGAAAGTGGAGATGCATTATCAGATTTCAATTTAATCGCCTTTACATTACAATATGAATTATCATATACAAATATATTAAACATGCTTGATATGGGTGGTGTCCCAGTCCTAGCAAGTGAGAGAACAACGCTTGACCATTTAATTGTGGCAGGTGGGCCATGTGCATACAATCCAGAACCACTTCATGAATTTGTTGATGCATTTATGATTGGTGATGGTGAAGAAGTATCGCTTGAACTTGCAGATGTTTATATAAATGCACGTAAAGAGGGTATAACTAAAGATGAATTACTATGTAGATTAGCAAAAATCAATGGTGTATATGTTCCATCTTTATATGATGTAAGTTATAATGAAGATGGCACAATTAAAGAGATTACACCTAAAGGTGATGCACCGAAATTTGTACAAAAACGTATAGTTATGGATTTAGATGATATGTATTATCCAGAATATTTTGTTGTTCCATCAACAGACATCGTGTTTGACAGAGCAATGGTAGAACTATTTCGTGGATGTCCACGTGGATGTCGTTTTTGTCAAGCAGGGCATACTTACAGACCACTTCGTAAAAAAAGTGCAGATACACTGCTAAAACAAGCAAAATCCTTAATTGAAACAACAGGTTATGAAGAAATTTCGCTATCATCACTTAGCACAAGTGATTATTCCGAACTTGAAAGATTAACGTTGGAACTTTTAGACCATTGTGAAGAAAGATGTGTAAGTTTATCGCTTCCATCACTTCGTGCTGATAATTTTAGCACAGAACTCATGGAAAAAGTACAAAAAGTTCGTAAAAGTGGGCTGACATTCGCACCAGAGGCAGGTTCGCAACGTCTTCGTGATGTAATAAATAAGAATATTTTAGAAGAAGATATTTTAAATGCATGTACAGTAGCTTTCCAAGGTGGCTGGAATAATGTTAAATTATATTTTATGATAGGATTACCGACAGAAACCTATGAAGATTTAGATGCAATTGCAGATTTAGCACGTAAAGTTGCATATGCATGGAAAGTTCATACAACTAATAAAAATCGTGGTGTTAAAATCACTGTAAGTTCATCTTCATTTGTGCCAAAACCACAAACACCATTCCAATGGGTTGGACAAGATGAAATGAGGATGCTTAGAGAAAAACAAATGCACCTTAAAGATGCACTAAAAACTAAAAATGTGACATATAGCTGGCATGATGCGAAAACAAGTAGAGTTGAAGCGATTTTTGCTCGTGGTGATAGACGTTTATCACGTGTAATTTATGATGCATGGAAAAGTGGCTGTGTGTTTGATGGTTGGGACGATTGCTTCAGTCTTGAAAAATGGATGGAAGCTATGGAAAAAAATAATTTATCAGCAGATTTTTATGCTAATAGACAACGTACAAAAGAAGAAATTTTCCCTTGGGAACACATCGGCTGTGGAACAACAAAAGAACATCTGTGGCAAGAATATAGCCTAGCACTTGAAACTGAAACTACACCAAGTTGCTCTATAGCGTGTTCTAACTGTGGAGCTAGAAAACTACTTGATGGAGGTGAGTGCATTGTTTAAGGCTAGAATGAAATTTTGTAAAGAGGGTAGAGCTAGATTTATATCTCACCTTGATTTAATGAAATCTATGCAGCGTTCGATAGCTCGTGCTGGGCTTCCTGTTTGGTATACTGAAGGCTTTAATAGACATGCTTATGTATCTGTAGCGCTTCCGTTATCAACAGGGTATTCAAGCGAATATGAAATCATGGATTTCAACTTCACTTGTGATACAGTTCCACAAGATGCTGTAGAAAAAATGAATGCAGTTATGCCAGAAGGCTTGCGTGTGCTTGAAATTTATCCACAAGAGATGAAAGTCGGCGATATTGCCTATAGCGAATATAAAATTACTTATGAGTTTGACGGTGGCGTGCCAAAAGATTTCAAAAAAGATGTATTAGCACTTTTTGCAAGAGAAGAAATTGAGCTTGTAAAACGGACTAAACGAAGTGAAAAGCCTGTTAATATTCAGGAATTTATCCATGAAATCAATGTTTCTGTGTTAGATGATAAAACAGCAATTATCTTAGCTGTAAACAAAGCGGGAAATGATAATTTAAGCCCTGAATATATTTCAAGAGCGATAAAAACTTATTTGCCAGAAATTAAATTTGACGGTGTGTTATATCATAGAACAGCAGCGTTTAATAAAAATTTAAAAAAGTTTAAATAATGCTTGCATTTTAAATTAAAATGTGATGTAACAATTGCGTTGCAATCGTTATACAATAGATTTTAGTACCTTTTTCTCGTTTCTTTCGAAACAACCAAAAAAGATGTACACATTATATCATAAACGATTTGTGACAAAAAATGTTGACATTATAATATATTTATGATATAATCCTAAATTGATAACGGACAGTCCTCTGTGTCGGAAACGTCGATGCATGAATGTCTTAATGAGAGGAGAAATAAAATGAATCTAGTACAGGTTCTTGCAGACAGTCAACTAAAATCAGACCTGCCTGACATCAAAATCGGTGATACTTTAAAAGTACACGCAAAAATCAAAGAGGGTAACAAAGAACGTATCCAAGTATTCGAGGGTACAGTTATCGCTATGAAACACGCTGGCGTTAATAAGTCAGTAACAGTTCGTCGTCTATCATACGGTGTAGGGGTTGAAAAAACTTTCCCAGTACATTCACCACTTGTAGACAAATTCGAAATTGTTCGTCGTGGTAAAGTTCGTCGTGCGAAACTATACTACCTACGTGGCAGAGTTGGTAAAGCTGCAAAAGTTGCGGAAAAAATCTAATTACGAAAGAGGGAGACGCAAGTTTCCCTCTTATTTGTATTTAAACGCAAATGCAAGGGAGGGTGTCTATGCCCTCCCGTTTTTAAAATTTGATATATTTTATATAGTTATAAGAATGAAATATATGTTTTTAGTTTTGTTAAATTTTTTATTTATTCGTAAATATTATTGATAAATTTCTGAAAAAAGTTATACTATAGTTTAGTAGATTAATTAATATACAGAGGTGACATTATGAATGAAGACCAAAACAAACCACCACGAAAAAAGAAAGAAAGAGAAGATCAACTTCAAAAAATAATAAATGACGCCGAAGAAAAAAAGACAAAAGTGCATAAAAGTGAACTTTTTGATTGGGCAGAAGCATTAGTTATATCCCTTACAACAGTTATTATAATATTTGTATTCTTTGTAAAACTAATCACAGTAGATGGCACATCGATGCTACCGACTTTAGAACATAATGACAGATTAGTCGTAAGTGATTTATTTTTCAAACCAGAATATGGAGATATTATAATATTAACAAAGGAAAGTTTTCAAAAAGACCCGATTGTGAAGCGTGTAATTGCAACAGAAGGGCAAACTATTGATATAGATTATTCAACAGGAGATGTTTATGTTGATGGAGAACTTTTAGTAGAACCTTATATAAATGATATAACATTACTTGAAGGGGACACGCCATTGCCAGCAACTGTCCCAGAAAATTCAGTATTTGTAATGGGAGATAATAGAAATGCAAGCTCTGATAGCAGAGTTGCAACACTTGGCATGGTTGAAGAACAATATATATTAGGTAGAGTGTTATTTAGATTTTACCCACTTGATTCATTAGGAATAGTAGAGTAAAAAGATAAACACTTTAAGGAGAAAAAATAATGAAAATACATTGGTATCCTGGGCATATGGCTAAAACTCGTCGTGTAATGCTAGAGAGCATGAAACATGTCGATGTTGTGTGCGAAATTGTTGATGCACGAATTCCTCAAATTAGCCGTAATCCTGATATGGATAAAATAGCACAAGGTAAACCACGCCTTATGATTTTAAACAGAATAGATTTAGCAGATCCAGAAGCTACTAAAAAATGGGCAGCATATTTTAAAGCACAAGGTATGGCTGTGATGATGACGGATAGTAAAAGTGGTAGCGGAGTTAATAAATTTAATGAAGCTGTAACAGCACCTATGGCTGAAAAAATTAAAGCTTGGCATGATAAAGGTCAAGTTGGACGTTCTGTTAAAGCTATGATTGTAGGTATTCCTAATGTTGGAAAATCTACTTTTATTAACAAGGTTCTTAAAAGAAAAGCTGCAATAGCAGCAGATAAACCAGGCGTTACACGTGGGAAACAATGGTTTTCTGTGGGTGATGGAACAGAGCTTTTAGATACACCTGGTATTCTTTGGCCAAAACTTGAAGATGAAAAAACAGGGATTTATTTAGCTGTAACTGGTGCAATTAAGCAGGATATACTAGATATTGAAACACTTGCTTGTAAACTTCTTGAAATATTAAACGAAAAATGTCCAAGTGCAATTACAAAAAGATATAATATTTCGCTAGAGTGTGACGAGCAAGAGAGCGAATTTTTGGGATATGAGCTTCTTTGCAGAGCAGCTAAAAAACGTGGTTTTTTAATTTCTGGTGGAGAGCTTGATACTGAAAGAATGGCAAGAATTTTGCTTGATGAATTTAGAGATGGTGTGCTTGGCAAAATTACGCTTGAGACACCTGAAGAATATCAAAAGCCTAAAAATCAAGATAATAAAGAAGATATATCATCTGAAATAGATGAACAACCACAAGAGGAAGATATTGATGGCAAAGACGCAGAATAATGAACTTGTCGATATGCTTAAAATTGAAAAAGAGCTTCTTGAACAAGGATATCAAAATATTTGTGGTATTGACGAGGCAGGGCGTGGACCGCTTGCAGGAAATGTAGTTGCTGCTGCTGTTATATTACCTGATGGAATGGAAATTGATGGTGTTAACGATTCGAAAAAGCTTTCTGAAAAGAAAAGGGAAGCTTTGTTTGATGTAATTATGCAAAAAGCACTAGCTGTGGGCATTGGTCAATGTGATAGCAATGAAATTGATGAACACAATATACTAAATGCGACATTTATAGCTATGCGACGTGCTGTGGAAAATCTTTCAATCAAACCAGATTTCTTGATTATTGACGGAAATCTATCTCGTAAACTCGAAGATTATCAAAATAAACCTATCATAGGTGGCGATGCTAAAAGCATGAGCATTGCAGCAGCATCGATTATTGCAAAGGTAACAAGAGATAGACAAATGGTGAAATCAGCTGAACTTTATCCGAAGTATGGATTTGAAAAACATAAAGGATATGGCACAAAGGTGCATAATGAAGCGATTTTGCAACATGGACCTTGTGAAATTCATAGAAAAACTTTTTTAACTAAGATTTTAGGTAAAAAATAATGATTGATAAGAAAAAAATCGGTGATAAGGGCGAAAAAATTGCATGTGATTTTCTGATAAGACAGGGATTTGAAATCTTGCAGACAAATTTTCATAGTAGATATGGTGAAATTGATATAATTTGCAAAAAAGAGGATTTATTGGTTTTTGCTGAAGTTAAGACTCGTAAAAATGATAAATTTGCCCGTGCTTGTGAATTTGTAGATTACAAAAAGCAAAAGAAAATGACAATAACTGCCGAATATTACATAATGCAAAATAATATCGATATGAATATCAGATTTGATGTTTTAGAAATCTATACAGATAATGCAATAAAGATAAATCATATAATTAATGCTTTTGAGGCGGTGCAATATGAAAATTTTTGATTTTCATTGTGACACAATGTGGGAAATCATTGACAAAAAGCAAAATTTGCTAGATAATGACTTACATATAAGTTTGAATAAGACGCAAGATTTTTCAGCATTTGCTCAAGTTTTTGCTATTTGGTGTGGGGGAACAGAGCTAACCGATGAAAGAGCAATCAAAAGGTTGCATAACACACTTTCATATGCATTAAAAGAGTTTGATAATTTTTCTGATAAAATAACACTTGTTAAATCTATGAAAGATTATGAACAGGCTGTGGAAAACGGAAAGTCAATGGCTTTTCTTGCACTAGAAGGTGCAGAACTTGTATCTAATCTTGAGGAACTTCATTTTGCTGCTAGGTGTGGCGTCAAAATAATTACACTTACATGGAATTTTGAAAATAAGTATGCATATCCTTCGGCAAAGCCTGTTGGAGGACTTAAAGATGAAGGGAAAAAACTTGTTAAAGAAATGGATAAACTTGGTATCATTTGTGATGTATCACATTTATCAGAGCAAGGTTTTTGGGATTTATGTGAAATTTCGACAAAACCAATTATAGCAAGTCATTCTTCAAGCAAAAAAATCTGCCCACATCACAGAAATTTGACGGATAAGCAATTTTCGGCTATAATAGAAAAATGTGGTTTGGTTGGAATTAATATATATCCGCCATTTTTATCCGACAAAAAAACAGCAGAAATTTGTGATATACTACTACATATAGAGAATTTTTTGTCACTAGGTGGTGGAAAAACAATTGCTCTAGGTTGTGATTTTGACGGAGTAGATAAACTGCCTATTGGAATAGAGAATATTTCTCATTTAGATAAATTATATAACGAAATGGTTAAAAAATTCGGCAAAAAAGTTACAGATGATATTTTTTGGAACAATGCAGAAGAATTTATAATAAAAATGATATAAAATTAGGAGGAACAACCATGCAGTACGTAAGTACACGAAACAAAGAACTTAAAGTTTCAGCAGCGTCAGCTATTGCAACAGGGATTGCACCTGATGGTGGATTATTTTGCCCAGAAAGCTTTGCGAAAATTACTGATGCTGAAATCCAAACACTTTGTACAAAAAATTACAGAGAAAGAGCAGCTTATATTTTAGCTAAATTTCTTGAAGATTTTTCACCAGAAGAACTAAAAACTTTTACAGAAAAAGCTTATTCTGATGAAAAATTCGGAAGTAGTAATACAGCGCCACTTGTAAAACTAGCTGATGGAAAATATATTTTAGAGCTATGGCATGGACCTACATGTGCGTTTAAAGACATGGCACTTCAAATGTTACCTTATCTGCTAACAGCTTCGCTTAAAAAAACAGGTGAAGATAGAACAGCTTGTATTTTAGTTGCAACATCTGGGGATACGGGAAAAGCTGCACTTGATGGCTTTGCTGATGTTGAAGGCACAAAAGTAATGGTGTATTATCCAGAAACTGGTGTTAGCCGTATTCAAAAACTTCAAATGGTTACACAAAAAGGCGAAAATGTTGAAGTTTGTGCAATTAATGGTAATTTCGATGATGCTCAAACAGCGGTTAAAAAGATTTTCACAGATAAAGATACTATTGAAAAACTTGATAAAAACGGCTTGGTTTTATCTTCTGCAAACTCAATTAACTGGGGAAGATTAGCTCCACAAATTGCTTATTACATCTCAGCATATTGTGATATGGTTAACAATGGTGATATTAAAGTTGGGGATAAAATCAATGTTTGTGTGCCAACTGGAAACTTTGGTAATATTTTAGCTGCATATATTGCAAAACAAATGGGACTTGCTATTGATAAATTTGTTTGTGCATCTAATGCAAATAATGTATTAACTGATTTCTTAGCAACAGGTGAATATAATAAAAACCGTCCGTTTTATATAACTCAATCTCCATCAATGGATATCTTAATTTCAAGCAACCTTGAAAGATTGATTTATTTTGCTTCAGGAATGAACGATACTTACCTTAAAGAACTTATGGAAAAGTTATCTAAAGACGGTTCATATAAACTTGATGATGCTACATTTAGCAAAATCAAAAATGAATTTGTTGGTGGTTTCTGTGATGATAAAGATACTGCAAGCACATTAAAACGTGTGTTTGAAAGTGAAAATTATTTAGCAGATACTCATACGGCTGTAGCTATTAAAGTTTATGAAGATTACAGAAAAAATACAGGAGATACAACTCCAACAGTTATAGCATCAACAGCAAGTCCATATAAATTCTGCTCGAGCGTTCTTGATGCACTGGGGAAACCATGCGAAACTGATGGAACAGAGCTTTTAGATATACTATCTGAAGCTACTGGAACAAAAATCCCTAAAACATTACTAGAACTTAAAGATGCACAAATTCGTTTTGAAACTGTAATCGATAAGAATGAAATTCTAGAATCAGTTGATAGATTAATTTAGGAGAAATAAATGGCGCTATACACAATAGCTGACTTGCATTTATCAAAAAGCACGAATAAACCAATGGATATTTTTGGTGGTGCTTGGAAAAATTATCATGAAAAGATTTTTCAAAATTTTCATGAAATGATTAAGCCTGATGATGTCGTGGTTATACCTGGTGATATATCTTGGGCGATGAATTTTAAAGAACTTTATGATGATTTTAAATTTTTGAATGAACTCCCAGGCAAAAAAATACTTCTTAAAGGAAATCATGATTTGTGGTGGAACACTGCAACGAAAATGAAAAATTACATTGAAGAAAATAATTTCAACACTATCTCTTTTTTGCAAAATAATGCTTGTAAATATCAAGATGTCGCAATTTGTGGAACTCGTGGTTGGTTTTATGAAGAAGATTTCAAAAAAGGACAAGATGAAAAAATATTCAAAAGAGAATTAATTCGCCTTGAAATGTCGCTTTTGGAAGCAAAAAAATTCGAAACATCAGAAATTTACTGTTTTTTACATTATCCCCCAGTATTTAAACATTTTGAATGTTTAGAAATTATAAACTTGCTAAATAAATATAATGTAAGCCGTTGCATTTATGGTCATTTACACAGTGACAGCCTGTTTTTTGCAAAAACTGGAAATATGTTCGGCATAGAATTTATGTTAGCATCAGGAGATTATGTAGATTTTAAACCAATTTTATTAAAAAATTAAAAAAAGTATGGAAATATTATAAAATATCTGATACAATTATATGTACGATTATTAGGAGGACAAAAATAATGGAATTAATTAGCAATGAAAAACAAGAGAAAAGCATAGTAAAACTTACAATAAAAGTAGGTGCAGAAGAGTTTCAAAAAGCAGTTGAAAGCGTATACCGTAAAAATGTAAAAAACATTAACGTGCCTGGCTTCCGTAAAGGAAAAGCACCACGTAAAATGATTGAAAAAATGTATGGCGAAGGCGTTTTCTTTGAAGATGCTGTAAACAGCCTATACCCATCTGCATACGAAAAAGCTTTAGCTGAATCAGGTGTTGACGCTGTAGGTAGAGCGGAAATCGATATCGAAGAGCTATCAAAAGATGGTTTCACTTTCTACGCTTTAGTACCTGTAAAACCAGAAGTTACTGTAACTTCTTATAAAGGTTTAGAAGCTGAATATGAAGAAGTTAAAGTATTAGCTGAAGATGTAAAAAAAGAAATCGATAAACTAGCTGAAAGAGCATCAAGCACTCAAGCTGTTGATCGTAAAGCTAAAAAAACTGACGTTGCTGTAATTGATTTCGAAGGTTTTGTTGATGGAGTAGCTTTTGAAGGTGGTAAAGGTGAAGACTTTAACCTTGTTTTAGGTTCAGGTCAATTTATCCCAGGTTTTGAAGAGCAATTAATTGGTCTTAAAGCTGGCGAAAGCAAAGATGTTGTTGTAACATTCCCAGAAGCATATCATTCAGCTGATTTAGCTGGCAAAGAAGCTACTTTCAAGTGCACAGTTAAAGAAGTTCGTGAAACAATTAAACCTACATTAGATGATGAATTTGCAAAAGATGTTTCAGAATTTGATACAATGGACGCTTTAAAAGCTGACCTTAAAGAAAAAATGACTGAAAGCCGTAAAGAAGCTGCAGAGCAAGCTTTCAGCGAAAAACTTCTTGATGTATTAATCGGAAATTTAGAAGCTGAAATTCCTCAAGCTATGTATGAAGAGCAACTAGATAAAGTTGTTGAAGATTTTGGCCGTCGTATGGCTATGCAAGGTATGCCTTTTGAAAATTACCTACAAATGAACGGAACTGATGAAGGTGGATTTAGAAAATTATTTGCACCACAAGCAGAACGTCAAGTTAAAATCCGTCTAGCACTTGAAAAAGTTGCTGAAATGGAAAATATTCAAGTTACTGATGAAATGATTGAACAAGAATACGCAGAACTTGCAGAACAATACAAATTAGAGCTAGCTCAAGTTAAATCTGCTGTATCAGCAGAAGCTTTAAAAGGCGATATTGCTACACAAAAAGCTTTAGAAGCTGTTCGTGATGCTGCAAAAATGATTAAAGTTAAAAAATCAGCTAAGAAAAAAGCTGAAGGCGAAGAAGAAACTTCAGAAGAAGCATAGGCTAAATTTTAAAATTTAAGCATAATATTAAAAGTACATGTATACATTTAGCATGTATAGTCTAAAATTTAAGTGGCACTGCCTTTTTGTGCAGTGCCCAAAATTTAATTTAAACAACGTTAGGAGAATACAATTATGAGTCTTGTGCCTATGGTCGTAGAACAAACGAATAGAGGAGAACGCTCCTATGACATTTATTCTAGACTTTTAAATGACAGAATTATCTTTTTATCAGAAGAAGTAAATGATGTTACAGCAAGTCTTGTTGTAGCTCAGCTTTTATATCTTGAAGCTCAAGACCCAGATAAAGATATTCATTTTTATATTAACAGCCCAGGTGGATCTGTAACAGCTGGTATGGCAATTTTTGATACCATGAATTACATCAAACCTGATGTATCTACAATTTGTGTAGGTTTAGCAGCAAGTATGGGAGCATTTTTGCTTTGTGCAGGTGCAAAAGGAAAGAGATATTCTCTTCCAAACAGTGAAGTTATGATTCATCAACCACTAGGTGGTGCTAGAGGTCAAGCTTCTGATATTAAAATCCATGCAGATTGGATACTTAAAATTCGTCATAAACTGAATACAATTTTAAGTGAACGTACAGGCCAAGCTCTTGAAGTTATCGAACGTGATACAGAACGTGATAATTTTATGAGTGCAGAACAAGCGATGGAATATGGTCTTATTGACAAAGTTATTGAACACGCTTAATTATTTAATTAATTTCTGAAAGTTAATCAGAAATTACAATCGAGGTGAAAAGTCAGGTATGGATGATAAAAAAAATATAAAGTGCTCGTTTTGTGGAAAAAAACAAGACGATGTTAAAAAAATAATCGCAGGTCCTGGTGTTTTTATCTGTGATGAATGTGTTAGAGTTTGTGAAAGTATTATTTATGATGACCCTGATTTTATGATAGATGATGATAATTCGCCAAAACGTACACTTTTTGAAGGAAAATTACCAACTCCACTACAACTTAAAGAAGCATTAGATGCTTATGTAATAGGGCAAGACAGAGCTAAAATTGCACTTAGCGTAGCAGTTTATAACCATTATAAGAGAATTTCTATGGATTCATCTGATGTTGAACTCCAAAAAAGTAATATTCTAATGGTAGGGCCTACAGGCTCTGGTAAAACGCTTATAGCACAAACTCTTGCAAAAACATTAAATGTTCCTTTTGCAATTGCAGATGCAACAACGCTTACGGAAGCAGGTTATGTAGGGGAAGATGTTGAAAACATATTATTGCGATTAATTCAAGCAGCCGATTTCGATATTGATCGTGCTGAAAAAGGTATAATTTATGTTGATGAAATTGATAAAATTGCGAGAAAAAGTGAAAATACATCAATTACTCGTGATGTAAGCGGTGAAGGCGTGCAACAAGCATTACTTAAAATGCTTGAAGGTACAACTGCTAATGTTCCTCCACAAGGTGGACGTAAACACCCACATCAAGAATTTATTAGCATAGATACTACTAATATTTTATTTATTTGTGGCGGTGCATTTGACGGCATTGAAAAAATCGTTGAAAACCGCACAGGCAAACAAGGTTTAGGCTTTGGTGCTGAAATTAAAGGCAAAAAAGATAAAATGGAAGCAAAACTTTTAGATAAATTAGAACCACATGATGTTTTGAAATTTGGTATTATACCTGAACTTGTAGGTCGTCTGCCATCTATCGTGACACTTGATAATTTAGGAAAAGATGCGCTTGTATCTATCTTAACTCAGCCTAAAAACGCTATTGTTAAACAATACAAAAAACTATTCGAGTATGACAATGTTGAACTTGAATTTGAACCTGAAGCACTAACTGCTGTTGCTGAAAAAGCATTCGAGCGTATGACAGGTGCTAGGGGACTTCGTGGTATTCTTGAAGGTATTATGACAGATGTAATGTTTGCTGTTCCATCTGATTCTGATATTAAAAAAGTTATAATTACGAAGGATGCAGTAGAAAAAACTGATAAGCCACGAATTATTCGTCTATCAGATGAAATTGAAAGTGCATAATTTTATAATTTAACAGTGAGATACTGTAAAGAGGCTGTGATGAAATGTAAATTTTTTATCACAGCCTTAACTTTATTTTAAATTTAAAATATACTAATTTGGTTCAAATTCAAAAACTAAGCTAATAATATATGATTTTATAACAAAAAAAGTATTAAAATGAAAGAATTTTACAGACAATTGTAACGTAAATATGTATAAAAGTTGTCTTGCAAAATAGCAGAAAACATTGTATAATAAATATTATAGCAAAATTTAATCAGTTTTGCATATAATAAATTTCCATAGAAAAGGAGGTTGTCTAAAATGAATGAAAACCTTCATGAAATAAAGCGTTTGCCTGTGCTTGCTCTAAGAGGTCTTGTAGCGTTTCCGAACATGCTTGTTCATTTCGACGTTGGAAGACTTATTTCAGTTAAAGCGTTAGAAATTGCTATGAAAAATGATCAAATGATTTTTCTAACAACACAACAAGATATTAGAATTGATGTACCACAATATGAAGATTTATTTACACTTGGAACAATTTGTTACATTAAGCAAATTTTAAAGCTTCCAGGTGATAATATTCGTGTTCTTGTTGAGGGGAAATATCGTGCGCATTTACATTCGCTTGAAACAGAGGAGGATTGTCTGTTTGGTGATGTCGCCAATGCACAAATCCCGCCAATCAAAATTAATGAAAATCGCAAAGAAGCTCTTATTCGCACATTGAAAGATAGTTTTGAAGAATACTGTGAATATGCACCTAGAATATCAAATGATGTTGTTTTAGGAGTTATGTCATCTGATGATATGGAATATTTAAGTGACTTTATCATGCAAAACTTATCTACACAATATTTAATAAAGCAAGAAGTGCTTGAGGAAATTTCAATTCCTCGTCGTATTCAAAAAGTTATTCGCATTTTACACAATGAAACAGAAGTTTTAAAACTTGAGACAGAAATTCAAGGAAAACTTCGCACAGTTATAGATAAAAATCAAAAGGATTATTTGTTGCGTGAGCAATTAAAAGTAATTCAATCAGAACTTGGTGAAAATGAAGATTTAAATGATGAAATTAATGAATATCGTGAAAAAATCTATAATTTACACCTTGTAGATGATATTGCAGAAAAACTATACAATGAAGTGAATAGATTATCTAAAATGAATTCTACATCTGCTGAAAGTTCAGTAATTAGAACATATCTTGACGCCTGTATAGCATTGCCTTGGAATAAAAAAACTTCAGACAAAAAAGTGCTTGAAAGTGCTGAAAAAGTGCTGAATGATGACCATTATGGACTTGAAAAAGTTAAAGAGAGAATTATTGAGCTACTTGCTGTTAGAAAACTAAAGCCAGAAATGCGTGGACAAGTTATTTGTCTTGTAGGCCCTCCGGGGGTTGGTAAAACTTCGATTGCAAAATCTATCGCACGTGCGATGGGTAGAAAATATGCAAGATTATCACTTGGTGGTGTGCGTGATGAGGCTGAAATTCGTGGACATAGAAAAACTTATGTTGGTGCAATGCCTGGAAGAATTATGAACGGCATGAAAAATGCTGGAAGTAAAAACCCTGTACTTTTACTTGATGAAATTGACAAAATGGGCAATGATTTTAAAGGGGATCCATCTTCTGCTATGCTTGAAGTTCTTGACATTGAACAAAACTACGCCTTTCGTGACCATTATATAGAACTTCCATTTGATTTATCAGAAGTTCTATTTATCACAACAGCAAATGATTTATCAACAGTGCCTAGACCACTTCTTGATAGAATGGAAATAATTGAAGTATCAGGTTATACAGATGAAGAAAAATTACAAATTGCAAAACGTCACTTGCTTCCTAAACAACTTGAAAAGCATGGACTTCGTAAAGCAAATTTTGTAATTGCTGATGATGAGTTGCGTTATGTGATTTCAAGATACACACGTGAATCTGGTGTTCGTAAATTGGAACAAATTTTAGCTAAACTTTGTAGAAAAGTTGCTAAAATAGTTGCAGATGGAACAAAGAAAAAAATCACATTAAACCAAAAACAAATAAAAGAATTTTTAGGCCCTAATAGATATAAAGGTGATCATATAACAAATATTGATGAAATCGGTATAGTTAACGGACTTGCTTGGACATCTGTTGGTGGCGAAATACTTCAAGTTGAAGTGAACGTTGTTGATGGTACTGGCAAAATCGAAATCACAGGTAATCTTGGCAGAGTAATGCAAGAAAGTGCAAAAGCTGCTGTAACATATACTAGAAGTCGTGCATCTGATTTAGGAATTGATGGTATGTTTTATAAAGACAAAGATATACATATCCATTTCCCAGAAGCTGCAATTCCAAAAGATGGACCTTCTGCTGGTATTACTATGACAACTGCTATAATTTCGGCACTTACAAATAGAAAAGTTCGTCATGATGTAGCTATGACGGGTGAAGTTACCTTGCGTGGGCGTGTGCTTCCTATTGGTGGCTTGCGTGAGAAAACTATGGCAGCTTATAGAGCAGGTATTAAAACTGTAATTGTGCCTTATGAAAACAAAGCAGATTTACAAGAAATAGATAAAACTGTATTTGAAAATCTTGATTTTATAATTGCAGAAGATATGGAAAAAGTGCTTAAAACTGCACTACTAACAGAAGAAAAAAAGATAGCTTTAAAAGTTTCAACTCCGATTAATCCTGTTGAAACTAATGAAAAATCAATTAATACTACAGATATTACCCAATAAGGACGGTGAAAACTTTGAATTTACACAATGCAGAATTTATACGTTCTGCAGTTAAAGTGGAAGATTTTCCTAGTGATAATATGCCTCAAATAGTTTTTGCAGGCAAATCAAATGTTGGCAAATCTTCAACAATTAATAAAATTTTATTGCGAAAAAACTTTGCTAGAGTGGGTTCTGCACCTGGTAAAACAGTTCATATTAACTTCTTTGAAATAGATAAAAAAGCTTATTTTGTAGATTTACCAGGGTATGGATACGCTAAAGTATCAAAAAAAGAGCGTGACCGTTGGGGTGCATTGCTTGAAGAATACTTTAACATTTGTGAAAATATGGCACTTGGCATACACATTGTTGATATGCGACATAAACCAACAGCTGATGATGTTATAATGTCAAATTATTATATCGAAACAGGTATGCCACTTATTGTAATTGCAAATAAATATGATAAAGTTAAAGCGATGCAACGTGAAGGCAATTTGCAAGTTATTCGTGATACTTTAAATTTACCAGAGCGTGTTAAAATTATTCCATTTTCAGCTGAAAAAGGCGTAGGAAGAGAAGAAGTATTAGAAGAAATTCTAAAAGTTGTAGAAAACTATAACAACGAGATGGAATAATTTATATTTGTCATTTAAAATTTTAAGATATAAAAGGAGAAAAAGAATGTTTGTTTCAGAATGCCTATCAGTGGCACAAAATGGTAATCTTGCTATAGGTGGAGTAGATGTACTTACTCTTACAGAGAAATATGGCACACCGCTTTACATTATGGATGAGGATAATATTAGAAAAACTTGTCGTGAATATGTAAAAGCTATGCGTGATAACTTTGGTGATAAAGGTATCGTAGCTTATGCTAGTAAAGCATTTTGTACAACTTATATGTATAAAATTCTTTCTGAAGAAGGATTATCTTCTGATGTTGTGTCAGCAGGAGAAATTTACACAGCTGTAAAAGCTGGGTTTGATATGTCTAAAACATATTTCCATGGCAACAATAAAACTATTGAAGAAATTGAAATGGCTCTTCAATATGGTGTGGGTAGAATTATTGTTGATAACAAAGAAGAACTTGCACTGCTTAACAGCATCGCTGGCGAAAAAAATGTACGTGCGAAAATTATGTTCCGTATTAAACCAGGTATTGATGCGCATACACATGAAGCTATTATGACAGGTCAAATTGATTCTAAATTTGGTGTTGCTCTTGAAAATGGTGAAGCACTTGATATTATGAAACTTGCAGCAACATTGCCAAATGTTGAAGTTGTTGGTATGCATTGCCATATTGGTTCTCAAATTTTTGGAAATGATGCATTCATGGAAGCTGCAAAAGTTATGATGAACTTCGCAAAGAAACTTCAAGATGAAGTTGGAATTACAATTTCAGAACTTAACTTAGGTGGCGGTTTTGGTATTCGTTACACTGAAGTTGATGATCCAAAATCTCCTACTGAAAACATTGAACATACAGCAAGAGCACTTAAAGAAGAATCTGAAAAATTAGGTATTGATGTTCCTTCAATCATCGTAGAGCCAGGACGTTCAATCGTGGCACCATCAGGTATCACTGCGTACACTGTAGGTAGTGTTAAAGAAATTAAAGATGTAAGAACTTATGTAGCTATTGACGGTGGTATGACTGATAACCCACGTTATGCTTTATATGAGTCTCGTTACACTCTATTAAAAGCTACAGCACCAACAGCAGATGCTACACTTTGTTGTACTATCGCTGGTAAATGCTGTGAAAGTGGTGACCTTATTGGTAAAGATATTAATATCCCACCTGTAAAAGCTGGTGATGTAATCTGTACTTTAGCTACGGGGGCATACAACTATTCTATGTCATCAAATTATAACAGAAACCCAAGACCAGCTTGCGTAATGGTGAGTGGTGGCAAAGATAAACTTGTTATTAAACGTGAAACTTATGATTACCTAATCGAAAACGACGTATTTTAATTAAATAGCATATAGGGATAACCCTGTGTGGACTGCCCTTAAATATTTTTCAATGTCATTTTACACGGGGTTTTTCCTTTAAATTAATAATATTTATTTTGGAGGTAAAAAATATGAATACTAATGCATTGTTTAAAATTGGATATGGTTTATATGTCCTTTCAGCACATAAAGACGGAAAAGATAATGGTTGTATTATTAATGCAGTGTCACAAATTACAAACACTCCAAACCGAGTTATGGTGTGTATTAACAAGCAAAATTATACGCATGATATGATTTTAGATACAGGTTTATGTAATATATCTGTATTGTCTGAACAAGTGACTTTTGATACATTTAAACATTTTGGTTTTCAATCAGGACGTGATGTTAATAAGTTTGAAAACTATCCATATGCTAAACGTGCTGAAAATGGTGTAATGTATGTTACGGATAAAACAAATGCATATTTAAGCCTTAAAGTAGAACAAAAGTTAGATCTTGATACACATACAATGTTTATTTGTACACTTGATGCTGCTGAAATATTATCCGATGTCCCTACAACATCTTATGATTACTATCAAAAAAATATTAAACCACGTCCAGAACAAACTCAGAAAAAAGGTTATCGTTGTAAAATTTGTGGATACATCCATGAAAGCGATGTGTTACCAGAAGATTTTATCTGTCCACTTTGTAAGCATCCAGCTTCCGACTTTGAAAAAATAGTATAAATTTAATAATTAAAGTTGCAAGACCTTTGGTTTTGCAACTTTTTTTTTGTTTATGCATATGATATGTAGAGGTGAAATTATGTGTAAATATTATAGTGAAAAATCATCAAAAGATGAAATTTTAAAATTATTATCTCTTATAACACACTGCAAAATATCTGTGTGTAATAAAGATATGCCGTATATCTTGCCAATGTATTTTAGTTATACCTATAAAAATGATAGATTATGGATTTATTTAACTACATCGGAAAAAAGCAAAATCTTGGTTTATTTAAAAGAAAATTCAAATGTTTGTTTGGAATTTGAGCTTTCAGTTAATAAAATTATTTATACAATAATTGCTAAAGGAAAAATGATTAATTTGCAAAAAAACAGTGATGATGAATACAGAATAGATGTTCTAACAGAAAAAATATCAGGCAGAAAATTTGATTTTGCTAAAGAGGAGAAGAAAACATGAATTATTCACAATTATCATATGAAAAATTGCAGAAAATGCAAAATGATGAAGAAAATCAAACAAAAACACCTACAGTTATAAGAAAATGTATAAATAATAAAGAAGATATTTTATTATTATTAAGCAAGTTTACTATAAAAGAAAACAAAAAAGATGATTTGATTCAAAGTTTACCAATTACAGATTTTGAATGAAAAGATGTGCCTGCAAAAACAAAAAATATTTACAAAATTCATAATCAGTGTTAATATAAAACTAATTACACACTGAATATAGATGTGAAATATAGTTTTTGGAGGTTGTTTTATGTCAAATGATATTAAAAAGAAATTACATGATTTTATAAAAAATCTACCTATTATAGATGTGCATGAGCATATTGTAAATGATGAATTAAGGTTAAAATACTATAAAGATTATTTTGCTATAGCAATTTCTAATTATCTCAATTCAGTTAGCATATCATCTGGGATTAGCCAAAAAGACATTGATTTTTTGCAAGGAGATAACTCACTTGATAAAAAATATGAAAAATTTTGTGCGATTTCATATAATATAAAAAATACATATGTATTTAAAGGCATTGACTTAGCTTTTCAAGAAATATATGGATTTTCTGTGTTAGAAAAAAATTATTCAAAGGCTAATAAAATATTTTTAAAGAAAAATAAATTAGGTATTACAAAAGAAATTGCTACAAAATTTAATATTAAATGTGCAATTAATGATGTGTTTATTCCAACTATGCAAGGCACAGATTATAAAATGGGCAATGAAATATTAAAAAATTCAGCTAGATGTGATAGATTTATTATGGTGCAAACCTATATTCGAGAAATTGAAAATGAATTTAATACAAAATTATCTAATCTAACTGATTTTATCAGCATTTGGGAGCAATATTTAGAAATTCAAATCAAAACTTTTGGTGCTTGTAGTGTGAAAATAGGGGTAGCATACGAGCGAGACCTTAAATTTAATGAAACAACTTTTGATAAGGCAAATGAAATTTATGATATGATGTTTAGCGCAATGCAAAAAGGAAAAACACTAACACCTCAAGAAATTAAACCACTAGAAGATTTTTTAGCACATAAAGTAATTGAAAGTTGTGGAAAAAATAATTTAGTTGTACAAATTCATACAGGTATCCATGAAGGAAATAATAATTTACTTGAAAATTCTCACCCAGTGTTATTAAATAACTTATTTGTAAAATATCCTGATGTTTATTTTGATGTATTTCACATTGGTTATCCTTATGCTCGTGAAGTAGCAGCTTTAGTTAGAACTTTTCCAAATGTACATACAAATTTTTCATGGGCATATGTGCTTGCTCCTGAATTTGCAAATGATATTTTAGAAGAATATATAGGGCTTTTGCCTAGCAATAAATTTAGTATATTTGGTGGAGATTATATGCATATTGAAGGTTCTATAGGGCAGCTATTATTAACTAGAGAATTCTTATCCATCCGATTTGCTAAAATGATTGAAGAAAATAAAATTACATTAGAAGATGCAAAAATCATCCTATATAAGATTTTTTATCAGAATGCAGTAGACTTATATAATCTTGAAGTTTAATATTACAGGCTGAGATGAATGGTTTCATCTCAGCCTGTAATAAATATATAGAATTATTTATCTTCATTATCCTTTTTAATATTGATTTGATTAATAGAATTTCGATTTTTAACTACTTTTTTAATTTTTTTGTAAACTACTATAAAGATGATAGCTATAATTAAAATACCAAACCAAGAGCTTAAAACAAAAAGAATTAAACCTTGAGCAAAATAAATAATACCATCAATACTATCTTTTAAAGCTTCAGACATTTCATCTAGAAAAGTAGAATTAGGTGTGTTTTCTGGAGAATATTCTATAACTTCATGAACAGAAATTGTAATTGTGCTATAATCTACATCATTTTTTAATCGATTTAAATTAGTAGTATAATATTCAATGTTATAACGAACATCAACTAAATGGCTTTCAAGAATTAACATTTCTTCAAGATTTTCAGCAGATGATAACATGCTAAGTAAGCGTTCTTCTTGAGTTCTATATGAATTAAGCCTGCTTTCTATATCGATATATTCAGCTGTTACATTTTGTGCATGAGTATATAGATGAATCACATTGCCGAAATTAGATAAATTTTGAGTAATTTCAGTAAAAGAGCTACTAGGAACTCTAATAGTTATATCAGCATATCTAGTTCCTCCAGAATTATAACCCACACCATTTACAGAAGATGATTCTACAAATCCATTATGTGTAGATACAAGTCCATTGATTCCTGCAATAGTAGTGTCATAATCTTTTGTCTCAATTACTGTATCAGCATTATAAATGATTTTGTCATGTATTTCAATTTGTGCTAAATCAGATTGGGCTCCACCGTCAACAGGGGGAACAGGCATATCTTCAGCCATTTTGCTTTCAACAACATCAACAGATATACCAGTTTCTTCTAATAACATCGCTGCATCGTCCATAGATTGATATTCTGCACTGCCAGATGCAGATTGAGGAGCAGAAATAGATTCTGCTGCTGTGTTATCTGTGTTAGAAGCACTGCTACAAGAGGTTAGTAAAAGTGTTAACGCTACAATTAATAATAATATTTGCTTTTTCATTTAAAGTCCCTCCTAAGTATATAAAATTTTGAAATAAATATTTATTACTTTCTTTGACGATAGAAAAATAAAAAAGTTCCGAAAAAATTCACAAAAATGCATAGTATGATTTCATCCTAGCATAAATATATTATACATAATAAATTAGATAATAAAAATAAGCAGATTTTATATGCTAATCGAATTATGTCATATTATAATTTTGGGGTGGAAATTTTGTCAAAACCTGTTATACTATTAAGCAGTAGCATAAATCAAGATAAGAATGGAAAAAAAGAATATGCTGTAAATTCATTATATACATCAGCTTTGATGTCAGTTGGAGCTGTTGGTGTTGCATTTTGTGGGTTATATGATAAATCATTTATAAATAAATTTGATGGTTTGTTATTAACTGGTGGGGGAGATGTAGACCCTGCATATTTTGGAGAACAAATTCGCTTTCCAACACTTCATTTGAATGCTGAACGTGATACATATGAAATGAAATTAATCGAAGAATTTTATAAGGCAAATAAACCTATTTTTGGAATTTGTAGAGGAATGCAACTTATTAATGTGTATTTTGGAGGTACGCTTTTTCAAGATATTGAAAATGGATTAGGGCTATATCATAGGGAAAAACGACACAGAGTAATAACATCATCTAATAGTATTTTACGCAAAAGTTATGGTAGGCATATATTGACAAATAGCTTTCATCACCAAGCAATTAAAACAGTAGCTAATGAATTTAGTGTATCTGCTATTTGTGATGATGATGGAATAATTGAAGCAATTGAACACCATGAACTTAATATCTTTGGTGTGCAATGGCACCCAGAGCGAATGATGTATAATATCTGCATGGATACAAAAGAAGATATGACAGCATTGTTTGAAAATTTTATAGATAGATGTAAATTTAGATAGATGAAAAGGAATTAAAATGAGCAATAGAGCAAAATATGTTACAATTAATTTAGAAGATGATTTGCCAACTGTGGACCAAGCACTTAAGCGATTAGCTCAAGAAATTATATGGGCAAGACGAGATAAAATTATACTTATGAAAGTTATTCATGGGTTTGGCTCATCTGGAAAAGGTGGGAAAATCCGTAAAGCTGTTCGAAATGAGCTTGAAGTTTTTAAGCGTCGTGGAATGATTAAAGAATACATAACAGGTGAAAAATTATCAATTTTTGATGCAAGTACAAGACTTGCAATAGATAAATACAGAGAATTTAGAAGTGATAGTGATATTGAAAGGCACAATAACGGGATAACTGTGCTAGTGTTTTGATAATTCAAATTAAAATGGAGTATGATAAAATTTATCATACTCCATAATATTTGATTTTTACTTTTCGTTATAAACAATCATAACAGAAAATGAATTCTGAGTTTGTGCATATTTAAGCTCAACCACTTCAATAGTATCTTGACAAATAAATTCATTCACCATTATTTCAACTTTCTTATCAGACAGGGATTGGCAAATTTTAATTTTCATTAAGTTCACTCCATTCCTTTTATTTACTACTTGTAGTAATTATAACAAAAGTCATATAATAATTTCAAGTCTTTTTTACAAAAATTTATATTTATAGATTAAATTTCAAGTTCAAGATAAACAGGGCAATGGTCGCTCCCTAAAATTTCATTATGAATTTTAGCATCAATTATCTTATCTTTTAGCCTTTCAGAAACAATGAAATAATCAATTCTCCAACCAGCATTTTTAGCTCTTGCACTAAAGCGATAAGACCACCAACTATAAGCTCCCTCTAAATCAGGATTTAAAAATCGGAAAGTATCTATAAACCCATTTTCAAGAAGATTAGTTAATTTTTGGCGTTCATCAGGTGTAAAACCTGCGTTTTTTGTATTGGATTTTGGATTTTTAAGGTCAATTTCTGTATGGGCAACATTTAAATCACCACATAAAATAACAGGCTTTTTCGCATCTAAAGCTTTAATATAAGCTGAAAAATCATCTTCCCAAATCATACGATAATCAAGCCTTGCAAGTTCATTTTGCGAATTCGGAGTATAAACTGTTACAAAATAAAAATTTTCATATTCAGCACAAATAACTCTGCCTTCTTTATCATGTTGCTCAATTCCTATACCAAAAGTTACATTAAGAGGCTGTATTTTGCTATACAGCGCAGTTCCTGAATAACCTTTTTTTTCAGCACTATTTTCATATACAGAATAATTATCAGGTGAAAAATCTGCTTGACCTGGTTGCATCTTTGTCTCTTGGATTGCGAATATATCAGCATTAATTTCATTAAAATAATCACCAAATCCTTTTGTAAGACAAGCTCGTAAACCGTTTACATTCCATGATACAAATTTCAAAATTGCCACACTCCTTATATACTAATTATTGACAGTAAACTATGAATGGATTAAAATAGTAACTATAAATTATTTTATACTAAAAGCAAAATTTGTCAATAATAAAACCAACTTTAGAAAAGAGGTAAAATTATGCATGATATTATTGTGATTGGAAAAGGCCCAGCGGGAATTTCAGCAGCTGTTTATGCAAAACGTGCATCTCGTGATGTAATTATAATAGCTTATTCAGATGGAGCATTAGAAAAAGCGGCAGAAATAGAAAACTATTATGGATTTGATAAAATATCAGGTAAAGAATTACTTGAAAAAGGGCAAAAACAAGCAGAACGATTAAATATACCTATAATACAAGAACAAGTGGTATCACTTGAAAAAGAAGAAATTTTCACAGTGAAAACAGATAAAAACACATATACAGCAAAAAAAGTATTATTAGCAACAGGAAAATCAAGAGCAGGAGTTGCAATTAAAGGCTTTAATGATTTGCGTGGTAAGGGAATTAGTTTTTGTGCAGTATGTGATGGTTTCTTCTATAGAGGAAAAAATATTGCATTAATTGGCTCGGGTGAATATGCAGCTACAGAATATGAAGATTTATTGAAATTTACGAATAATGTAACTGTTTTCACAAATGAAAGCCAAGAAATTAGCGATAAATTCCCAAAAGATACAAAGTTTGTGCATGGTAAAATTTCACAAATTATTGGAACTGATAAAGTTGAAAGTATAATGGTTGAAGATGAATCATATGCAGTTGATGGAATATTTGTCGCAATAGGAACAGCTTCTGCTGCTGATTTTGCACTTAAAATGGGTGTTGTGATGAATGGAAATAATATAGCTGTAAACGAAAAATATATGACTAATATTGAAGGGCTTTATGCTGCTGGAGATTGCATAGGTGGATTTTTACAAATTTCAAAAGCTGTAGCAGATGGTGCTTTAGCTTCAATAGATTTAATAAAATAAATTAAAAGCTGTGGTGAAAAAATTCATCACAGCTTATTTTATTATATATTAGTTTTGTTATAAAACGGAGTTTTTCGCATTTCTGCTTTTGCTTTATATAAAGATGAATCTAAAGTGGATAAATTATATAAATCAGTGGCTAAAATATCAAGGTCAAATAACTTTTGAGAAGCTAAAGATAATTCTAAATTAGCAGATGGCTTTGTAATTAAAGGGACGGATGATGTAGTTTTAATTTTTTTTAATAAAGCTCTACCTGTATCATTGAATGCAAGAATTTTAAGGTATTCAGTATCAAAAGTATACATATCAGCAGTTATACCTAAATAAGCATGCATTAACATACGCCTAATACGGCTTAATGTATAACGTTTAGTTTTGACTTTAGAATAAATTTCTTCGATAGAACTAGAATTGTTACAAGCATCAAGGAATCGATTTTCAATACCTTCTGAAATATCAGGAAGTTTAGAAATATCAGAAAGAGAAAGTCTTCGCATTTGGCATAAAATATCATGCTCCATTTTTTCGGTGGTAACTAAAGGTAGGTTACTTAAAGTTTCATACACTGGTTGTGGAATAAAATTTTTCACAGCATTTATACCTTTGTTGCGAATAATATCACGAATATTGCTAGCAGAGGTTATATTATCTGAAAAATCGGAACTATCATGGGAAACTCCAAAACGCTTAATTGTGATAGGAATCAAATTCAAATCACTTGAAAGCATTGCTTTTATATATTCAATGCCTAAAATATTATTAGGTTGACTAATTATATCTGCATAATATGGAGATATTTGTTCTAATGCTTTTTGTCTAGCAACAGCATAAGTGACACCTGTATTTAAATAGTTTTTTACGGAATTATGAAAAGACGGGTCTTTCAAGGTTTTTGCAATATTGAACATAACATCGATTTGTCCATGTTCACTTCCAAATGATAAATGAGTACAAATGCCAAGCTTAGAAATTGCATCTATAGCACCTTTAGCAAAATATTCAGCAGAAGATACAGCATATATTAAAGGCAATTCAATAACAAGGTCGGCGCCTGATAGCACAGCACACTTAGCACGAGCATATTTTTCATAAAGGGCAGGTTCACCACGCTGAACAAAGTTGCCACTCATGACAGCAACTATAGCATGTGATTTTGAAAGGACATTTTTTGTTTGTGCAATTTGATAAAAATGACCATTGTGAAATGGGTTATATTCACTAATGATAGCGCAGATTTCCATGTTATTCTCCTAATGTTTTGAAATATTCTCGTAATTTATGATAAATTGTTGTAAAAATCTTCAATTTTACTTGTAAAATGTGTATAACTATTATATAATAGGAATGTTATATGATTATTATAATATCATAAATATAATATAGCAATGAAAATATTTAATTTAAGGAGAAAAAATTGATGAATGTACTTGTAATTAACGCTGGTAGTTCTTCGCTGAAATATCAATTATTTGATATGGCTGCAAAAACTGTACTTGCAAAAGGTTTATGTGAAAGAATAGGTATCGATGGACGTCTAAACCACGAAGTTGAAGGTAAAGATAAAGTTAAACTTGACATTCCTATGGCAAATCACTCTGATGCAATTAAAGCTGTAGTTGATGCACTTGTAAGTCCTGAAATCGGTGTGATTTCCGATATGAAAGCAATTGACGCTGTAGGTCATCGTGTTGTACATGGTGGGGAATTCTTCGCAGATTCAGTTGTAATAAATGATGAAGTTATAAAAGCGATTGAAGCTTGTATCCCTCTAGCACCACTTCACAATCCTCCAAACCTTGTAGGTATTCGTGCTTGTGCTGAAATCATGGGTGATGTAAAACAAGTTGCAGTATTTGACACAGCTTTCCACCAAACAATGCCACAAGATTCATATATGTATGCTGTTCCTTATGAATATTATGACAAATATAAAATCCGTAGATATGGTTTCCATGGTACATCTCATAAATATGTATCTGGACAAGCTGCTCAAATGCTTGGCAAATCAATCGAAGATTTAAAACTTATTACGTGTCACTTAGGTAATGGTTCTTCTATTACTGCTATTGACGGTGGTAATTCTGTTGATACTTCTATGGGCTTTACTCCACTTGACGGTTTACCAATGGGTACTCGTTGTGGTAACATTGACCCTGCTATCATAGAGTTCTTATGCCAACAAGAAGAAAAAGCTGCTTCTCAAGTTATCAGCATTTTAAATAAAGAATCAGGTATGCTAGGTATTTCTGGTGTGTCTTCTGACTTTAGAGATTTAGATAACGCTATTGAAGAAGGCAATGAAAGAGCAAAACTTGCAAAAGGTATGTTCAATAAATCAGTTAAAAAAATCATCGGTTCTTATGTAGCTGAAATGGGTGGCGTTGATGCTATTATCTTTACAGCTGGTGTAGGCGAAAATGACCGTTCAGTTCGTTGGGATGTTTGTCAAAACATGGAATTCCTTGGAATTAAAATCGACGAAGAAAAGAACTCATACAGAGGTCGTCAAATGGATATTTCTGTTGATGATGCAAAAGTTCGTGTACTTGTTATTCCAACAAACGAAGAACTTGTAATTGCTGAAGATACAGTAAGACTACTTAAATAATTAAATAATGAGTGTGACCTGTGGGTCGCATCCATTATTTGAACAAGGCTGAGACGCTTTTGCAAAAGTGTCTCAGCCTCTTTTTACATTTTTCTAACTTACAAATTAAATTGTCTATTCATATTTTGATTAAAAGGCAAGTCATTCACTTTTAGTCTTTTGCCTTATTAATTTACACATGATGTTGTTTATTTCCGCTAGGTTTAAATAGTAATGTTATTGCCCAAATACCAGCAAGACCTACAATTGTAAAAATAACTCTACTAAATATAGACATCTGACCACCCAAAAGTGACCCTACAATATCAAAACCAAAAATACCAATACTACCCCAATTGATAGCACCGATGATTACAAGTGTTAGAGCTAGTTTATCCATTTTATCATCTCCTTTTTATGTGATACAAATATAGTATTTGCTTAAATCAAAATTTTATCCAAACAGAAAGTAGGATTTAATTAGTAAATATGTTACAATATACAGTGGATAAAAATAAAAATTTACTGTATAATAAAATAAAACAAATAAAGAAAGGTTATTATTATGACAGATTTACATATACATACAAAACATTCTGATGATGCAACAGGAGAAATTTCTGAAGTTTGTATAAATGCTATTGAAAAAGGGTTTACAACAATTGCAATTACAGATCATTATGAATTTGCAAATGATAATACAGTTGGTCAATTTAAATTTGATCCAGCTCAAACTCGTCAAGAAGTTGAGCTATGTAGAGAAAAATATGGCGATAAACTGGATATTTTATTCGGTGTTGAAATCGGACAAGGGCAAGTAGAACCTGAACAAACTGCAAAAGAATTATTCATGGATTTTGATATAAAAATTGGTTCACTTCATGCACTTAGTGATAGAATTGATATATATTGGTTTGATTTTTCAAAAGTAAATGGTCATGATTATTTGATTAAATATATCAAAGAAATTGAAGGACTTATTGCATGGGGACAATTTAATATTTTAGCGCATATTGGTTACCCACTTAGACTTATGGAGGCACTTGGTGTTAAAAAAGATTTTTCAGATCATATTGATTATCTTGATGATGTATTAAAAGCAATTATTTCAAAAGGAATAGCACTTGAAATGAATGGAAAAATGCTTTTAACATGGCTCTCTGAAGTAGGTCCTGGTCAAGTTATTTTAGAACGTTATAAAAGTTTAGGTGGCGAACTTTTAACATTTGGTAGTGATAGTCATGAACCTAAAATGACAGGCTATGGCTATGAAATGGCTGTGGAAAATGCTAAAAAAGCGGGATTTAAATATCTATCAACCTTTAAAAATTTTAAATTTGAACAATATAAAATATAATTTTGTTGGATGTGATAAAAATGGAAATTAATATTAAAGCTCGTGCAAAAATAAATATAACACTTGATGTATTAGGTAAAAGACCTGATAATTATCATGAAGTGCGAATGATAATGCAAACAGTTGACCTTGCTGATAATGTAAACATAAAAATAGGCAGAGGGAAAAATATTCGACTAAAAACTAATCTTTATTTTTTGCCGACAGATAACAGAAATATCGCATATAAAGCAGCTGAATTATTTTTTAATGAAACTGGTATTGTAAATAATGGTGTTGATATAAATATTTTAAAGAAAATTCCTGTTGCAGCAGGTTTAGCGGGTGGTAGCACAAATGCAGCTGCTGTATTAATTGGATTAAATAAATTATATAAGGCTAATATTAGCCTTGAAGATATGATGAAAATGTCAAAGGTATTAGGAGCTGATGTGCCTTATTGTGTGCGTGGAGGAACAATGTTATCCGAGGGAATTGGTGAAATTTTAACACCACTTCCTAACATGCCAGAATGCGAAGTTGTGCTTTGTAAACCACCATTTTCTGTATCAACTGCTAAAATATATTCAAAGATTGACAGTGCAAAAATAATCAACAGACCTGATACTACAGGGGTGATTGATGCACTGAATAACGCCGATTATACTTCTATTTCTCGCAGAATGTTTAACGTTATGGAAGAAGTTACAGCATCTATGCATAAAGAGATACCATATATAAAAAATGTACTTTTTGATAGTGGTGCTGATGGTGCTGTTATGAGTGGAAGTGGGCCTACAACTTTCGGACTATTCTCTGATTGGAAAAAATGTGAGCTTGCTTATGCTAGATTACGAGCATTATTTAATGACACACATATGACTAAAATTTCAAATGATATAAATGATGTTTAAATAAAAGAACTCCTGTCTATAATCTAATCAGATTAATAGATAGGAGTTTTACTTATGCAACTTAAAAAAATTGAATTTACAGCTATTTTATTACTATTTGCACTACTTACATATGGAATTTTTGCAGAAAACACAAGAGAAGAAATTGCAGACAAATTGATTAGACTTCATGTAATTGCAAATTCTAATACAGATTATGACCAACAGCTTAAATTATCCGTTCGTGATACTGTTCTTGAAATCGTTACACCACTTACTGAAAATGCAGATAATAAAAGCGAAGTTTTGTTTATTCTGCAAGATAATATGCAAATGATTGTAAATTCTGCACAACAAAAAGTCTACGATAATGGTTATGATTATGATGTCAGCATAAGCCTTGTAAATGACTACTTTCCAACTAAATATTATGATGATTTTGCACTTCCAGCTGGTGTTTATGATGGACTTCGCATAAATATCGGTGAGGCTGTCGGTGAAAATTGGTGGTG
>CAYJKB010000002.1:0-38693 GCA_964370625.1 uncultured Oscillospiraceae bacterium | reverse complement strand
CTACATATTTAGTGCCTTATCAATTTAAATTCCCAAGTGTTTTTAGTGAAATTTATGTTGGTGGGGAATCTCGTGATACATTTAAAATGTCAGGGGTTGAGCACAATCAAGGTTTTACGATTGCAATACGTGGCTACGAAGATCTTAACGAAGCATATATAGCACTTGATGGAAAATACGACAAACTATCTTTTGAAATAGGTTATCTTGATAGTGACGCACCTTCCAATGATGACATTGTTGTAGAATTTTATGTTGATGGCAGACTTATTAAAACACTAGATGATAGTTTTGTTTATGCAAATGACGTTGAACTTGATGTTACAAGCGGAAAGTTGTTAACAGTAAAAGTTATTCGTGGAGTAGACTATACATTCACTATGGGTGTTGCAAATATAAAAGCTGAATAATTTAATTTATAAATCTCTGAGTACATGTTAGCAAATGGTATGTATTCATAAAATTTAGGTGTGTGATAAATATTATCACACACCTTTTTGATATTTAAAATAATAAATTATAAATAAATGTAGTTACACAACAAATAATAAATCCAAAAATCGTTGGAATTAAAAATGCCCATAGAGTATATTTATTGCTTTTGCTCTCTTTTTTAATAGAAAGTAGTGTTGTTGAACATGGAAAATGAAACAGAGAAAACAACATTGTATTTATCGCTGTAAGCACAGTCCACCCATTTTGAGTAAGGATTTTGTGTAAGTTAAAGAGATTATCGCTTTCAATCAGCATACCCCCTGACATATAACCCATAAGAAGTATAGGGATTACAATTTCATTGGCTGGAAAACCTAATATAAAAGCCAGTAAAATCATGCCATCAAGCCCCATAATTTCACCAATAGGGTCAAGAAAAATTGATAAATGTGAAAGAATAGTTAAATCACCGATATACGTATTTGCAAAAAACCAAATTATAGCACCAGCTGGTGCAGCTACGACAATCGCACGGCCTAGCACAAATAAAGTTCTGTCAATAATTGAGCGTACTAAAATTTTGCCAACTTGGGGAGACCTATATGGTGGAAGTTCTAAAGTGAATGTAGAGGGAACACCTTTGAGCAGAGTTAATGATAAAATACGAGACACAAAAAAGGTGCTTGCAACTCCTAAAACAATTATACCTGTAAGAATAAAAGCAGATAAAAGAGAAGCACCAAAACCATCACCAAATCCAACAAAAAACATAGTTATTATTGCAATTAAAGTAGGAAATCTACCATTGCAAGGAACGAAACTGTTAGTAATCATTGCGACAATTCGTTCTCTAGGGCTATCAATTATTCTACAACCAACAACACCAGCAGCATTGCAACCAAATCCCATACACATTGTAAGTGCTTGCTTGCCACAAGTTTTGGCATTTTTAAAATGTTTATCTAAATTAAAAGCAATACGAGGCAAAAAACCTATGTCCTCAAGCAAAGTGAAAAATGGGAAAAATATAGCCATAGGTGGAAGCATTACTGAAATCACCCAAGATAAAACTCTATATACGCCATAAGTTAGCATTTTATTTAATTCATTTGGAATAAGAAATGTTTCAAAAAAGGCAAAAACAGCAGGTTCGGATTTTGTAAAAAATTCAGCTAATAATGCAGATGGATAGTTTGCACCTGTAATTGTAATCCATAAAATAAGTAAAAGTAAAAAAAGCATTATAGGATAAGCAGTATATTTACCAGTGATTATCTTATCAATCTTTCTATCGAAATTAGTGTATTTTGGGTTTTTATATTTAACAACATTGTTACAAATTTTTTCAGCATAAAGAATAAGTGATGAAGTTATCATATCTTCAAATTTATCAGAATTTATATTTTCATTCATTAGATTATTTTTCGCTTTGTTTAAAGCTGTATAAATTTCTTTATTATGCTTAAAACTATATAGTAAATATTTTGTGAGTTTATTTATAAAATCATCTGGGCTATTTAATAATTTAAGTGAAAGTAATCTAGGGCTGATTTTGTCCTCAGTAATATCAGTAACAGTTGGCTCTATTAATGCTATAGCATTTTCAACAGCTTCAGGATAATTAATTTTAATATACTTTGATTCAGTGTTCTCATGAATTAGCTTATCTAGGGCAATTTGAAGTGCATGAAGTGTTTTTTTTCGTCGTGCAACTAAACCAACTACAGGGACACCTAAATATTGTTCTAGTTGTTTTAAATTAATTCTTATCCCTTTTTTATGTGCTTCATCAAGTAAATTTATGCAAACAATGACATTTTTTGTGATTTCCAGAGTTTGAAGAACAAGATTTAAATTTCGTTCAAGACAAGTGGCATCACAAACAACGATAACTGCATCGATTTTTTCAAAAATCAAAAAATCACGTGCAACTTCCTCTTCAGCTGAATGAGTAACTAATGAATAAGTCCCCGGTAAATCAACCACTTTATATGAAATATTATTAAAAGAAAATTTACCCGTTGCAACATCAACAGTTTTTCCTGCCCAGTTTCCAGTGTGTTGATTTAAACCTGTAAGCGAATTGAACAAAGTGCTTTTTCCAACATTAGGATTACCACAAAGAGCGATAATCCTTTCCTTCTTGCAAATTTTATTTTGTTTCATTATGTCACCTCACACTAAAATACATGCTAAATCTTCATTACGCAAAGCATAAACTACACCTCTAATTAAAAGTGCTGTGGGGTCACCTAATGGACTTTTGCCTATACATTCAACCTTAGTATTAGGGATTATACCTAAATCAGATAATCTACGTCTAGTATTTCCAGTGCATAAAATATCTCGCACTGTAAATGTTTGACCGACTTGTATATCATTTAAACAAATAGTTCTTAACATTTAAAAATCACCTCTATAAACAGTATATTTATTAAATTGCATTTATGTGATTGAACATAAATGGCTAATAGTGGTAAAATAATTAAGTTAATAAAAATTTGTTAATTGTTTAACAAAAAAGTATTGAATTGTTATGGTAATTAGTGTAAAATAAATAAGATATCTTATATTATATAAAAGGAGCTATAAAAATGAAAAGATTTACATTGCCTCGTGATTTATATTTTGGAGCAGGGTCACTTGCAAAACTAGCGGAACTAGATGGAAAAAAAGCTGTTCTTGTATTAGGTGGCGGTTCGATGAAAAAATTCGGATTTGTTGATCGTGCTTTAGCTTATCTAAAAGAAGCTGGAATCGAAACTCGTCTATTTGAAAACGTAGAACCAGACCCATCAGTTGAAACTGTTATGGCTGGAGCTAAAATGATGAGCGAATTTGAACCAGATATTATCATTGCTATGGGTGGCGGTTCGCCTATCGATGCTGCGAAAGCTATGTGGGTTTTCTATGAATATCCAGAAACTAAGTTTGAAGACATTATCAATCCTTTCTCAATGCCAAAACTTCGTAAAAAAGCTACATTTGTTGCAATTGCTTCAACTTCAGGCACAGCAACAGAAGTTACAGCGTTCTCAGTAATCACTGATTATGCAAAAGGCATTAAATATCCTCTAGCGGATTATAATATCACTCCTGATATTGCAATTGTAGATCCAGAACTTGCTGAAACTATGCCAAAAACTTTAACAGCTCATACAGGTATGGACGCTTTAACTCATGCATTTGAAGCTTATGTTTCAACTGTTGCTAATGATTTTACAGATCCACTTGCACTTAAAGCGATTTCAATGGTATTTGAATATCTAGAAGCATCATACAATGGCGATAAAGCAGCTCGTGAAAAAGTTCACTATGCTCAATGTATGGCTGGTATGGCATTCTCAAATGCAATCTTAGGTATTGTACATTCAATGGCACATAAAACAGGTGCTGCATTTGAAAAAGGTCATATTCCACATGGTTGTGCAAATGCAATTTATCTTCCACAAGTTATCCGTTTTAATGCAAAAGATGAATATGCTTTCGGACGTTATGTAGAAATTGCAAAATCAATCGGTCTTACAGCTGCAAACAATGAAGAATTAGTTGCAAAACTTGCTGACACAATTGATGAGTGTAATGTTCGACTAAATATTCCAAGTTGCTTAAAAGATTTCGAAAATGGAATGATTTCAGAAGAAGAATTCTTAGCAAAAGTTGAAACTATTGCTCCAATAGCAATTTCTGATGCTTGTACTGGTACTAACCCACGTAAAATTAACGATGAAGAAATGGTAAAACTCCTAAAATGTTGTTATTACGGAAATAAATGTGATTTCTAATCAATAAAAAAGTGTGACCGAAAAGGTCACACTTTTTTTATTTCTTATCTTATATAAAAATAAACTATAGATAAGTTACAATATCTTCAACAGCAAGCCTTGGAGGTGCAGCTTTTGTAGCTTCAAGTGGATAACCTAAAGCTATCATAGCAGCAACACTTTGATTTTCTGGAAGTTTAATATATTCATGTACTTTAGCATCATCGAAAATACCTAAAACAACACTTCCAATCCCTTTTGAATGAGCTGCAAGACAAAAAGTTTGTGTAGCAATACCAGCATCGAAAGTTTGCCATTTATCAGCAAGTGGAGTGGAAAAACTTCCATCATCTTCAAAACCACTAACACCTTTAACATAAGTTACAACAACTAAAGCATTTGCACGAATTGAAGTTTTTGCATTAAATTCAAAACCAAGCATACAGTTTTCAGCGATTTCTTGCTTTAATTTCTCATCTTGAATAACATAATAGCGTGCAATTTGTGTATTTTTCCATGAAGGGGCAAAGCGAGCAATATCTACAATTTCATTCAAAACATCTTTCGTAATTTCTTTATCAGCAAATTTACGAACACTTCTTCTTTCTTTGATACAAGTTTCCATAATAAAAAAACTCCTTTAATTAAAAATTGATATATTTATAAATTATAGCCTTAAAAGAAAAAAATGTCAAATTGCAATGCGAGACATCGTCATAAAAAAGTCGAAAAAAGGCTGTAAAAATATGGAGGGAACTTTTAGTAGAAATATTGACTTGTATGTAAAAATATGTAATAATTAATTTAAGCCGTGCTTCTAATTATAAAATTAGACTCAAAACAGCTATCCTAAGTTGCATTTAGTGATAGCTGTTTTATTATTTTATTTAGGTTGCATACGTTTGAAATCTAAATATCCTTGAAGAATTAAAGTAGCAGCAACAGCATCAACTGTGTTTTTGCGTTTCTGCCCACGTTTTCCTGTTTCAGATAAAATTCTATGAGCATCAACAGTGGTTCTGCGTTCATCCCAAAGAGCAACTATTAGTCCTGTTTTTTCTTCTAAAATTTTTTTAAGCTCCATGCTCTTTTCAGCACGTTCACCCAATGTATCATTCATGTTTTTAGGATAGCCTAATACAATTTCCTGTACTTTTCTAGTTTCAACAACTTCACAAAGTTTTTCGACAAGCTTATCTCTGTTGTATTCATGAATAACAGATGGGCTACCGGCGATAAACCCAGTTGGATCCGAAATTGAAATACCTGTTCGAGCAGTTCCATAATCAATGCCTAAAATTATCATTTAAAAATCTCCTTAATATTGTAAACAAGATTGACAATACATAAATTATCTAGTATAATGATATATTATACATTAATAATATATAAAAATCAAATGTGGTAAGGCACATTGATGGAAAATATCAATTATTGTGTAATTTCGCTAAATTTCTGCGAGATTTTCATTAAAATAAGTGCATAAAAATTTCATAATAGTATTGACGTTTTGAGTAATTCTGTGTTATAATGGTTTCACCTATGCAGGGTTATTTTTTTATGCCCTGTTTTTTTGATGAACTTCAAAAGAATATAAGGTAAATACCGTCAGCCTGCAAAGGGAGGCAATTATTTAAGGAGGTGCCGTTATGCGAGTAAAGGTAACACTTGCTTGTACTGAATGCAAACAAAGAAACTACAATAGTATGAAAAACAAGAAAAACGATCCAGATCGTCTTGAAATGAACAAATACTGTCGTTTCTGTCGTAAGCATACTTTGCACCGTGAAACCAAGTAATTTTTGATTCTTTAAGGAAGGAAGGATGCATTTTATATGTCAGATCAAGAAAAAAAAGTTATTCCTGCCGAAGATCTGAAGAAAGCCGACAAGTCTTCAGTATCCGAAAAAAGCAAAGAATCAAAAACCACAAAATCTGCAAAACCATCATTTGCTAAAAAAGCAAAAAAATGGTTCACAGAGCTTCGTGGAGAAACAAAAAAAGTTGTATGGCCAAGCCGTGAGCTTGTAATTAAAAATACAACTATTGTAGCTTCAGTCGTATTAATAGTCGGCATATTTATATGGCTACTTGATTTTGCGCTAAGTTTTGGTGTCGGATTTCTTATTAGCCTATAGGCTGTGTTAGGAGGATAACGATGTCGAAAAATGCCAAATGGTATGTGGTTCACACATACTCGGGCTATGAAAACAAAGTAGCTTCGTCAATTGAAAAAGCGGTAGAAAACCGCAAACTTCATGACTTAATCCACGAGGTTTCAGTACCTATGGAAACAGTTATGGAAGTAACAGATAACCAAACAAAAGAAGTTCAGAGAAAGCTTTTCCCTGGATATGTTTTGGTTAAAATGGTCTTAACCGATGAAAGCTGGTATCTTGTGCGAAATACAAGAGGATGTACAGGGTTTGTAGGCCCATCATCTAAACCAATACCACTCACCGATGAAGAAGTTGCAAACATGGGCGTTGAAAAACGTGAAGTTGAGATTTCTTACGAAGTTGGTGATAGCGTTCGAGTTAGCGAAGGCGCTCTTTCAGGCTTTATTGGCACGGTTGAGGAAATTCAAAAAGACAAAAATATGGTACGAGTTATCGTTTCCATGTTTGGTCGTGAAACACCTGTAGAGCTTGAGCTTACACAGGTGGAACCCATTGAGGAATAACACATAGTGTTTTTTCATGTCGCAAGACAAGTGGGAGAGTGTACAAAAGTACGCTCGCAATTTACCACATTTTTATCGAGGAGGTGCAACCTAAATGGCACAAAAAGTAGTAGGTTATATTAAACTTCAAATTCCAGCAGGTAAAGCTACACCTGCACCACCTGTAGGTCCTGCATTGGGTCAACATGGTGTTAACATTATGGCGTTCACTAAAGAATTTAATGAGCGTACAAAAAATGATGTAGGTCTAATTATCCCTGTTGTAATCACAGTTTATGCTGACCGTTCATTTAGTTTCATTACTAAAACTCCACCAGCTGCTGTTCTAATCAAGAAAGCTTGTAAAATAGAAAGCGGAAGTGGTGTTCCAAACAAAACTAAAGTTGCAAAAATCAGTTCTGATGAAATTCGTAAAATTGCAGAACTTAAAATGCCAGACTTAAACGCAGCAAGCGTTGAAGCTGCTATGAGCATGATAGCAGGAACAGCTCGTTCAATGGGCGTAGTTGTTGAAGGCTAATTTTTATTAAAATTGACAGGCGGCGTATCTGTCAATGTGGGAGGGTAAATCCCGAAATAACCACACATAGGAGGATTAATCGTGCGCAAAGGTAAGAAATATTTAGAGAGCGCAAAGCTCGTAGATCGTACAAAACTTTATGATCCGTCCGAAGCACTTAGTGCAGTTATAGATACAGCTAAGGCAAAGTTCGACGAGACTGTAGAAGTTCATGTAAAATTAGGCGTTGACTCACGTCACGCTGACCAACAAGTTCGTGGTGCTATTGTACTACCTCATGGTACAGGTAAAACTGTACGTGTACTTGTATTCGCAAAAGGCGATAAAGCGAAGGAAGCAGAAGCTGCTGGTGCAGATTTTGTTGGCGCTGAAGATATGGTATCAAAAATTCAAAATGAAAACTTCTTTGATTATGACGTAGTTATCGCAACTCCTGACATGATGGGTGTTGTTGGACGTCTTGGTAAAGTATTAGGCCCTAAAGGTCTTATGCCTAACCCAAAAGCAGGTACTGTAGCAATGGATGTTGCTCGTGCTGTTCAAGAATCAAAAGCTGGTAAAATTGAATACCGTCTTGATAAAACAAATATCATTCACTGTCCATTAGGAAAAGCATCTTTCGGTGCTGAAAAACTAGCTGACAACTTCAATGCATTATTAGGAGCTATCGTTAAGGCTAAGCCTTCAGCTGCTAAAGGTCAATACATCCGTTCATGTGTAGTTGCATCTACAATGGGCCCTGGTATTCGTATTAACCCTGCAAAAGTTTCTGAATAATTTTACTTGACAAAGTAAAATATATTTGTTATACTAAACAAGCTCATTCCTAAGACAGTAGGTGACGTAAGTCATAAGTTTTAACGCCTACCGAGGTTTGCATGAATTTTTTATAAATTTTGTGCCCTTATGTCTTTTAGGATATGAGGGCACTTTCTTAATGTTGGAGGTGAATATTGTGCCAAACGCTATAGTTTTAGAACAAAAGAAAGCTATTGTAAGTGAACTTGCTGATAAAATGAAAAATGCTGCTGCTGGTGTCTTTGTTTCATACAAAGGTATTAACGTAGCTGATGATACTACTCTTCGTCGTGAATTACGTGATGCTGGAGTTGAATATTCAGTAATTAAGAACACACTTGCTCGTTTTGCTATCAAAGAAATCGGTTTTGATGCAATTGACGAACATCTTCATGGTTCTACATCACTTGCTATCAGCATGGAAGATCCAATCGCTCCTGCGAGAATTCTTTGTGCTTATGCAAAGAAAAATCCAGAGTTCCAAGTGAAAATTGGATTTATGGAAGGTAATGTAATGGCTGCTAACGAAGTTACAGCAATCGCAGAACTTCCTTCAAGAGAAACTCTTGTTGCTCAAGTTTTATATGGATTCAATACTCCTATTACAAAACTTGCACTTGCTCTTGATGCTATCTGTCAAAAAACAGAAGATACAGAAACTCTTGTATCAACTTTAGTAGCTCCTGCAACTGCTGAAGCTACTGCTGAGTAATCATTATTACTCAAAATAAAAACTTATATTTAATTTAAATTTATCGGAGGAATTTACCATGTCTAAAGTTACAGAGATTATGGAAGCTGTAAAAGAACTTAAAGTTCTTGAACTAGCTGAGCTTGTAAAAGCTCTTGAAGAAGAATTTGGCGTATCAGCAACTCCTGTTGCTGTTGTTGGTGGCGGTGCTGCTGCTGGTGGCGAAGCTGCTGCTGCTAAAACTGAGTTTGATGTTATTCTTGCTGGTGCAGGTTCTAACAAAATCGCAGTTATCAAAGTTGTTCGTGAAATCACTGGTCTTGGCCTAAAAGAAGCTAAAGAACTAGTTGACGGAGCTCCAAAAGCAATTAAAGAAGCTGTTTCTCAAGATGACGCTGATGCAATCAAAGCTAAACTTGAAGAAGCTGGTGCTTCTGTAGAAGTTAAGTAATTAATCTTTACATTAAAAACCTGTAACCATTTCGGTTACAGGTTTTTTGTATTATTATATATTATAACCTTGGGAAGTAGCAGTATCTTTTTTTATTTTACATTAAATTTCTGCTAAGATGGCTGGTTGTTCTAAACAATTTACTTTAAGTTTCTTTTCTCATTACTTTTTGTCTTTACAAAGACGGTATTTAGCCTTAACAATAAATACTAACTTTTTTTCATTACTTGGTTAACTCCAAGTAAACAAACGTTTTCCCTTTTGGACTTGTCAAAAGGGAAACAAAATCGCTTTGCTACAATGTTTGGCACAACTGGATTACTCATTATCTCGGCAGTCGCCCTGTGTGCAGACATGTACGTAACGCACTCTGTGCTATATTTTAAATATTGGTAAATGTTGAGGTGTAAATTAACGAGATTGATGTAATGGCTGAGATAGGGAAATCTTTTTTGCTGCAAGCCAGAATCTTAAAATCAGTACAATCCAGTACAGAGTACGGTAGTAGCGTTTCTCTCACAACTGGAGGAGTGCATTTTAGCTGAATTTAAATGATGTGATGGCACTGAGCAAAGCGATTTTACTTTTATTTTTTGACAAGCCAAAAAATAAAAACGCTTGATTACTTGCCGTTACGCAAGTAATGAAAAAGAAGTTAAAGTAAATTGTTTCGGACAGCCAGCCATCAAACAGCAATTTTAATTAAAAGAAATTATAATATTTACTCTTCATGGGTATGCTTACATTTTATATAAGCTATAAAAAATGCTATAGTTGCGATGAAAGATAATGTTGCACATATACTAGGTGTGATAGCTAAATTCTCAGGTGCACCATACCTCGGAAAGCTACTAACAACAGCGTTTATTATCCATATAATTGTACTTAAAAAGGAAAGTATGCTAGCTGTTAAATATTTTTTTCTGTCTTTCATATTAAATTACCTCCATTTATTCAAAACTTACCTTCTTACCATTTATCTGCAAAAACCTACGTTTATATTTAAGTCTTGCATAAGACAATATTTTCTTCACAAAAAGTGCGTCAGATATGCCACCGACTACTCCGACAATTGGTATTCCTTGCAAAAATTTCATGTAAAGTAGCTCAGTGGATAGTACATTACATACAATATCAAGTTTTTCATCTCGATTATAGTTTTGTGGTAAAGTAGGGGAGGTGATATAGTGATTTAGCTCTTTGTTACCTTGTACACTATTTTCACCATATGATAATGCTGTTGCAATAATATTTAATATAAAATATCGTTCTTCTTCACTCTCATAGTCAAAACCATATTGCATGGAGATTTCATAAATTCCTTTAAGAACAGTTGCAATAAAAATTGGAATATCTGGCAGACCAATGCCTAAAATCCCTAAACCAATCCCTTTAACACCAGAAAACAAAACATTCACATTTTCACTCTTATTGGCCTCTTTATCAAATGCTTTAGCTCGTTTTCTATCTTGCTTTATGGAGTAAGCATATGAATTTAATTTATGCTTGAATTCTATCTCATCTTTGTTATAACTTTTCTCAATAATACCGATACCCTTATCAAAAATTAGTGAAAAAGACTTGGAAAATGCTAAATTTAATGTATCTTGCAATTTATCTGGAACTTTATCAGCTATAAAATCATTAAATTTCGATGGCTTCTTTTCTATGTTTAACTTTAAAAATTTTTCTTCTTCTTTTAATATTCTCTGCCATTCTTTTTGTGCTGGTGTTTTAAACATTTGAACAACTCCTTTTAATAAGTTTATATGATTTACACTAATAAGTCAATTAAATTAATTGTAACAATTGTTTAATTGTGCTATAATAACCTCAAAAGAGTTTGTGGTGCTACGCACTTAATTATTAGTAATCTAAAAAGGAGCAATTTTTATGTATATGAAAGTTAGAAATGAACAACCAAGTGACTATAAAAGAGTAGAAGAAATTGCACGTGAAGCATTTTGGAATTTATATTTTCCAGGTGCACACGAACATGTAATTGTAAACAAAATGAGAAATAGTAAAGATTTTATTAAAGAACTCGCTTTTGTAATTGAAGTAGATGACAAAATTGAAGGTGCAATTTTTTATACTCATTCAAAAATTGTAACGAATGATAACAAAGAATTTAAAACAATTAGCTTTGGACCTGTATTTATTTCTCCGAATTATCATCGTAAAGGTTTAGGTAAAAAACTTATAACCCATTCGATTGAACAAGCTAAAAAAATGGGGTTTAACGTAATTACAACTTTAGGTTTTCCATATCATTATAAGCCTTATGGTTTTTTAGGTGGAAAGAAATATTCAATAATGATGGAAGATGGACAATATCATACAGGTTTACTTATCTTGCCTTTAGTAGAAAATGTGTTGGATGGTATAAGTGGTGTTGCTAAATTTTCTACAGAACTTGAAGTAACAGAAGAACAAGTAGAAGCATTCGAAATAAATTTACCACATAAAGAAAAGTTGGTTTTGCCATGCCAGGCTGAATTTGAAAAAGCTTGTATGGAAGTAGAATAATACTTTGTATCAGTCTGATTTTTAAACAATTAAAAAGTGTGACCAAATCGGTCACACTTTTTTTAATCTTGCATTACTTTATATAGTTCTGCTTTTATTTCTTCTAAAGCGCTGTTCAAATAATCAATAGTAGACAATAAATCTTGATTGCTTTTGTTACTAACTGTTAATGCTTCAGTAGAGTCATCAGCAAGTTTTTTAATTTCATTAGCAACAACTGCAAATCCAACGCCAGCATTCCCAGCATGAGCTGCCTCTACACTTGCATTAATAGCAATGATTTTTGTTTGTGATGTAATATCATTCAATTTTTTACTTGAATTGGCATTCTCTGTTATTAATGTATTAATTTGTTGTACATTTGCTAAAAAACCTTCAAATTTTTGGTCAAATAGAGTTAATTTCTTATTTATTTCAACTTTAGCAAATCTATTGCAATTTCGAATGTGGTTTGTGCCAGATGCAACAGCTGTAACAAAATTTTTACAGCTACCATAACCACAACTAAAGCAGTTAATATTTCTTTCCATTTCAGTGTCTTTACCAAGAAGATTAAAAACATCTTCAATTTCTCGCTCTAATGGGTCATTGAAATGAATAGAACGGTCGGTATAAGCCCTTATGAAGTCATTAATATTTAATGAGGCATCAAAATGAGTGAAAAGTTCCAACGCTTTTTCTCGCGAAACTGTAGTTTTGCTTTGATTGGTAGTATAATCAATGCTATTTTGAGAAATATTACGTTCAGTTCCTGTTCCGAGATTACATCCATGTGAACAGTTTAAAACATCTACAAGAAGGGGCACAGGTCTATTAAATGCTGCATGTGCTGCATATTCTTTAAAATAATGCTCAACATGATTAATTCCTTCAACTTGTTTCACCCAGACATCAGCACCTAAATAAAAATGAACATTTTCACGAAGTCCACCAGGCCGTGAGAAAGCAAATCCCCAAGAACCATTAATATTATCAAAATTCATAGGAGAAAAAGTGCTTAAATTAATTTTATTCTGTTCAATATACTGGTTTAAAGATGCATATGTAACATTATAACTAATATTATCATGAGTATTGCTATCAGTAAATTCATATGTTTTTCCAATACATGGTGATAAAAAAGCTATTTTGTCAGTAACATCTTTGTATTTTTTAAGGTAAATAGCTGTACACAGTGCAGGACTGTGGATAGGTGACAAATATTTAATAAGTTCAGGTTTAAAACATTCGATGTATTTTACAATTACAGGGCAAGGTTGAGCTATAACTGTTCGTAAATTGTTATCTTGAATAGCTTTAATATATCCCCAAGTACAAATATCAGCACCATATGATACATCATATATTAAATTCACTCCTCGTGCTTTTAAAAACCCAAAAAGTTTATTTAAATTGCTAAAATTTGTTCTTGCAGCTGGAGCTACAACAATTGAGATTGGGATACCTGCATTTAAATCATTAAAAAATCGTTCAGTATCATCATTATAATGTCTTGCTGCATGGTCACAAATCTGAATACATTCGCCACATCCGATACAGCGCTCATTATCAACTTTAATTTTATTAGAGCCAGATTCATAAGTTGCAACATTTGCACCTACAGGACATTTGAACACACACTTGTTACATCCTATGCAACTTTCTTCATTGGTATAAATAATTTCTCTATCCATAACATTATTCCATATATTTAAAGTATATGAAACTTTTTACACCTCACATAATAATATTTATAAATTTAGAAGAATTGATAAATTTAATGAAATAAATATCTAAATATATATAATAATTATACATGATAAATATAAAGTAAGTCAATTCTAACTGAAATGTATCATAATTAATATTTGAATTTAAGTGCAAAAACTGGTAATATGATTAATATTCATATTACCAGCTAAAAATATTTAAGTTAATTAGAATGAGCAGTTTCTATACTTTTTTTACCCATGATTATATCAATTAATAAAGCTAAAATAATTATTGCACTACCTATCCATTGGTTAGTAGTTACAACTTCGCTTAAAAAAACTATTCCGAAAATCACGCCAGAAATTGGTTCAAATAGACAAAGAAGTGATGCAGTGGTTGCATTTAATTCTCGTACACCAATCTGTAATAAGATTACAGCACCAAAAGATGTTAAAAATGAAATTACTAAACACAAAGCTAAAGCTTCAAATGGAATAATAATTTGAAGTTCGTTCGTGACAGTACCGTATGCCCCCATTGAAATACTACCAAATAAAGCAAAATAAAATGCAACTGTTCGGCTTTCAAGCTTAGATATCCCTGTTTTTTGCATTCCTACAAGATAAATAGCATAAGCTACAGCAGATACAACAGCTAAAATAATACCAGTCATATCAGCTGACCCTTGAAGGAAAAATAATAGTCCGATTAAAGAACAAACTAAAGCTATAATCCTAGATGCGAATATTTTCTCTCGGATAAATATAATAGAAAGTGCAACAGCAAATATAGGGAATAAGAAATGCAATACAGTAGCTGTGCCGACACCGATATAATTATAAGAGCTATATAGCGTTAAAGTGGCAAGAGAAACACCGAAAATAGATATTAAAGCTAATTGAATTAAATGCTTTTTTGATACTTTAAGATTTTGTTTGCTGAATAAAGTCCACAACAAAGTAATAAAGATACAAAAGAAATTTCTGTAAAAAACAACTGTTATTGTACTTATTCCAAAATCTTTTACAAACTGAACAATTACTGGAGAAAATCCAAATAATAATGCAGATAGTATAGTACAAATCATTCCGATATTTTTCTTGGTATTTGACATTTGATACTCCTTATAAATTAAATTTATTCTGCAATTTCAGGTGTATAACCTTCGTAAATTTGTTTTAATACATCAAGTACATCATAAATCATACAGCCTTCAATAATTTTTCCATTTTCATAACGATAATGGTTAATACCCATAATTTCAACTTGTTTATTAGATGGAGCACCAAACATTCCATATCCTTCATGCATACCTTGAAGAATCCATCGTACAGCAATATCAGCAGAGCCATCTTCGTTTTGATTTACAGTGATACGATGTAAATCAAATGACGCAGAAGCAAAACAAGATAAAAAGCCCATAATTGAACCTTGGATTGCATCATGACCTTTAAGGCACTCACCACCAACTGTATAAAATACTGCATCTTCTGTAAATAAATCTGTAACACGGTCAATATATTTATAATCAAAGATTTGGCTATGCATTTCTTTCATAATCTCACCGAGTGTATTATCTTTTGCTACATATTTAGCAGGGAAATATTGTCCCTCCATGCTTTCTTTAATACCAGTTTTTGTATTGATATTATCAGTTTTAGGAGTTTTAGCACAAATAGATTTTGCAAGTTCAACTGCGTCAATACCTAAACAACGAAGTTGGGCTAATGTATCACGTACAAGCCATTCTTCGAAAATACGATTATCTTTGATATAGCAATCAGCAATCGCAAGGTTTACAACTTGCTTGCCAGTAGCCTTTGACCAAGCATTATCATTCATATGAGTACCAGTGCTGAGAAGTCTATGTGATGAGAAATAAACACCATCACCATCATCAGCCCAAACAACAGCTTGAGGAGCAAGTCTTCTGTTTGGATATGCATGTTGATCTTCCATTGTGTGCAAAATTACTTTTTTAATTCCATAGTTTGTAGTAGAGCATAAGTGAACTTTGATTTCATTATGATAGGTATCATAAATTACACCTACAGAACGTTCTTCCCAAATTCTATGAGTAATACGAAGAATATAATCAACTATATCTTTATATTCTTTGTCGAAACCTGGTAAATCAAGCTTTTTTTCAGCATAGTTTTCAAAATCAGCATAATCAGTGTGATTAACTGGGTTTCCAAGACTTGCATCAGTGTAATAAATTTTGCACATAATAAAATACCTCTTTCATAAATTACTAATTTTAGAAATGATTTCGAAATCATTTTGTAATTAAAGATTAACACCACAATTAAGTGATGTCAATGTTTTTTTGAAAAATATAAATTTTTCAGATAAATCATACAATTTTTTGTAAACTTATTTAGTTAAATAAACTGCTTTTAAATTGTTTTTAAGCTCATCAGGGCAAGTGGGAGTTGTGTTTCCTAGACATAGAGTCATGGGGTGAGTAATAATTTTTGATTGAATATTAGGATTTTTAATTTTATTCATCAAAAGATTAACAGCATCAACGGCCATTCCAGATAAATCTTGTTTCAGACAAGTAATATTATAAGAATCAAGGTCATAATACCCACTTGAATAAAAACCTACAATTGAAAGATTTTCACCGATTTTATAGCCAAATTTACGTGCTGCATCAATAACAGCAAGGCCAGTAAAGTTACCGCCACAGAAAATAGCTTCAACATCTGGTTTTGTTGCAAAAAATTTCATAGCAACTTCAAGAGTGCCTTCATAAGAATAATCGGCAGAGCAAATTGTAACATCATAAATTCCATGTGCAGCAAGACCTTTTAGAAAAGCATTTTGACGAACCAAATGGTTAGAATACTTACTGTTTTCACAGTTGAAATAAGCAATTTTGCGAAAATTTAAGCCACTTAATAAGTCAGCAACTTTAATACAAGCAGAGTAGTTATCAGATTGTACAGCGTTTATATCAAGTCCTTCGGTGTAACCAGTATAGAGAACAACGGGAACATCAGAGTTTACCCATTTAGTATCTAAAGTATGCATTAAAGCAGCTGAAGTTATTATAATTCCATCAACTCGATATTTCATTATGTGAGATAATACATCATTAACATCATTACTAGGTGCACAAGTAAAATAAAGAGTTCTCATTCCTTCCTTATCTAAAATTCTGCTCATAAGATGAAATGCTTCCATAAAAAATGAAGAATATTCTTCAGATACAACAATAGCAACACTATTAGAACGACCAGAAGAAAGTATTGGAGCAATAGCATTTGGAATATAACCTAATTCCTTTGCAGCAGCAATTACTTTATTACGAGATTTTTCACTCATTGGACCTGTCCAATTTTTATTATAGACTCTTGAAACTGTTGCCATAGAAACTCCTGCAAGCTTTGCAACATCAGAGGCAGTAACAGCTGTTTTTTTATTATGTTCCAAATATTTCACCCACCTAATTAAGATAATTGTTTATTAATTCTACCATATAGACAATTTTAAGTCAATAAATAAGTAGAGATGCAATGAAAGTATACTAAAATAATCATTACATCTCTATATTTAATTAAGGATTACAGATTGATACTGTGCGTTCTATTATATCAACACCTTGTTGATACATCCAATATGGAATATCAAAATAGCACCAGTTTTCAAGAATTTTACCATCTTTACAATAGTAAATATCAAGATCACCACGTAAAATTATATCTTTAGCACCACCACAAAGCCCCATCCAGCCACCTGGAGAAGATAAAGATAAATTAGTATAGAAACAAACAAAATCATCTTCTGAGAAGAATGCATGTCGTCCTAAAGATTTTCTATCTGCTAAATGGTCACGGAATGGTTTTGAATGTTGTTGTTTATATCCTTCTATTGTGAAACAAGCACCAACACCACAAGGACCATACCATAACATATCTTCAGACCAAGTTCGTGCAAGCACTTTAGGGTCTGCACAATCTAATTTATATAAGTCATCAATCATTTGGTCAACCGTTGCCATAGAAGCTATAGATTTTTCTTTTGGACAATCACCAAAAAGAAGCCCATTATGGTCACGTGGACCAGGATAAACAAAATATTTACCAGTTTCAAGCATAGGAACATTAAGCCCTGCTTCTGTCATAAATGCGATAATATCACAATATAGTGCTGTATGTACAATTTTATTATTTTCAATTAATGAAAATTCATAATAATGTAAATGTTGAATCTTTGTTGTACGAGGTATATTTAAAAAGCTTTCCATAAATCTGCCCATAAATTGACCCATACTCATAACCCAAGTTTTACCATCCTTAGCTAAACCAGCCATAAATACATCTTGACGACGTTGGATACGATGCAATGATTTTTTAAGTGGTGTCCAAAAAGTGTCACAGACAGCTTTAGAGCCAGTTAAATCCATAAAAGGATAAGAGCCTTCCCAAGTGTAATCTTCAGATACAAATTCATCAAGAACAGAACCAATTTCTTCGATAGCACAGTTTTCAAGTTTTTCCATATAATCTCTAACTAATTTTTTTTCTGATGCGAAAGTTTTCATGATAATGTATAATCCTTCCAAATATATTTATAGTACAACGTTATCATACAAGAAAATAAGATGTAAGTCAATGTTTTAAGCATGTTATAATATAAAAAAACAAATACAATAATTTGTGAAAAATGTGATATAAAAATAATTTTCAAATATTTGTTGACATTGCTAAAATAGTTTAGTATAATACTGTTAGTAATTAAATAGTTAGATATAAAAGTATTTAAAGGAGGGTCTATGGAAAATAAATTATGTTTAGAACTTATAAAATTTATGCATGCATTAAAACGAGAAAATGAAAAATTGTGCCAACAAATTTCATTAGAGCTTTTTGAGAAAGAAAGTGCATTTACTTTTGGAGATTTCATATTTATAGATTTTCTTGCTAAAAATTTAGACAGGGATATATATCAAAAAGATATTGAAGAATTTTTCGATATCACAGCTCCAACAGTATCTACAAAATTACGTGGACTTGAAAAAAGTGGATTTATCTCACGAGTATATTCAAAAAAAGATTCAAGATTAAAAGCAGTGATTTTGACAGAGGAAGGAAAAGATGTAGCAAACAAGATTAAAGATAAGCATTTATCAATAGAAGATAAAATTGCACACAGCCTTCCAAAAGAAGAATATCAAGAATTGATAAATTCAATAAAAAAACTCAATACATTGATTTAAAATAAGAATAGTATTAGGCTATTTTTATTTTAAGATAAAATAGTTTCAAAGCTAACTATTAGAAATCAAACTTAGTTAATAGGAGATAACATGAAAGACAATAAACATTTATTCGAAACAGAAAAGATAAGCACAGCAGTATGGAAACTTGCAATTCCTACAATTACAGCAATGCTAGTTGTAATTGTTTATAATCTAGCAGATACATTTTTTATAGGACAAACTAATGATACATTTCAAGTATCTGCCGTATCGCTTGCAACACCAATTTTCATGTTCTTGATGGCAGTTGGTAACTTATTTGGTATGGGAGCAAGTGCGACAATATCAAGAAATTTGGGTGAAGGCAGAAATGATAGAACAAAAAATGTATCATCATTCGCCTTTTATGGTGGACTTGCAATAGGTATTATCAGTGGACTTGCATTATTTTTCTTTGCAGAAGATTTAGCAAAATTATTAGGTGCAGATGAATTTACAATAGGTTTTGTTACTGAATATGTAACATATCTTTCAATTGGTGCACCATTTATTATTGTAGCAACTTCATTTGGTAATATTATGCGTAGTGAAGGCAATGCAAAAGGTGCAATGTTTGGTATGATGATTGGAACGATTGTTAATATAGTGCTAGACCCAATTTTTATATCTGTATTTGATTTTGGTGTAGCAGGTGCCGCAATTGCAACTGTACTAGGTAATGTATGTTCATTTATTTATTATCTTGTGGTATTAAGTAAAAAGAATACAGCTTTATCAAATAAAATCACTGATTTCAAAATTGGAGATGGAGTATTAAAAGACGTTTTAACAATTGGTTTACCAAGCTCAATTAGTGGTATATTAATGAGTATATCTAATATTATTTATAACTTTTATTTAACTGATTATGGTAATGATGCGGTTGCGGCAATGGGTATTGCAACTAAAGGCACATTTATGATAATAATGGTTATTATGGGATTTGCGATGGGAGCACAGCCGTTATTGGGATATGCTTTTGGTGCAAAGAACTTTGATAGATTAAAAGCACTTCTAAAATATACATTAACAACAACAGTTATTATGGGTCTTGTCATTATGTCAGTTATGATTGCAATTGCTCCAAGTTTTGTAGCAGGATTTTTAGATAATAATCCAAATGTAATCGAAATCGGAACAATGATGCTTAGGGCATTAATGTCAACAGGATTTTTATTAGGCTTAGTATTTGTTCCGATGTCAGTTCTTCAAACTATGGGCAAACCTATTAAATCACTGATTTTATCAATCAGTAGACAAGCTATTTTCATTCCAACAGTAATTATTTCAAGTTCATTATTTGGTTTAAATGGACTTATCTGGTCACAACCTATAGCCGATACTATAGCTGCAATTTTAGGGGTGACATTGCTGATATCACAATTAAATAAATTCATCAAAGAAAATGAACAACAAGAAAATAAAACAGCATAAATAAAAGGTGTGACCGATTGGTCACACCTCAGACTGTCAAAAAACTCTGAAAACACAAAATTTGAATTAAAATCGTCAAAAATTTTGCTTTCTTCGTTCTGAAAACTTGCAAATATCGGTCACATATATCGAATATGCTCCCTCATTTGAAAGTTTCCACGCCTTGACTTTCAGCGTTTTATAACAGCCAACAGTGTGTCGAACTTTTTCGACACGCTGAGGTGTGACCGATTGGTCACACCTTTTTAATTATAAATCATAATAAAATAAAGCAATAAAGCAAATAGGGGAGTTAGTATCACAGCAAGGAAAGTTCGACGTATAAATAACTTTGCATTAACTATTTCAAGCTTGCTTAATATATCCTGTTTTAATAAATTAGATTCTTTAGATGAATCTGCAAGTTCGATATATTCTAATGCATGAGTCAAAAGCTTTTGCTGACAATTAAGATATAGTTTTCTTTCATTAAAATTAATATAAGATTTGGCTTCAGCTAAACTATTTTGTTTAAAAGCATAGGAGAGATAGCTCTTGATATATTCATCAGATAATAAAGTAATCTCATTTGAATACTGCTGGAAAGAACCTAATTGTTGTTCGAATTCATACTGAGAAGATATTGCCTCAAAAGCCCATTCATAACCAATATATGTCCCAACATTTTCAGGTGATAATTCAATGAGTTGTCTAAAATAATTTAATGCTATATCAAATTTTTTACTTCTTATCAAACTAAATCCATAATCAAGCCCAGAATATAAATCCTTGTCATCAGTAGTATCTAGAATATGTTGTACTAAATTCATAATATCGCCTCGCATAAGTCAGAAGCAAACAGGACGTAATATAGTTGTTTGCTATAATAAAACTAGATGTAACTTCTTATAATTAATTATAGCATTTAGAAAAAAACATGTAAATAGCGAAAATGTACATCAAAATCATAATATTTATACAAAGTGACATAAAAAAATAATATATATTTACAAAAATGGGACAAATTGAAAAATATTTTCATTAGTTGTAAAAAATTCTGATAAGAGTGATAGGTATAAGTAAATAAAAAATATAAGGTGTGATATTGAATCACACCTTAATAAATTATTCTTTAACTTTTTTCTTTTTGCGAGGTTCTCTTAATAGAGTTTGACAATGAGGGCAAGTGTCTAAAACTATGTCGATAGTAAAAATCATTAAAAATAGTCGTCGTCTACAATTAGGACAACGCATAATAACAACTTCTTTGTAGATAGTTAAAAGCACAATGAGAATAGCTAACACTATAATATAGGTATCAAATATGCTAGGATTATCAGAGGTTAAAAAGTAAATAATAGGTGCTAAAATAATTCCACCGAAAAAAACTGCTCGTATGTAAAGTAAAATTCTTTGATACGAATTATAGTTTTTTCTATACTGCTCTACTGTTGGCAACAATTTCATCATAGACACTCCTTCTAAAATTACTTATATGACTATAATATCAAATTTATAACAAAATTACAAGTAATAAAAAAATAAAGTATTAAATGATTGAAAAATTTAATTTTAGACAATAAAATAGTGCCACCAAAAGGTAGCACTATCTTAAAGGGTGTTTGGGGAAATCTATACAAAATTTAAGGAATTATTGAAGAGCTACTAGAATTACACATTGAACAGCGAATACAACAATCATAGCGATTCCGTATACGTCCATTTTTAGTGGCTCTAGGCTTGAACCATTAGCATCAGTTTTGCCTTTAGTATCTTCGATAGTGCCATAGATAGTATATTTATATCTTGCTTTTGCATCTTCTTCTTTGTAGAAGATTTTTGAGAAAATCCAAGCAAATACGATTACCATTAATGCACCGTATACATAACCCCATAGGTAATGTATGTCAGCAACTAGGCCTGATGTTGATAGGTAAATTTGGATAGCTGCTGATAATAAAGCACCGATGAAAGTACCATTATCATTTGCAGATTTCATAAAGCAACAAACAAATAGCATACCAGATAATACAGAACCGAATGGAGCTGTAAGTGTACCAATTGTTTGAAGAATTGATGCCATGTTATCGCTTAGACCAGCGTAAACGAAGATTACAACGATAACACCAAAGATAACTGTGAAAATCATAGATTGTTTTAGAGAAGTACCTTGTCTTTTAACAATATATGGCTCGTAAAGGTCTTTTACGAATACAGCAGTTAGTGAGTTTAAAACTGAGTCAATTGATGACATTGCAGCAGCGAAAGTTGCAGCAAGTAGAAGACCTAGTACACCAGTTGGAACGTAGTTTAATAGGAAGTCAGTCATAACGTTGTTTGAGTTAGCAAAGTCTAAAGTGTTTGGATTTGATTGGTAGAATACAAATAGGAATGTACCTAAGATGAAACATAACCAGTAGATAACTTGCATTGCGATAGAAGACATAACACCAGTTTTCTTGATTGTTTTCATATCTTTTGCAGATACATAACGTTGAACTTGACCTTGGTCGAATCCAAAGTAACCAACCCACATGAAGAAACCACCAAGCATAGCAGTCCAGAAGTTAAGACCACTGAAAGCGAATGAGAAGTCGAATGAAGTTGTAATTCCAGCTTCACGAGCAATATTCCATGCATCGCCGATTGGCATATCTAAAGCACCTGTTGCAACAGTTACACCGATTACAAGACCAATGAATAGGATGATACCTTGAATCATGTCAGTCCAGATAACGGCTTTAAGACCGCCGGCAACAGTTAGAAGAATTGTAAGTACAACTATAATTGGAACCCAAATATCTTGTGGAATACCAGTGATAGCATCAAGTACTAGAGAAGGTGTGTAAACGAATCCACCGATAAATACGATAGATTGTGCAAGCCATGCGATTACGTTTAAGATACGGCTTTTAGTACCTAAACGCATGTATACATATTCATAAACTGTTGTTACTCTAGCGTTGTAGATAACAGGAAGAATTGTATATGTACAGAATACAATAGTAAGTGGAACTGAGATGTTTACCATTGCGGCAATCAGACCATCAGTGTAAGCCCAACCTGGACCACCGATAAAACTGTTTGCAGAAATCATTGTAAGACCAACAGACAGACCAAGTGCATACCAAGGCATGCTACGACCACCAGCGAAGTAGTCCTCGTCTGTTTCATTTTCTTTACCTAGAAAAGCACCGAATGCAACAATACCGATCATGTAAAGAACCAAAATTACTCCATCTAAAATTGACATTTACTTTACCTCTTTTCATTTTATTCTTTTGATGTTTCCCCTCATCGTATTTAAAAAGCCAAAGGCTTTAAAAATTATAAAAATTAGCCAAGAACTTTTTTGTAAACTTCAAGCATGTTTTTGCCTAAAATTTTATCCATATCTTCGCTAGAATATCCAGCTGAAGAAAGTTTATTAACTACAGCGCCAAATGTTTCACATTCAGAAGCACCTTCAACGAAATCATTTTTACGAATACCATACTCAATTCCATCGACAATACCAGGGTATTTTTCACTTTGGAAAGGAGTGCGATAGTCAAACTCGCCTTCAGGACCTAAGTTACCAAAACCGATACAAGCAGTTCTGTCAACAGGAGTCTTAATAGGTGAGAAGTCAGGTCCTATAGCAACGTGATCGATACCACAAGTTTCAACCATGAAGTCAATATGACGCATTAAATCATCTAAAGTAGCTTGTGGTTTTTCGTGTGCAACTAAAGCAGAACGAAGTGAAACACCAACTACACCACCTGTTTGTGCAACAGCTTTTAGTCTATCCGTTGATAGATTTCGTGGGTGATTTGAAATTTCAAAAGCATTTGAGTGAGAATCGATTACAGGATTGCTTGTATTTTCAACTAAATCATAAAAACCATAATCAGAAAGTTGAGCTGTGTCAAGCAAAATGCCCAATCTATTACATTCACGAACTACGTCGATACCAAAGTTTGTAAGTTTACCTCTTGTACAAGATTGTGCTACACCATCACCTAAACGGTTACGAGTGTTGCCTGTAAGTTGAAGTCCACGTAAACCTAAACGATATAGTGAACGAAGGCTTGAAAGTAAATTTAAGTTTGGTTTACCTTCTAGTGGTTTACCGCCTGATAAAGTTGCAACAACTGCAATTTTACCTTCAGCAGCAGCTTTTTCAAAGTCAGATGCAGTTTTAACTAGAACAAAACTTTGACAACCAGCTTCAAGATCAGAGTTTAGCACATCAAGTTTTTTGTGTGCATCCCAAAATCTATGTACATCAGTGTTGCTGTATATAGCTTGGATACAACGTTCACCACCGACAGCCATATTAATAGCATTTACACCTTGCGCTTTAAGACGTGGAAGATATACTTTGTCAAAAGCATTAGTTTTACCGTTTAATATATCTTGTTCATGTTCTAAAAAAGCATAAACATAATCATCTGAAATTTCAGAAAATGCATCGAAAATAAATGGTTTATTCATTTTTTAATAACTCCTTACCCTATAGTTGCTTCTAGTACACGCATCATGTTGCCACCTAGAATTTTTAGTATATCTTCATCACTGTAACCACGATTAATTAAATATTCAGCAATTACATAACATTCGCCGATATTATTAGGGTCATCAGTCATATGGTCACCATGAGGGATACCAGTGTAAAATCCTTCGATTGAACCAGGGAACGGACACATTGCACGATGTACATTGTGTACAAGGTCAAAGTTATCAAAATCAAGCCCTAGACCAACATGGTCAACACCTGCTAGTTTTACAATGTGGTCGATGTGGTCAATTACATTATCAAATGTAACTACTTCGCCAGTTTCTTGAGCACCTTTAACAATTTCAGTTTTAACAATTTCCATCCCGATTACGCCACCGTTTTTACCAATAGCAATAATGCGTTCATCACTGATGTTACATTCGTTATCACAAACAGCCATAGCACCGATATGAGATACGATAACTGGTTTTGAAGAAGCGTTTATGCAATCAAAGAATGTATTGTCATTCATATGAGTTAAATCAACTAACATGCCAATCTCATTCATATCTTCAATAAGTTTTTTACCGAAAGTAGTAATACCAGCTTCAGGACGGCTCTCGCCCATACCATCACCAAACATTGTACGTGCAGCACCACAAATACAGTTAACACGAAGTCCTAGTTTGTGGAAAGTATGTTGCATAGTCATGCTTTCTTCTGCTGAACGTCCATGAAGAACACGAGCACCTTCAAAAGCGATTAGAAGAGCAATTTTGCCCTGTGCTACAGTTTCACGAATTTCTTTTGTATTATTACAGATTTTAAATGTGCCAGCTGTTTTTTCTTCTTCCCATAGCATATCAAGTTGCTCGAAAGCACCAAAAGCTAAATCATCTGTAAGATTAGATAGACAAGGTGAGTTTGCACCGATTGTTGTTGCAACAACATTAAATCCACCTGATTTAAGCTGTGGAAGATAATATGTATTAAAAATATCCTTTCTGCCTAGTGCTTTATGAATAGCAAATTCAAACATCATATGATCATGAATGTTAACAGTGATTGCTTTTTCATTTAGCATTTTAGCTCTGTCAGATATTTCATCTGGTTTTCTTTTGATAAGTGGGTATTTTCCTGATATACTCATTATATTACTCCTTATGATAAATATGATTACAAAATTGTAGTTAATAGTTTCAAACTCATGACTACGTAATCAGCTTATACCATTATTACATTTTTAGGCAAATAATGTCAATGTGCAATGTTAACAATTATTTTACAAAATTTTTGTGTATAAAAATTACAGTAATCATTTGACTAATTATTGAAAATTGCATAATGAAGATAAAAAACCCCAACTATTGTTTTGTGTTTTATGTGAAAAATTTTGTGTTTTGTATTTAATTGTATATACACCATGCACATATAAAGTGTCAATATACAATATAAACAATTAATCAACAAAAAATTTGTCAGCTTAATATTTTCTAAATTTTGTTGACAATTTATTCAAAAAGGTAAATAATTATTACATTTAGATGTAGTGGGGGGAGTAAATGAAAAATCGTAAAACTGCAAGGGTGACAGCAAGAGATGTTGCAAATACAGTGGGAGTTTCACAATCTACAGTCTCACGTGTATTTAATAAAAATTGGACTGGTTATATAAGTGAAGATGTTAGAAAAAAAGTAAAAGATACTGCAAAAAAACTGGGATATCATCCTAATGCGCTTGCGAATATATTAAATGCAAAAAATTCAAATATAGTTGCAGTAGTTTTATCAAGTGTATATGATAAATTCTATTCACAAGTTTTAATCAACTTAAGTAATATTTTAGCAGAAAATAACATGCAAACAATGTTGTTTACTTGTGCTCCGACACAAGATATTAATGAAATTATAGATAGATGTCTGCGATATGTGCCAGATGCAATCATCATAACGTCTTCTGCAATTACACATGATGTAAGCCCAGTTTTTGATGCAAAAAACATTCCGATTGTGCTGTTTAATGGTTTTGTAGAAGGAATGGATTTAAACTGTGTACATGGAGATAATGTTCAAGGTTGCAATTTGATGGCTGAACATTTCGCAAACATTGGACATAAAAAAATCATGTATTTTTCAACTGGTGCAGGTTGGTATGGCACCTATCATGTAAGACAAAAGGCGTTTATTGAAGGGCTTGCAAAGTACGGAATTACAGATTGTGAAATTTGCAATGGATATTATTTTTATGAAAAATCATATGAAGTTGCAAAAGAATATTTTGCAAATAATCCACCTCCAGAGGCAATTTTATGTGCAGGAGATGAAAACACCTTTGCCGTAATTGATGCAGCAGCAGAAGTTGGACTTATTGCCGGAGAAAATATATCGATAGCAGGTTTTTTTGCACCAGGTATGCATAGCAATGATTATGGAATTACTTGTCTTAAACAAGATACATATCAAATGACAATTGATGTTGTAAATAGGGTGAGAGAGCTGATTTTAAATCCTGATTTAGATAAAAAAATAATAACGAGGCCAATGACGCTTCATATAGGAAAATCTACCATGAAACCTAAATAATATTTATGCATTATGGAAATTTATTAAAATTATTGATTACAAGTATTGACAATAGTTACAAATCAAGATAAAATAAAAAACGAAAATGACTTCGCTGTCATAATTGATTTTTAGTGCATTTTACATAATTTTTTGTTTTACACAGAAATTATGTTTAATAAAAGAAGTTCAATAAATTAAATTAACCAAACAAGAAAGGGCTGTGCAACATGGAAAATATTCAAGTTTATTACAGTGACAACAAAGACGTAAACCCAGTAGGTCATAAAGATTATAATGACTACCTAAAAAATACTGAGAAAAAACAAGACCTACCTGGTTTTGATGATGATTACCTAGATGTTGTTGATTATATTTTAAAAATCACTCACCGTATCTGGGAAGAAAAAGGTATTGGTGTAATTTATGATACTTACCATAATGACTGTTTAGTTCACACTTCAGCCGGTACTGGTACTGGTATTTCTGGCGTTATCGCTGGTACTCTAGCTACTTTATACGGTTTCCCTGATAGACGTCTTATCGGAGAAGATGTAGTTTGGGCGCAAGATAGCGAAAACGTATACTTCTCATCTCACCGTATCCTGTCAACAGCTACTAACATAAACCCAAGTAACTTTGGACCTGCTACAAACAAAAAAATCTCTTTCCGTACAATCGCTGACTGTGCTATTTCTGAAAATAGAATTTTCGAAGAATGGCTAGTACGTGATAACCTAGCTGTTGTTCAACAATTAGGCTTTGACCCTATCGAAGTTGCGAAAAAAATGGCAAAATCAATTCCACAAACTAAAATCGTGGGTATGCCAGAAACAATGGAGGGTCAATTTATGCCAGAACGTTATAAAGCAAAAGATTCATCATTGGGTGAATACTTCAAAGAAATGCTTCAAGATATTTACAATGTTAAAATGATTAACAGAGCAACTGAACTATTTACAGACAACTGTACAGTTAACACTGTTGGTAATGACAAACTTGTAGGTCATGATGAAATCCAAGGCAATATCATTGCGCTTCTTTCTTCTTTCCCTAACGCTCGTTACACTATCGATCGCATCACTGTAAACGATCAAGGTGAAGGCGTATCTAATGTAGCTGTTCGTTGGAAACTACGTGGATTACACCAAGGTCAAGGTAAATTTGGCGATGCTACTGGTAAACCAGTTGCTATTTTAGGGGTTACTCAATACCTAATGAAAGATGGAAAATGTTTCGAAGCATTTGAAATCTATGATGCTCTTGATGTTCTTCGTCAAATCGTTGATGTTGAAGAAGAATGTGATTGTGGTGGAAACTGCTAATATCTAAATAAACTTAGGGTGTGATGTATTTTCATCACACCCTTTTTCATATAAAATAAATGAAATAAGCTAAAACTGTTTAAAAGTTACAATATTAGCATATACTCCTTACATTGTCAGTATAAGGAGTGTTTTTTTATGAACTTTCAAAATAAATTTACTATCGAAACAAAAAGAGCAATAAGTTTTTCAAGGCAAATTGCGGCAAAACTTGGACATAATTATGTTGGAACAGAGCATTTTTTAGTTGGAATTTTGCATGAAAAAGAAAGCATATCATCAAGAGTATTAGCAAGTTTTGATGTGACAGAAATCAGAGTAATAGATAAAATAAAATCTATGATGGGAACAGGAATAGCAACAGATGATATGTATCTAACACTTACACCAAGAGTAAAACATATTATCGAAATCGCAACAGATATAGGATATAAATATAAAAGCACAGAAGTATCAACAGAACATTTGATTTTAGCTATGATTTCAGAAAAACAAAATGTTGGAACAAGGATTATTGCATCTATGGGAATTGCACCTGAAATGATTTCTAGCACAGTGGAAAAAATGCTATCAAGAGATAGTTTTGCTCGCACTGATACTTGTGAAATTAGCAATAAATCACATGTGAATACTAATATAGATGCAAATATTAAGGTTAAATATGAAAAAAATCCAGAACTTAAAACATTAAATCAATTTTCGAAAAATTTAACAGCGCTTGCAGCTGAAGGAAAACTGGACCCAGTTATAGGACGAGAGAGAGAAGTTGAAAGAACTATTGAAATTTTATCTCGTAGAACAAAGAATAATCCATCACTAGTGGGTGACCCTGGCGTGGGAAAAACTGCAATAGCAGAGGGGCTTGCAACAAGGATTGTGCATGGATGTGTACCAGAAAATTTAAAGGATAAACAGATAATGTCGCTTGATTTATCAGCGATGATTGCTGGCACAAAATATCGTGGTGAATTTGAAGAGAGAGTTAAAGCTTTACTTAACGAAATTACAAAAGTGAAGAATATAATTTTATTTATTGATGAAATGCATATGATAGTCGGCGCTGGAATGGCAGAAGGAGCAATTGACGCTGCAAATATATTAAAGCCAGCATTATCTCGTGGAGAAATTCAAGTAATAGGTGCTACAACTGTAGCAGAATACAAAAGATTTATTGAAAGAGATAATGCACTAGATAGACGTTTTCAGAAGGTAACTATTGACGAGCCAACGGCAGAACAAACTGTAGAAATTTTGAAAGGGTTACGTCATAAATATGAAGCATATCACAAGGTGAAAATTTCTGATGAAGCTATTAATTCTGCCGTTGAGCTATCTGTTAGATATGTAAACGAAAGATATTTGCCGGATAAGGCAATTGATTTGATTGATGAAGCTTGTGCAAAAATTAAAATGCAAAATCATAGGAGTAATACACCAGAAATAGAGCAAATGGAGCAAGATTTAAAACTTTTAATGGAAGAAAAAAAGATTGCTATACAAAAGCAAAGCCTATCAAAAGCAGCACTTTTAGGCGGTAGAGAAACTAAATTATTTACAGAAATTGAAAAAAAGAGAATGGAAATTTATTCAAGACAAAGCACATGTATATTACTTCCAAATCATATAGCAAGTATTGTATCAGAAATGACAGGTATAAAAGTAACAAAACTCACAGCAGATGAAGTACAAAATTTGCTAGAATTAGAAGAATTACTGCATGAGAGAGTTATAGGACAACATGCTGCTGTGTGTTCATTATCAAGGGCAATAAGACGCTCAAGAGCAGGGCTTAGGGAATATAAACGCCCAATAGGCTCATTTTTGTTTTTAGGACCTACAGGAGTCGGGAAAACTGAACTTTCTAAAGCATTAGCAAACGTTCTTTTTGGAAATGATGAAGCATTAATTAAGGTTGATATGTCTGAATATATGGAGAAACAATCAGTGTCAAAGCTAATCGGATCTCCTCCAGGGTATATAGGATTTGAAGAAGGTGGACAACTTACAGAAAAAGTAAGACGCAAACCATATTCAGTGATTTTGTTTGATGAAATAGAAAAAGCACACCCTGATATATTTAATATATTTTTGCAAATATTAGAAGATGGATGTTTAACAGATAGCAAAGGTAGGCGTGTTAGCTTTAAAAATACTGTAATAATTATGACATCAAATATAGGTGCTGAAAAAATAGCGACAAATAAAAAAGGACTAGGATTTAATGCAAATGATGATGCAAACCAACAATTTGAACAAATTCGCAAAAGTGTAATCGAAACACTTAAAACTATGATTAGACCAGAGCTATTTAATAGATTAGATGATATATTAGTATTTGATAAGCTAAATAAAAATGAAATTCATAAAATCACAGAAAATCTATTAAATGATGTAAAACGCCGTGCTTTAGAACTTGGAAATGACATAATCATCGATGAAAATATTACAAAATATATAGCTGACATAGGGTTTGATGAAATGTATGGAGCAAGGCCGATAAAAAGACAAATTCAAACAAAAGTAGAAGATGTGCTTGCAGAAGCAATACTTACAGGGCGAATTTCAAAAGGATTTCCGACAAAATTATATTTGAAAGATAATCAAATCACTATAGAAAAAATTGCAGAACCTCACTTTTAACAAATATCCTCTTTATATTTTATAGGAAATGAAGTATAATAAAAATATAATAGGTTTTTAAGCACTATTAATAAAAAAATATAAATTTTTATTGCTTAAAACATAAAGGAGGGTTTTATATGAATGACATTTTAGAAGTTGTATATGAAGCATTAACACGCCCACTTTCAATTAAAGAATTATTTGAAATACTTCGTCATTTCCCTAAAAATGATATTCAAGATGCATTGCATGAACTTGAAGCGCAAGGACGTATTCTCAAAAACAAAAAGAAACGTTATGCGAAAAGTGAATTTTTTGGCATAGTTCCTTGCACATTTGGAGCTACAGAAAAAGCATTTGCTTTTGGTATTCCAATTTATGAAAAAAATACGGAAGATATTTTTATTCCACCTGGTCAAAGTCGTCATGCTTGGCATGGAGATAAAATATTGGTGAAATTAAATCCAAAACCATCACGAAACCGTCGTCGTGAAGGTGCTGTTGTATCTGTTTTGTCCAGAAGTGTTAGAACAGTAATTGGTAGGCTTGAAAAAGGTCGTGCATATTATGTTCAGCCGTCAAAACGCTATCCACTTGTAGATGTTTCCATGAGAAAACTTATGGGAGCTAAAGTGGGGGATAAAGTAGAGGTTAAAATAACATTTTACGGAGATGCAAAATATCCAGCACAAGGTGTAATTAGTCATGTTTTTGGTGAAGATAATACGCTAAAAACTGCTGCAGCTGCGATTTTACATCAAAATGGTATTTTTGAAGAATTTCCAACAAGTGTAACGGATCAAGCAAAAACTATTTCTCAAGTTGTAACAGATATTACAGGACGTGAAGACTTAAGAGATAAAGTTATTTTCACGATTGATGGAGATACAGCGAAAGACTTTGATGACGCTGTATCACTTGAACCATTAGAGAATGGACGAATGATATTAGGTGTGCATATTGCTGATGTATCGCATTATGTAACATATGAAAGCCCTCTTGATAGAGAAGCATGGAATAGAGGAACTTCAGTTTATTTTGCTGATAAAGTAGTGCCAATGTTGCCATTTGAATTATCAAATGGAATATGTTCATTAAATCCGAATGTAGACAGATATGCTTTTTCGGGATTTTTGGAAACAGATAGTTCAGGCAGAGTTTATAGCTTTAGATTTGCTAAAAGTGTGATTAACTCTAAAGAACGTATGACATATACTAATGTAAATAAAATTTTAGATGGAGATGAAGAACTTTGTGCTCGTTATGCCCATATAAAAGACACATTAGTTAAGATGAATGACCTTGCGATTAATATGAGAAAAAATCGTATGATTCGTGGTGCTTTAGAGCTTGATATCCCAGAGGCGGCTGTTCTTTGCGATGAAAATGGAATTGCAAATGAAGTTGTGCTTCGCACACGTGGTCAATCAGAAATGCTTATCGAAGAATTTATGCTAGCTTGTAATGAAGCTGCTGCTGAATTTATGTTAAAAGCAGATTATCCTGCTGTTTATCGTGTGCATGAAATGCCAGACCCTAATAAACTTAAAGTATTTTCGAATTTTGCTCGTATGTTTGGGTATAAAATTCCGAAAGGGCAAGAAGATAATACACATGTATTAGGTGACGTTTTGAAACAATCAAAAGGAAAACCAGAAGAAAAAACATTGTCTGTAATGCTTCTTCGTTCACTTGCACGTGCAAGATATGCGTCAGAATGTTTAGGTCACTATGGGCTGTCTTCAAAATTCTATTTGCATTTTACATCACCAATTAGACGTTATCCAGATCTTATCACACATAGAATGATGCAAAATTTACTTGAAGGTGTGCCAGAGAGTGAAAAGCTAAAAAATACATGCACAGAAGCTGCGGTGCAATCGAGTTCACGTGAAATGGCAGCAGATACAGCAGAACGTGATGTAGAAAAGCTCTATATGGCTCAGTATATGTCAAAACATATCGGACAATCATTTGATGCGGTTGTATCATCTGTTCAAGGATTTGGTATGTTTGTTGAACTGCCTAATACTATTGAAGGGCTAGTGAGACTTGAGAGCATAAAAGATGATTATTATGAATATAATGAAGAAAAGCTTACACTAACAGGCAAACATACAGGCAGAAAATTCTCTATAGGAACAGCTGTGCATGTAAAGCTAATTGCAGCATCTGAAGTTTCTGGGCAAATTGATTTTATTCTTGATGATGAAAACAATGACGAATAAAGATATATAATATAACAATATATATCATGTAAAATTTTCCTTGCTTTTATATAAAAAGTGTGTTATAATTACGAAAGTAAGTAATTAAATCTGTGGAGGCTGGGCATATGCTCAGTCTCTCTTGTTCATATTGGAGGTTAAATTGTATGCAGGCAAAAGAAGTATGTCGTGTTGTAAGCGAGTTTGCATTACCAGTTACGCAGAAACATAATGTAGAACTTTGGGATGTAGAATTTGAAAAAGAAGGATTAGATTATGTCCTTACAGTATATATTGATAGCGATGATGGAATATCAATTGAAACATGTGAAGCTGTTAGTCGTATTATAGATCCATTTTTAGATGAACCACAATTTTCCTCTTTGCCGCCTTACACTTTATGCGTGTCCTCAGCGGGACTAACTAGAAAGCTTACAAAAACTTCTCATTTTGAAAAGTTTATTGGAAACGCTGTAGAAGTAAAGTTTTATAAGCCACAAAACGGAATAAAAGAAACTGATGGTACATTGATATCATATAATAATGACGAAGTACAAATAGAAACAGACATGGGTACACTTACATTTAATATAAAAGATGCGGCTTATGTTCGCCTTAAATTAGAGTTTTAAGAAAGTAGGAAGACGGAAAAATGAATGCAGAGTTTTTTGGAGCATTAGAACAACTTGAAAACGAAAAAGGTATACCTATGGATTATATGTTAGATAGAGTATGCCAAGCACTTATCACAGCTTATAAACGTGACACAGCGTCAACAGCGGATAACGTTTTTGTTGAGCCTGATAAAGACAAAAAGAAAATTAAAATGTATGTTAAAAAGACAGTAGTTGACGATGTTTATGATCCGGATGAAGAAGTTTCTTTAGAAGAAGCACGTGAACATTCAAAACGTGCTGATATTGGTGATATAATTAGCATTGATATCAAAACTAAAGAATTTGGCCGTATTGCTGCACAAACTGCAAAACAAGTTATCATTCAAGGAATACGTGAGGCAGAACGTGGAATGGTGCTTAATGAGTTTTCTTCAAAAGAACATGAAATTTTAACAGCAATAATCAACAGAATTGACCCTAGAAACGGAAATATCATTCTTGAAATGGTAAGCCAAGGGGAAAAAACAGAAGCAGTTTTATCTTATAGCGAACAAGTTCGCAGCGAAAACCTTACAGAAGGCGAACGTATTAAAGTATACGTTGTTGAAGTGCGAAAAGGAAACAGAGGGCCACAAGTTCTTATTTCTCGTACTCACCCAGGTTTAGTTAAACGCCTATTTGAACTTGAAGTTCCTGAAATTCATGATGGAATTGTTGAAATCAAAAGTATCGCACGTGAAGCTGGAAACCGTACAAAAATTGCTGTACATTCAAATGATGAGAATATTGACCCAATCGGTGCTTGTGTAGGGCCTCGTGGATGTCGTGTTGGCGCAGTTGTATCAGAATTATTTGGTGAAAAAATCGACATTGTTAAATATTCAGAAGATATGGCGCAATTTGTATCAGAATCTTTATCACCAGCTGATGTAATATCTGCTAAAATGCTTGGAGAGCCAAAAAGCTGTCGTGTTATCGTTCCAGATGATCAATTATCTCTTGCAATTGGTAAAGAAGGACAAAATGCACGTCTTGCAGCTAAACTTACAGGCTGTAAAATTGATATAAAACCAGCCTCACAAGCAACAGAAGAATAAAATATAGACTGTATAAACCCTGAAAATACAAAAGCTGAACTAGAATTGTCAAAGTTCTCTTTCATGTTTTTACTTTCAGCGTTTTAAACAACTTCCGGCTTACAAAGAAAGCTGGAAAAAGGGAGCAAAAAGTATGCCAAAAAAAATTCCTATGCGAAAATGTTTAGGATGTCGTGAGATGTTTTCTAAAAAGGAGCTTTTAAGAGTTGTGCGTTCTCCAGAGGGAGAAATAAGCATAGATTTTAAAGGGAAAAAACCTGGTAGAGGTGCTTATGTGTGTGCCAATATAGATTGTTTTAAAAAAGTAACTAAATCAAAAGCATTAGAGCGTGCATTTGAAACTAAAGTAGACGAACAAATATATATTGCGCTTGAAAAAGAGATGGAGGATAAAGATTACGAATAACGGTGTTTTAAATTTATTAGGACTTGCTAAAAAAGCAAGCAAACTTTGCATTGGTGAAGATCCATGTGGCGATGCAGTTAAAAAAAGAACAGTATGTGTGCTGTTAACAGCTAGCGACGCTGCCGAAAATACGGTTAAACGTGCGAATACTTATTCATTTCATTGCAAAGCACCACATTTAAGATTAAATGTAACTAAAGAGGAACTAGGGTTTGCATTAGGACGTGCTTCTTGTGCAATTTGTGCTATAACAGATGCAGGTTTTGCATCAGCGGTTGCACAAAAAGTTGCTACTGTTGGAAACAATCTTGAAAATGCTACATTATTAGTAGAACGATTTGAACGAATAACAAAACGTAAGAATAAAGAGAAACCACGCAAAAAAACTCAAAGAGACTTAAAAGAGAGCGTAAAACCAAAAGAAAGTAAAACTTTTGATAAAAAACGTTCGATGAAAGGTGGAGGTGACGCTGATGGCAATAGATAACAAATACAAAGTAACTGATGTTGCAAAAGATTTCAAAATTGATAAAAAAGAAGTTATTGAAATACTGACAAAATTCGGAAAAGCGCCAAAAAGTCCAGCACAAGGATTGGATGAAAAATCACTTAATATCATCTTTGATTATTTAACAATTAATAATCAAACTGAAGATTTAGAGAATATGATCAAAGCAAAAACTGAACAACCTAAAAAAGAAAGTACACCTGTAGAGCAACCAAAAGTTGAACAGCCAGCAAAAGCTGAAGTACAACCAAAAGTGCAAAATACTACAGTAGAGCAAACTGAAGTGGAAAAACCTAAGATGGAGCAACCTAAGATGGAAAAACCAAAAGCAGAAAAAGCTGTTGATATAAAGGCTGATAAGGCAAATAATAGGGGAGAAAAAGATACAAAAGACATGCAAAAGTCACATAATGCACCTAAAGTGCAAAACAACAAACAAAATGCTTCTAAAGCTCCAGTAGCAAAAGAAGTTAACACTAAACCTCAAACAGAGACTAATAACACAACTGAAGATAATACTATTACATCTAAAAAACAAGTTCACCGTATTGACACAAGAGGAGACGGCAACGTTGACCTATCTAAATACGATGAGAGAATTGATGCTTTAGTACCTGATAAAGCTAATAAATATAGCGCAGGCTCTAGCAAACAAAAAATCACAAAGAAAACTGATGGCAAAAAACAGTTTAGCAATAAAAAACGTCTTGAAGATCAAGAACGTATGAAAAGATTACAACAACAACAGCAACAAGCGAAAAAAGTTCAGCTTAAAGTAATGATTCCTGATGAAATCAATGTAGGTGAACTTGCTATGCGTTTAAAACGTACAGCATCTGATGTAATTAAAGAGCTTATGAAACTTGGTGTTATGGCATCAATATCACAAGCTATTGATTTTGATACAGCATCACTTATCGCAATGGAAATGGGTGCAAAAGTTGAACGTGAAGTATTTGTAACAATTGAAGAACGTCTGTTTGATGAAAAAGAAGATTTAGATGAAGATTTAGTTGAAAGAAGCCCTGTAGTTGTAGTTATGGGTCACGTTGACCATGGTAAAACTTCGCTTCTTGATACAGTTCGTAAAGCTAATATCGCATCAGGAGAAGCTGGTGGTATCACTCAGCATATCGGTGCTTACAGAGTGCAAATTAACGGAAAACCAATCACATTCCTTGATACTCCAGGACATGCTGCGTTTACATCAATGCGTGCTCGTGGTGCACAGGTAACTGACGTAGCTATTCTAGTAGTAGCAGCTGATGATGGCATCATGCCACAAACTATTGAGGCAATTAACCATGCTAAAGCTGCAAATGTTCCAATCATTGTTGCAGTTAACAAAATGGATAAAGAGGGTGCAAACCCAGATCGCATCATGCAACAACTTACAGAACATGATGTTGTACCAGAAGAATGGGGCGGAGATACAATTGTTTGTAAAATCTCGGCTAAACAAAATATGGGTATTGAACATCTGCTTGAAATGATACTTTTAACTTCTGAAATGGGTGAATTACGAGCAAATCCAAATCGTCAAGCTAAGGGTACTGTTATCGAAGCAAAACTTGATAAAGGTCGTGGCCCTGTTGCAACACTTCTTGTGCAAAATGGTACACTTAACGACGGAGATATTATCATTGCAGGAACAGCTGTAGGTCGTATTCGTGCGATGACTGATGACAGTGGTAAACAAATTACAAGTGCAGGTCCATCTGTGCCTGTTGAAATTATTGGTCTTGCAGAAGTTCCAGGTGCTGGTGACATTTTCTATGCAGTAGAAGATGAAAGAATGGCTCGTGAACTTGCAGAAGAACGTCGTCAAAAAGAAAAAGACGAAAAACATAATGCATTTAAAAAGGTTACACTAGAAAACCTATTTTCACATATTGAAGATGGTAGTATTAAAGACCTTAATATCATCATCAAAGCAGATGTTCAAGGTTCTGCTGAAGCACTTAAAGCTTCACTTGAAAAAATTAAAAATGAAGAAGTTCGTGTACGTGTTATCCATAGTGGTGTTGGTGCAATTAATGAATCTGATGTAATGCTAGCCTCAGCGTCTGGTGCTATAATCGCAGGATTTAATGTTCGCCCTGAACGTATGGCTGTTGAAAGTGCAATTCGTCAAGAAGTTGATATTAGAACTTATCGTGTAATCTACGATTGTATAGAAGAAATGGAACAAGCAATGCGTGGAATGCTTGCACCTAAATTCAAAGAAGTTGTTTTAGGTCATGCTGAAATTCGTCAAACATTTAAAGTATCAAGCGTTGGTACAATAGGTGGTGCATATGTTCAAGATGGTAAAATCTTACGTAATGCAAGTGTTCGTGTAGTGCGTGATGGTATAGTAATTCACGATGGTATTCTATCATCTCTAAAACGTTTCAAAGAAGATGCAAAAGAAGTAGCTGAAAATTACGAATGTGGTATCGGTGTAGAAAAATACAACGATATCAAAGAAGGCGATATTATAGAAGCGTATATGATGGAAGAAATCAAACAATAATAACTGTTAACTTCAAAGTCGACTTTACAAAAAAATTCAGCGATTTTCCTATCATATTTCATAAAACTCCTCGGTAATACACAAAGTATTACCTGTGGTTTTTATCTCATCAGATGAAAAACTTACTT
>CAYJKB010000001.1:90865-112775 GCA_964370625.1 uncultured Oscillospiraceae bacterium | reverse complement strand
TAAATTGAGTTTTTTCCTACCCCCACTTATACAAAATCTTTATTTTGTATAAGTGGGGGTATATGCTTTTTTGTTATCTTCTTTGCTCCTCCTCTTACATATAAATAATAAAATCCACCTTGTTTTAAGGTGGATTTTAAATTTAACAATTTAAGTTATATTTTCTATTAGTTAACATTTCTTTTTGCAATTATTATCATAAACTTTGCAATCTGGTGGACAAAATTCATCAATTGGAAATGCCACAGTTTCAAAAATTTCGCAAGCATCTTGAATTCCTGTTGGTACACATTCTTTTTGTGGCACACAAATATCAAATGCTGGAATTACAAGTTGACAATCACGTTCTAATCTAATAATTGAAAATTGACCAAGTGTTACAAATAATTGTTTACCTTCAGATGATAATACAATATCATCATCAAATGATGAACAAATATATTCAGGAACTTCAGATAAGTCGCACCCATTATGATGGCGATGACATTTTTCGACAATTTTAGCATCCAAACAAAGTGGATCAACAACTTCTACTACTGCTGTAGGTAAATTTGAAGTTTCATGTTTTTGAATATCAAAATCACCAGCTACATATTTAGAGCTAAATATTCTAGCGCTACCTTCACCACCACAAAGAATTGTACGTTTATCAAACGCACATAAACCACAAACTTCACGTGGTCTACCAATTCCTGTAAATGCATCTACTGTAACTTTATAAAAATATTTAACATCAACAGTATAAAAACCTTTATTAAATGTAATAGGTTCAACGTCAATAAATACCCATAATAGCTCTGCATTTTTGCATTTAACACTAATTGCCCTATCAAGGATTTCCTGTGAACAACGTGTAGGATAAACTCGAATATCTTGAATACATTCTTTAGATCTGCAAGAATCATAAACTTTAGTTGTATGAATACTTACAGCTTCTCGTGGGGCATTATTTAAGTTAGAACAATTATTTTGACAACTGATTGGCCCTGGTGAAATTCTATCTGCCATAATTTATTACCTCCATAAAATATTTGAAGTAGTCTTCTTTATATTTTATGCTAGATGAATAAATATGTTAATCTATCGCTATGCAATTTCCAAATTTACATTGTCTGTCAAGTTCCGAATACGTTCCTAAACTTTGAGTTAAGTTTTCATATTGTGCTGCTGCTTCCTCATTGATTTCTGAAGTTTTTTCTGCACGAATAAGTAAATTTTTTGGTGTATCTAAAGGCGAAATATATTCAACAACAGATACTTTATATCCTTTTGCTTCTAACTTTAATGCACGTAATCCATCTGTTAAAAGGTCATTCATACGAGCTTTAAAAATACCATGTTTTAAAATTGGCATAAGTTCTGGGATTTTATAAGTGTCTAGTAGTTCTTTGTGACAACAAGGTACACATGCAATATATTTTGCCCCTGCATTTATAGCTGTACCTAATGCTAAATCAGTTGCAATATCACAGGCATGAAGTGAAATTACAGCAGTTACGTTTTTCGGAGGGGAAAATGTTCTTAAATCAGCACAAATAAATTCCATGTTGTTATAATCGAGTTCTTTGGCTATTTTTTTACTTTTTTCTATTACATTTTCAGAGATGTCAACCCCAATTACTTTACAGCGTTTTTTTAATACATCACGCAAATAATAGTTTAATACAAAGCTTAAATATGATTTTCCACATGCTAAATCAAGTAATAGAATTTCACTATCATCATGTGATTCAAACATCGGGGCCACAAGTTCTACATAATGATCGATTTGATTATATTTGCGTATCATATCATTTTTCACTTTACCTTCTTTTGTTAGTATACCAATTGCAGACAACAAACTCTTTGCCTTATTTACATTAATAATATATTCACGCTTTGAGATAAGTGGGTTTGTGCTATCTTCTGAAAAATCTTGCTCTTCAAATTGTTTCATCGTTACATTTTTAGTTGTGCAAATAATATGTGTGCTACTTCCTCGCTCTCTATAAATTAAAGTTGCATTTTCACAACTTTCTATATTGTTTATAAAAATATCCCCTATTTCAGATTGTATAATATTTTGCTCTTTTTTACCTTGTTTCAATACAAATTTTCCATCACTATATGAAATATTCATGATAGTTTTATTTTTTCCATTATCAAAATTCATTTCAATATTCATGAAATAATCAAGATTTTGTGTAAGCCTAGCATTTAATCCAACAAGATATAATTTAATTTTAGCGATATTGTTTTTATTCATTTTAACGTCCATTCCTTTTTATTTGAGATTTAAAAAAACATATTAAATGAAGATACATATGATTTTTGATTTTGTGTATCAGATGTTTTTAGTGTATTAATATAATCATAAATCTTGATACCTGTTATTTTCAGTATAATTAAATATACCACAAATGCAGATAAAGTTGCAACAATTATTGTTGTTACTTGTGAATTAAATATGTAATTTGTCATTTTGAAAATATAGCATACCCAAAAATAAACACACGTTCCACATAAAATCGGCTCGAATAAAAATCTACGTAATGTAAATTTTATCGTAACAAATCGATTTATATTTAGAAGATTTAAAATTGTTACAATTAGTGGTGCTATAATTATAGAAATAATATAACCATATATATTTAATTTTGGTATTGAAACTAAATTCCACAATAAAAAAAGTTGAACAACCTCACCTATTACAGAGCTTGTCATAGTAAGCTTCTGCTGTCCCATTCCATTTAAAACTGATCCTGTTATTATTTGATAATAAATGAATATTACCGATATTCCTAACATTAATAAATAATTATATGACACCGAAATATCAAAAAGTAAATTTAATAAATATGGTGACAGAGGTATTATCGCACAAGTTGCAGGAACTCCTACAAGACCCGTAATTCTAAGTGAGCGTGATATTCTTACATTAAGCTTATATTTATTACCAGTCGCCATACTTTTGCTTATATTCGGTAGAACTACAGTTGAAATTGAGCCTATTATTGCGATAGGAAGCATAATAATTGGCATAGTCATACCAGAAATAATACCTAATTCTGATAATGCTTCACTTTGAGTGAAACCAGCTGCTACAAGCCTTTGAGGTAAAATTATTGCATCAGCTGATGATAAAATATTATTTATTAGTGCTGAAATTGTGATGGGTATAGAAATTTCTGCAAAACTTCTATACTTTTCTTTAGATAGTTTGATTTTTTTTATTTTACCAAAATTTTTTTGATAACAATATGTTAGATAAAGAACACTAAATATTTCGCTAATCGTCATACCCAACATTACAAAGAAACCAACATTATTAAGGCCAGTTCCTTTAAAAAAATACAACAAGCCAACAACTGCAAATATTCTTATAATCTGCTCTGTACATTCAGATTTTGCGATTATATCCATTCGCTGAATACCAATAAATACAGCTTTGTTAATATTTTCAAAACCGGTTAAAAAAAGGCACCCTAACATCATAAGCAATGCATCTGCTGTTCTAATATCTTTTAATATATTGATAGCGATAAAATCATTCCAAAATAATACAGGTATAGCACATGTTAAAAACAGGATTAAAAATATTCTTATTCCCAAAGATTTTAAAGCAACTATTTTACCATAATTATTCTGTGTGGATAGTTCAGAAGTAATTTTTGATAATGCCATAATAATTCCAGATAAGCATACTGCGTTTATAACAGTATATGCTGAAATTATTATTCGAAATATTCCTAGCCCCTCAGCCCCTGCAAAATCGCTTAGAAATATGCGATAAATAAACCCTAATAACTGTAATGCACAATTTGAAAAAACTAATATTATACCATTATATAAGACAGAATTTTTATTTATATTCAATTTATATCCCTCACTTCCCTATTTTAATTTATTATCTAAAAGTGAAAAATATTCTAAAAATCAAATATATACTACAAAATTAAATTTAAGCAACAAAAAAGCTTTGAAATAACATTGTACTTCAAAGCCATAAATTGTATATGTAAAAAATTATTTACGTCGTCTGCTACTTTTTTTATCTACATTATGCTTAATATCTGCCATACGACTTTCACTATCTTGCATAAACATTTTAAGTTTATCTTCAAAAGTTGCTTCACGTGGTGGTTCTTTTGACATAGGTTTTCTACGTTCAAAATCACGTTCTTTATTAAATGGTCTGCTATTTTGTTGTCTATTGCTAAACTGTCTTTCCGGTCTTTCTTTTTCTTTGTTTGAAAAATTAGGTTTAAAAGGTGCTTTTTCAGCCTGTGGTGGTGTAGTTGTTTGTTTTATAGAAAGATTAACTCTACCGCCGTTATCAATGCCAATAACTTTAACATTAACGTCTTGCCCTTCTACTAAATGTTTAGTGATATCATTTACATAAGTATGTGCAACTTCTGAAATATGCACCATACCAGTTTTCCCCTCTGAAAATGAAACAAATGCACCAAATTTAGTTATTCCTGTAATCTTTCCTTGTAATAACGTTCCTACAGCTAATTCCATATTTCCCCCTAAAATTTTTATTACTTGCTAGATGTATCAACAAAAACACGCTCACCAGGCATTACATAATCAAGTTTTTCACGTGCGATTTTTGCCATGTTTTCATCTTGCATACTTCCCTCAATAAGTTCAGTTAATTCATCATTCTCTATTTTTTGTTCTGCAATGGTTGAAGAAATTTCTTCTATTTGTTGTTTTCTATCTGAAATTTCAAGTTGTAACGAAATTAATGAAAAAGAAGCATGGACAGCAAAAATAATAAATAAAATTTTAAGTATGCCAATAGGTTTTTTTCTCTTTGCCAATTCTTTGTCCACTCCCTTCAATTTGATTAATAGTTATATACATATATTCTATACTATTTTACCTAAAATTAAAAGTATTTTTTTGAAAATTATATATATTTTTTCAAAAAATCTATATACATTTTTTACCACAAACTTTAAAATTCTTTTTAATAAATAGAAAATAAGTGGATTTATTGCTAAATAATAGAAACAACTCCCTAAAAAAATTCCAAAAAAGATAAATCCTCTAACATTTCCAATTGCAGTAGTTATTGCAAAAATAAAGTACCATGTACATACTCCTATGCAAAATAATATATCAAAAATTACAGTTATTACCTTACCTGCATGTAATTCATATCGAATACTTCTCAACACATCATAAAAAAATGAAATCATTATGCCCCAAAAAATTGAGTTTATGAACACAGATGTTTGTTGCGAAAGCAAAGGAAACATGTATATCTCAATCCCTTTCTATAAAAATATTATTTAAATAATCTTGATAAAAAACTACCACGAGGTTTTATTTCATCGCTATATATAATACTTAAAATATTTCCCTCAAGCAAAATTTCATTATTTTCAAGGTTTAATCGTTCAACATGAAGTTCTTCACCAGAAATTATTAAAGCTCCACCACTAGTTTCCATTAGCACCTCATGTTCATCAAAGCTCTCTACATCATAAACTCCTGTAATACTCACTTTCGTCCGTTCTTGCACTACAATATTATGTGGGATATCAATATTACTTTTTTTAATTTTCTCATCAATTATCATTATAAATCTCCCTTCAGACAAAAAACCTTTACTCCAATATATTCGGAGCAAAGGTTTTTTATTACATTATTTCTTTGTAAAGAGCTTGAGCATCATTTTTAAGAACATGCTCTGGAGTTGATAAAACTTCAACTTTTAACATACGTTCACCAAATTGAATTTCGATTACATCTCCAATTTTAACTTGATATGATGCTTTAACTTGTTTTCCATTTACACAAATACGCTCGCTATCACAAGCCGTGTTTGCAACTGTACGTCTTTTGATAAGACGAGAAACTTTTAAATATTTGTCTATACGCATAATTTTAGTTTAACTTATCCTTTAAGTTTTTACCAGCTTTAAATGACGGCACACGACATTCTGGAATAACCATTGGCTCAGAAGTTTTAGGATTTCTGCCTGTTCTTTCAGGTCTCACTTTTACTTCAAAAGTACCAAAGCCAGTAAACTGGATTTTTTCACCTTTCATTAGTGCTTCTTCAATTGAATCAATCACTGCATTAACTGCTTGCTCAGCATCTTTTTTAGACATGTCAGCACGCTCTGACACTAGTGTTATAAAGTCGTTCTTTTTCATACTTCCTCCAAAAAATTTGATTTTTAAAAACAATCTATATCAATAATATGATAAAATCAACTATTTTTCAAGTGTTATTTGACACTTTGCCAAATTTTTTCCATGTCTTCAAGTGGTGTTTCGTCAAAAGTGCTATTTTTTCTCGTTATTTCTTGTTCAACTTTTTCAAAACGACTTATAAATTTCTCATTAGCTTTATATAAAGCTTGCTCCGCATCTACCTTTAAATGGCGTGAAAGGTTTACAACAGCGAACAACAAATCACCTAATTCTTCTTCAATGTTGCCATTTCCACGAATAGCATCAAGAATTTCATCAGTTTCTTCTCTTACTTTTTCAAGCGATGCTTCAGCTGTATCCCAATCAAATCCAACCTTAGCAGCATACTTCCCTATCTTTGCAGCTCGCATCAATGAAGGCAAACTCTTGGCAATATTCTGCATACTATCTGTAGTTGATTTTCTGCCTTTTTCAGCTTTTTTTAGTTCTTCCCAATTGCTAAGAATTTCTTTTGTGCTATCAACTTTAACATCACTAAAAATATGTGGATGGCGATATACAAGTTTTTTACAAACTCCGTCACAAACGTCATCCATATCAAAACTACCTATTTCTCGCTCCATTTCAGCGTGAAAGACTATTTGAAGGAGTACATCACCTAATTCTTCACGAAGTAAATCAACATCATCTGTATCAATAGCCTCTATAGCTTCGTAGACTTCTTCTATGAAGTTTTTGCGTATACTCTTATGATTTTGCTCTTTATCCCACATGCAACCGTTGTCAGAGCGTAAAACAGTTATAATTTTGAGCAAATCTTCAAAATTATATTTTTCTTTTATTTCAAAATTCATCTGTATCTCCAATTTTATTTAAGCTTTAATATTTTAATAATCTTATCCCCTTTTGGCATAAGTTCAGCATCTTCACGTGTAATCGCTTTAACTAATACCAATAAAACAACATAAACAACCATTGCAACCAAAATTGCTAAAATTGTTCCAATTTTTTCACCTAAAAATACAGATATCAAATTAAATGTTAAAACTGCACTTGCACCCATTCCTAAACTTGCAATCAATGGCTTAATAAATGTTGGAACAATTGCCGGCAATGTACCGTTTATTTTATAAAGTGCTCGTAGATTTAGCATACTAATTGTAAAATAACATAAAGTCGTACCAATTGGTGCACCATTTATATTAATTTCTGGAATACCTACTAAAATATAGTTTGCTACTATTTTAATAATACCACCAATTAACATATGTGTTACTGGTATTGTTGCATGACTCATAGCTTGAAGTGTAGCATTTGTAAGCGAAACTAAGGCAACAAAAACAACAGCAAATGCAAGTATTTCAAGCTGAGGATATGCAACTAAAACTTCTTCTGGCCTTGAATACAGCAGGTTTAAAATTTGCCTTGCAAGTACATTTAATCCCACAGCACAAGGCAATGCAATTAAGACAGCAATCTTCATTGCGCTATTAATTGTTTTAATCCCTTGTGGCACATTGTTTTTCGCAAATGCAGTTGTAATAGCTGGGATAACACTTATGGAAATTGCTGTGATTAATGTTTGTGGCAAATTAAATATAGAAATTGGCATACTTGTATATGCTCCGAATAGAAACAATGATTCATCAGCTGAATAACCTATTGTTTGTAATCTTCTCATAACAAGTGCGGTATCAATAAGCGAAGTTAAGCTTATTACAGCAGCTCCAATTGTTACAGGTACTGCTGTTTTTATAAGTTTTAAAATTATTCCACGTGGAGAAAGTGACGGAATATTTTTTCGTACAGAAGTTGCACGTATCCCCTCACGTTTTAATTTAATTACTAAATAAACTGAACTTAGTACAGTTCCTAATGTAACGCCAAATAATGCGCCAGCAGCAGCTATTTCTTCTGATTTTCCCATTAATAGCAATGCATATGCAAGTCCATAACCTGCAAATAATTTAAGTAGTGCTTCAATAACTTGTGAAATGCCCGTTGGCACCATATTATTTAGCCCTTGATAATAGCCTCTAATTGTAGACGCTATTGCTACAAAAAACAGTGATGGAGAAATTGTTATAACAGAAAAATAAGCCTGTTCACTTACATTTTCACCAGCAAATAATTCAACTAAAAATGTTGAACCGAAAAACAAAATAAGACTGCCTATCATACCTACAACAGTAAAAATTATTAATGTAATTCTAACAATGCTACGCACTTCTTTGTGTTTACCAAGTGAATTTGCCTCTGAAACCATTTTTGACACAGCTACAGGAAGTCCAGCTGTAGAAATTACAAATAAAGTTGCATATACTTGATAACCCATGTTGAAAATACCCATACCATAGGAACCCAAAAGGTTTGTCATGGGTATTTTAAATATTGCACCTATAACTTTAACTATTGCATTAGCAAGAACTAATATAAATGCACTTTCTAAAAATGTATTTTTATTTGATTTATGCAAAACATGCACACCTTTCAAAATTTATTACACAATTATAATATTAATCCTAGAACTAAATTATTACAGATTAAGTCCTAGTTTAGGTAATGCATAATCAATAAGCATAGATTTAAGTTTTTCAATATCAACTGTGCTGAAGTTTCCATCTTGATATAAAACCTTTCCTTGAACCATCGTAAACACTACATCTTTTCCAGATGCAGAATAAACAACAGCAGAAACAGGATCAAAAGTTGGAAACATATTAATAGGGTTTAGATCAAGTAAAATTATATCAGCATCAAAGCCAACTTCGATTTTACCTGCTCTATCTGCTCTTCCTTGCGCATATGCACCATTAACAGTAGCCATTTTAAGTGCTTCATAAGCTGGCACAGCTTGTGCATTGCCTGAAGTTCCTTTATGAAGTATCGCTGTAAGTTTAAGTTCCTCAAACAAATCCATATTGTTATTAGCACATGAACCATCTGTTCCAAGTGACACTAAAAGCCCATGTTTTAACATAGCTGGAACATCAGCAATACCATTTGCAAGCTTTAAATTGCTAACAGGACAATGACTTACAACAGCATTTTTTGAAGCTAGAAGTTTCATATCATCTTCCGTTAAATGAACACAGTGGGCAGCAGTTACAATACTATCAAACACCTGTGCTTCATCAAAAAGCATAGCCCCTGTTTTACCGAATTTTTCTTGTAAATCAGTTACTTCTGTGCGACTTTCAGCAAGGTGAAGGCTTATACCCAGCTTTTTCTCTCTCGCTACATTTGCAACATGTTCCCATACTTCTTTCGGTGAAGTATATGGTGCGTGAATACCAGCCATCGTAATTATTCTACCGTCATCATGCATGTGATATGTATTAAGCAAGTCATGCATTTCTGTGATAGCACGATCACGTGATGGGTCATATTCATTATCCCCAAAATGAGTTGCCATATTTGCAATGTTGATTTTAACACCAGCTTCTATAGCAGCTTTTGCAATTTCTTCTGCAAAGAAATAGTTGTCGGTGTATGATGTAGTACCAGTTCTAATACCTTCTGCAATAGCAAGTTTTGTACCGATATAAACACATTTAGGGTCAAGCTTTGCTTCAAGAGGAAATACTTTTTCAAATAACCATTCTTGAAGCGGATAATCATCAGCTACTCCACGAAGAAGCATCATAGCAAGATGTGTGTGTGTATTTATAAGTCCTGGCATTAATATTTTATCGCTGCAATCAATAAAATTCAAAGCATCAACATCATCAGGTAATTGTTGAGAAATAAATGAAATTTTACCATTTGAAACACCTACATAAGTATTTTTTAATATAGGTTTATCATCATTCATCGTAATAACTGTTGCATTTTTAAAAATATAATCGTTTTTCATTGTTAAATCCTTTGTGCACATAATAAAATAAGCTTAGAAAATTTATCTTTCGCTTTATTTGCAGCATCAACTACATCTACATGCGATAATGGATTATTAGTAACTCCAGCTGCCATATTTGTCATAAGAGAAATACCTAAAACTTCCATACTACAATGTGCTGCAGCAGTTACTTCAAAAACAGTAGACATACCTACAGCATCAGCACCTAATATTCGCATAGCTCGAATTTCAGCTGGTGTTTCAAAGTGAGGCCCTTGAGCATAATAGTAAACACCTTCATGTAAATTAAGTCCGATTTCTTCTGCTGCATTTTTAGCAATATATCTGTTTGATGGCGTATAAGCATTTGTCATATCAACAAATCTTGGGCCAAATTCATCAATATTAGCTCCTAAAAGTGGTGTTAATGCAGCAAGCTTGATGTGATCAGTTATCAACATAAGGTCTCCAACTTTATAATCTAAGTTGATTGCACCAGCAGCATTTGTCACAATCATTTTTGTTGTTCCAAGTCCACGCATGACATAAACCGGAAAAGCTGCCTCTTCCGGTGTATATCCTTCATAAACGTGTAATCTTCCATCCATAATTGCTACATTTTTATCAGCTAATTTGCCAAAAACAAAACGTCCATTATGCCCTGTTACTGTTGAATGTTTGAAATTTGGAATTTCACTATATGATATGCTAACTGCATTCTCACACATATCAGCTAAAAAACCAATTCCAGAACCTAAAATCATTAAGATTTCAGGTTTAAAGTCGCCGAGTTTTTCTTTTAGAAAGTCGATACTTTGTTCATAAAGTTCGATAGATTTCATAAATTACCCCTTTAAAATATTATATTATAGTTGACAACCACATTTGCTGCAAAAAGTATCCCCTGCTTTAAATTCACAGCCACAATTGTCACAAACTGAAGCTACCGGCTTCATTCCTTCGATTTTTGCACGTAATTCTTGAACTTTAAACATTTTTTCATCTACAAGTTCCATTTTTGATTGAAGAACTTCATCATCAATTTCTTCACCCATATGAACATCGTGTACAAGTTTACCGATTTCTTTATATAGCGTATCGATTTCAGAATTGATATCAAAAATTTGTAGATTCATTTTCGTAGTCTCAATAACTACATTTGCTTTTTTACCAGCTACATCAGCTGCTTCACCTGTTTTTTTAGCTACAAATAATGTTGAAGCTTTTACTTTTTCTATAACTCTTACTACTTTTGGATCCATCTTTAAAATCTCCTTTTATTTAAAAAATTATTTTATCCGATAAATTCCCTTAAAAGAGAATTTTTTGGTATAAATTCACTGTAATTGATGTTGCTAAATTTGTCAAGTAGATATACCATTTGTTCAAGATTTTTTTGCATAAATATTGGAATTAGTTCATCTTTATATTGATTTAAGATATTAAAAAATATTGAACTCTCATAAGCTAGATAAGTGTCAGCGGTAAAATGAGCTGTGCTAGCAAATGGATCTATATACAGCTTTTCACCATTTCGCACACTTTGCCACATGTCCAGAGTGCGTGAAAATTCTGCACCACGAAAGTTTCTATCTCGAACCATTCTGCGTGCAAGTCTTAACATATTTGGCGACGCACAAGTACCATCTTCAAATAAAACTTCGGTTTTAGGTGCAATATAAATTTTTGCTGCCTTATCACCTATTTTACTTGTTATGCTACTATTCAGAGCGTGAATTCCTTCGAAAATAACCATTTCATTTTCAGATAGCTTAAGTTTATATACTTCTTCAACTCGGCTTCGCTTTTCAAAATCAAATTTAGGAATTTCAACTGTATCCCCATTTATTATGCCTTGCATATGCTCATTTAATAATGGTAAATCTAAGCAATCTGGTGATTCAAAATCAATATTCCCAAATTCATCAAGAGGAAGCTTATTTAATCCATGCGTTAAATAATAATCATCAAGTGATACTGTGTGAACTTTTATACCATTTTCAGTGAGTTTATCTTTAATTCTTGAAGCTGTTGTAGTTTTCCCACTGCTAGAAGGTCCTGTCAAAAGCACAACAGGACTATTATTTTTATGATTTATTAGTTTTTCTGCAATATCAAAAATTAATGTGTTATATCTTGTTTCACATTTTAAAATAAACTCTTTTGGATTATTTTGTGCTTGTTCATTTATTTCATTTATGCTTAAAGTTCTTTCAGACATAATAGTTACCTCCTTTGTGTTTCTATTAAATCTATAAAATTTTCTTTATTAGAAAGGTTTTTTTCTTTGAAATTTATATATTCATATGGATATTTTGCATTTGTAAAACGTTCAATTTTTTTTGTTTTAAAATCTACATATTTTGTAGCAGCCCCTGCACCAAATGCACATATCGACTGAATATCTTCCATCATTAGTATATTGTATTTGCAAATATGATTAGGCTTCGCCCAGCCAATATTTTCAAATCCACCCGACATAAATTTTTGACGATATGTATAATATGGAACATATCCAGCCATAGTTAAAAGTTCCCATGATGCATCTAGCATTTTCTGTGTTATATGATACTGCTCATAGTTTGCACTTTTATTTTTAATAGACGCCCCTTTTTTGACAGCAAGGGAATGAACTGTGATATTTTCAGGATTTAAATCAATCAAGGTTTCAAGGCTTTTTGTAAAACTCTTTACTGTATCTCCACTTAATCCTGCAATTAAATCCATATTTATATTTTTAAATCCAATATCACGTGCTAATCTATATTTTTGCAAAACATCATAAGCACTGTGTTTTCTTCCGATATTTTGAAGTATATCATCATTCATAGTTTGAGGATTTATGCTAATTCTAGTCGCTTTATTTTCATATATTACACAAAGTTTATCATAATCAATGGTATCTGGTCTCCCAGCTTCAACAGTGAATTCTACATTACTATTTTTATTAAATACATTTAAAGATTTCATGATTCTGTCAAGTTCTAATGCTCGTAATGTTGTTGGAGTTCCGCCACCTAAATAAATAGAGGAAATTTTGATTTTATCATTCAATATGTTCTTGGTGTATGAAATTTCGTCTAGCAAAGCATCTACATAAGGTATAATCAAATGTTGTGCTTTGTCTATACTATGACTTACAAACGAACAATACGAACATCTTGAAGGACAAAACGGAATCCCAGCATATATAGAAATTTCATCTTTACTAATTGTTTTTTCTTCTTCTAAGGCGTATTTTGCGCAAGTAATCGCAAGATTTGCTCTACTATTTGTGACATGATAATAACTTGTTAGTAAATCAATGATTTCAGCATAAGTCATTCCTTCTATCAAAAACTTTCTAATAAGTTTAGCTGGCCTTACACCTGTTAGTGCTCCCCAATTCGGAATAGTTTCAGCTATATTCATCAGCGTTTCATAAATACATAGCTTTAAAATATGCTGAACAGGTTTTTCTGTCTTGATTTTATTATCAAACAGTGTTTTTTTACCTGTAAACATTTTATCTTTAAAATAAAGTGTAACTAATACACTATCTTCAAAAACTTGAATATGCAAATAATTTTGCTTTTGTTCACTTTGATAAATTCGTACCACATCTTGATCTAAAAGCACACTTAAAATCACTTCTTCAACTACTTTTTGATGCTCAAAACCTTCTAAGATGTACTTCATTATGAATTAGCCATCAGAACATATTTATTATGTTTTCTCTCCCAAGCTAAGTTTGAAAAATCTTCATGACCTGGAAGAACTTCATAATTCCCATCAAGATCAGCCAGTTTTTTAAGTGAAATTAAGATTGTATCAAAGTTTCCTCCATCAAGGTCACACCTGCCACATTCACCACGAAACATTGTATCCCCTGTGAATAATAAATCATTAATTCTAACTACACATGACCCTGGAGTATGCCCAGGAGTATGTATGAAATCTGCTTTTAAATCACCAAAAGTGATAAAATCACCGTCAGCAATTTCGACATCAACAGCTTTTTCTGTATATTTCCCTTTTAAGAATGATTTATATTGTGCAACATAATTTTCAGTGATAAATCTTTTATCTGCACTATGCATTACAAGTTTTGCACCTGTCGCCTGACAGACTTCATCAGTTGCCAGAATATGGTCAAAATGACCATGTGTTAACACGACATATTTTATTTTTACGTCATTCTTATTCACTGCCTCAAGTATATTCTTTGCATTATCACCTGGGTCAATCACAATACCTTCAAGTGATTTTTCATCGTAAACTATAAAACAGTTAGTGCCTATAGCACCTACAGTTAAATGTAAAACTTTCATTTGTATCTCCAATTCTAAGTTATTTTGCTCTCATTTCAGCTGTATCCATAATAATTGTCACAGGGCCATCACCAATCATAGCGACTCTCATATCAGCACCAAAGCTTCCAGTTCCTGTTGGAATCTCTTTATCTTTAAGCAAACTTATAAAATATTCATATAATTGCTCTGCGTGGGTTGGTGCTGCTGCATTCATAAAATTCGGACGTTTTCCTTTTTTGCAATCACCATAAAGTGTGAAATTTGGCACAACCAAAATTTCGCCACTTATATCTACAACTGATAAATTCATTTTATCTTCGCTATCAGAAAAAATTCTAAGTCCTGCACATTTTTCAGCCAAATATAAAGCTTCGTCTTTTGTGTCACTTTCTGTTACACCTAAAAGAATTAACAGTCCATTGGATATTTGAGAAATTAAAACATCATCAACTGTAACAGATGCACTCTTTACTCTTTGAATTACTAATTTCATTAAACTTCTCCTAAGTTATTTGGCGAATTACATTTATAACACCTTTAATAGCAGTTAATTTATTTTGCAAGTTTTCAAGCTGGCTTATCCCGCTTACATCAACAATCATATTAATAACAGCATAACCATCTGATAAATCACGTGAGTTAAATTCTTGAATATTGACATGGCTAGAGGATAAAATTGTAACTACATCGGATAATAGCCCAAGTCTTGCCTTTGCAGAAATTTGAATAGCTGTGTTAAACTTTGTTCGTGCAGCAATATATTCTTCATCCCACCAAACATTAACCCATCTTGCTCTATCTTCACCTGTTTCATAAGATTTAACATTAACACAATCTTGTCTATGAACCGATACTCCGTATCCTCTTGTGATAAATCCAATAATATTATCCCCTGGAATTGGTGTGCAACAACGAGCAAATTTAATAAGGCAGTTATCGATACCTTCAACAACAACACCTGAATTACTTTTAGATGATTTTTTAGTTGCTGTATTATCAATACCTTTTTCAAGTACAGCTTCTTTTTCTTTTTGTTTTTTAATTCTAACTACATCATCTTTAATTTTATTTACAACTTTGCTTACAGTGATACCACCATAACCAATATTAGAATATAGCTCATCAAGACTTTTAAAAGAGAATTTTTTTAATAAGTTTGCTGCAATATCTTCATTTTCTTGAAAGCTCTGATATAAAAGATTTGAACGAAGTTCACGTTCTAATTCTTCACGCCCTTGAATAATATTTTCTTCTCGGCATTGCTTTTTAAACCATTGTTTGATTTTATTACGAGCTTCTGAAGTTCGAACTATTTTCAGCCAACCTCTATTAGGTCCATAAGTCTCTTTACTCGTCGCAATCTCAACTATATCACCATTTTTAAGCACAGTATCAATAGCTGCGTGTTTACCATTGATTTTACACCCTGTCATTCTATTGCCGACAGCTGTATGAATTGCATAAGCAAAATCAATAGGAATTGCACCAGCCGGCATGTTAATAACATCACCTTTTGGTGTAAATACAAATACTTCATCAGCAAACAGGTCAACTTTAATCGTTTTGATAAAATCCTCTGCATCAGAATCTTGTTGTGCTTCTAATAATTGACGAATCCAAGCAAAGGCTGATTCATCTCCTGCAGAAGTATTAACAGCTCCAGCTTTATATTTCCAATGCGCTGCCACTCCGTATTCTGCAAGCTTATGCATTTCTGCTGTACGAATTTGCACTTCAAACGGAATTCCCGCACGACCAATTACAGTTGTATGAAGTGAGCGATATCCATTTGGTTTCGGTGTCGAAATATAATCTTTAAATCTTCCTGGGATAGGTTTGTAAAGATCATGAATATATCCTAACACATTATAACAATCTGCAACGCTTTGAACCATTACTCTCATAGCACTAATATCATAAATTTCATCAATTGTTTTATGTTGTGCATACATTTTACGATAAATGCTATAAATATGTTTAACACGTCCTGAAATCACAGCTTCAATGCCATTTTCTAAAAGCTTGCTTCCGATACGTTCTTTATTAGACTCAATAAAATCTTCACGTTCTTCACTTTGTGCATTAAGCCCTGTAATAATTTCATCATAACCTACAGGATCAAGATGCTTTAATGATAAATCTTCAAGTTCCCATTTAATACGTTGCATACCAAGCCTATGCGCAATAGGGGCATAAACTTCCATGGTTTCAAGAGATTTGTCTCGTTGTTTATGTTCAGGCAAATGCTTCATAGTACGCATATTATGAAGTCTATCTGCAAGTTTAATCAGAATTACACGAATATCTTTAGCCATTGCAATAAACATTTTGCGCAAATCTTCCATTTGCTCTTGCTCTTTAGAATATCTGATCATTCCAAGTCTTGTAACCCCATCTACAAGATCTGCTACAGATTTTCCAAATTCCGCTTTAATTGCATCATAATCATAATCAGTATCTTCGATACAGTCATGTAATATACCTGCTATAATAGATTCACTATCAAGTCCCATACTTGCAATTATTTCTGCAACTGCAACAGGGTGAATTATATAAGGTTCTCCGCTTTTACGCATTTGTCCTTCATGTGCTTCATTTGCTTTTTCAAAAGCTTTGCTAATGTTTTCTACATCAGCATTTGGATTATGTTTCAGCACACGTTCAATCAGCTTTTCCATTTTTGTTTTCATAGTACAGTCATTCCCCTAAATTAAGCCAGACTTAATTTGCCTTCTTCATATTTTTCAAAGTTAAAAGTACCACAGATTGAGAAATATCAGCTTTTCCTTCATACTCTTTTAGCATTATATTAAGTAAACCATTTCTAAAATTATAGCTAAGTAATCTACTTTCAGAAAATACATCAAGACACACAAATAGTTTTCCAATATTTATATCACGTTTTGATTCCCAAGATACTTTGCGAGACAATGCATGGTTTTTAAGTATTAATCTTTTATTTTTAGCACGACTTATTATATGCCTCCACACTGCAACTAAATCACTTCTATCAGGATAAAGGTGATTTACTTCATCATCCGAAATTTCCATACAATTTATATATGAATCATATGATTTTAAAGATAGTTCATCTTTCTCTTTTTCATATTCGCTAAGATGTATATCTTTAACAAGCAGTTGTGGTGAAATTTTAGAACGAAAATCATTTAAATCAAGGCTTGCACAAACATCAATTATGTTTCCTTGTGTAAATTCAAGGCTTTCGCTACCTGTTCCAAACATCATGGCTGTCATAGTTATATTATCTTTTTGCAAAAGTAACTTAACATGTCTATTAGCACTAATCGGAGTAATTTCCTTAACTTTTAAGTCTCTAATGCAAAAAACAGGTTGAGGATTTCCCATCCCATAAGGCTCTAGCATAGTTAATGCATTTATATTTGGAATTGTAACATCATCTATGTCAATAGCACAATCTACATTCATTGTAGGAATTAAATCATCTTGATTTACAAATTCGTTTGCATATTTCAGCAAACTCTCACGCAGTTTCGGTAAATTTTCACGAGACACTGTAAGCCCTGCTGCAAGCTCATGTCCACCAAATTTTTCGATATATTCATTTGAATATTCTAAAGCAGAAAAAAGATTAAATCCTTTTATACTTCTGCCAGAACCTTTTCCTTTATCACCTTCAAGTGAAATCAAAACCACTGGACACGCATATTTATCCGATAATCTAGATGACACTATACCAATAACACCATGATGCCAATTTTCACCCCAAAGGACAATTATTTTATCCCTATCAGCAATATATTCCTTTTCTAGAATTTTGATTGCTTGTTCTAAAATTTCGTTTTCTGTAAGTTGTCTTTCTTTGTTTTGTCTACACAAATCAGATGCAATTAACGAGGCTGTTTTAATGTCATCAGTCAATAACATTTCAACTGCATCGGTTGCAGAACCTACTCTGCCTGCTGCATTAATTCTTGGCGCAAGCGTAAAACTTACAGATGATGCTGTTATTTTTTTATCTAAAATACCTGCTTCTTGCATAAGTGTTCTTATTCCTAAATTTATAGGATTTTCCAGTGCTTTAAGCCCAAGCATTACAATCGTCCTATTTTCACCACGCAATGGCATAACATCTGCAATAGTTCCAATAGCAACAAGTGCAATATATTTATTAATTACTTCACTGAGATTATCTTCACCAGCTAAAGCACAAATAAGTTTAAATGCTACAGCTACACCGGAAAGCTCCTTAAAAGGATAATCACAGTTCGGCTGTTTAGGATTTACAATAGCATCTCCCTCTGGCACTTGGTCTTTACATTCGTGGTGGTCTGTAATTATTACATCAAGACCAAGACTCTTTGCATAAGACACCTCTTCTACTGCTGTAATCCCTGAGTCTACTGTGATAATGATATCATATCCTTGATTTTTAATTGATAAAATGGCTTCAGAATTAAGTCCATAACCTTCGCTTATTCTATCTGGAATATAAAAATTACAATCAGCACCTTGTGATTTTAAATAGTCTGTTAATATCGTAGTTGATGTAACCCCATCTACATCGTAATCTCCAAAAATAATAAATTTCTTTTTTTCTTTAATTGCATTAGTTATTGTATCTACAGCTTTTTGCATATCTCGTAGCAAAAAAGGGTCAAACAAAGAGTTTTCATCAAGCTTTAAATACTGCTGAACCTCGTGTGCATTAGTAAAGCCACGTGCATGCAAAACTTTTGACAGAAGTGTCGGAATAGATAGATTTTTTGCAAGGTCACTACAATTTGATAAGTCTAGCTGTGGTAATATCCATTTTTTATTCTTCATTCTCTCTCCCTATTCTTATTTTATATTACTTTTATTATATCAAATTTTTATTAATTCATCAACTTTTATTTTTGTATTATAATGTAAAACTTGAAATTTATTTCATAATACAAAATAGTAGATATTACAAAACAAAAAAAGTGTCATAGCTTTATTGTAATATACAAAGCAAGGGGAATTTATGTTGGCTAATTATTTATATTGCAAAAGTGCAGTTCCTTGTGCATAACTTTAACTTTTAGAGGGTGTGCCGCATAGTGGCACACCCTCTAGTTTCTACTTATTTAAATTAATTGTAACTCTATCATGATTTATTACATCGAAAATTAAATTCACTTTAAATAAATCACCATCAATTATAATATCAAGTTTTGCTCCTTGCACAGCAGTAAGACTTTGAGCAATAGATAATCCTAGCCCATTTCCATCCGTATGGCGTGAACTATCTCCACGTACAAAACGTTCTAATAATTCTTCAGATTTGATATTCAGCTGATGTTCAGAGGTGTTTTTAATGCTAATTATAGCGTTTTCTTCATCTTTGACAACTTCTAAATAAACACGTGTTCCTTGCAGAGAATATTTAATAATATTGCTCATCAAATTGTCAAAAATTCTATGCATATGTCTACTATCAGCATTAATCAACACTTTATCTTGTGGAAAATTTGTAATTAAAGTTAAATTTTTAGTTTCAAGCTTTTCTCTATATTCTCCCTCTATTTGGCTTGCAATTACAGCAAGGTCAAGTTTTTCAAGGCATACTTTCACATTGCCAGTTGAAATTTTTGATGCATCTACTAAATCTGTAATTAAATTTTTAAGCTTTGCTGATTGCCTATCTATTACCTCAATATATCCTTCGATTTTTTCGTTTTGAATTTCTTCTTTTTTTAATAAATCTACATAATTTATAATCGAAGTAAGTGGTGTTTTAATGTCATGTGAAACGTTTGTTATAAGTTCTGTTTTAAGGCGTTCGCTTTTAAGCTTTTCGTCAATCGCACTATCCATACCACTACCGATGTTGTTTAGTGCATTGCCAAACTCACGAAATTCTATAAGCATTTTGTCTGTGTCTACCTTGCTTTTATAATCACCTTTTGATATATTTTTTGCACACAAATGAAGTTTGTTAATCCATAGTGCAATTAGCATACAAATTGAAATCAAACCTGCAAAAAGTAAAATAACACCTAGTGCAAATAAAATAGGGCTACCAAAAGCAAATCCGATTAGTGATAATACCAACGCACCAAAAGCTAAAGCTGTTCCGAAAAGTCCTGCTTTGCCCACAAACGGAATTGACATAATATTGCCTTTAAGGTTTGCCCACATAAATCTAAATGGTTTACCGACTACTCTGACAACAGGTTTAAGTATAATTCCATAAATAATAGTTGTATCCCAGAATTTACGTGCTTTAATCCTTGCACAAAGGCTGATATACATAAGTGGGAGATATAAAATTGATAATGTCGCCATTGCTATTGCTATAATACTATCATAGTGGTAGAAAAAACTACCTGTAACACCTAAAGCTATGCTGATAAAAAGTATGTGCAGTTCATATGGTATTCTATCGAATAGGTTTAGATAAATTCCGTCATAGTTTGCCTTTTTTCCAGCTGAAACTGTTAGGAAAACGGTACAAAGTATAGCTATTATCCCCAAAGCAAACGGAGCTAAAACAAGCACTGTTCTATATTCAAAAAGTCTTTCAGCGACTGCTAAATCTTGTTCATAGGTTGCAAGATCCTCTGCTGGAATTGGGCTTTGTTTGTAATAAAGCGTAATTTCAATAAATTGGGTTACAGAACGATGGTCAACTACTTCAAGTATGTTGTCTTCGTAAATTCTGAAAACTTCACCGTTTATACCTTTGATAGTTGAGTAAAGTTCATCTGGTGAAACGCTCCTGTCCTCTGGAATAATTAAGTTTGGGTCATAATCTACAACCATTCCTATCGGCAAAATATTTGGATTTTCGTAATATTGTTCAAAATATTGTGTATGACTTGTGTAATATTCGTTTTGAAGTAGATTTTGCTCATGAATCTTAGCACCACTATCCTCTGTCACACGAACTTCATAGTAAAACGGATTGTCTGCACCATCATATTTGCTTAAATCTTTACTTCTTGCATATTCATAATACACATCATTTTCATCTTGTATCATAATGTCATATTCTTTTTGGTGTAGATAGTTTTCCCTCATATGCTCTGCACTATCTGCATCGAAAACATAATACCTTGTTGACATTTCGATAAAATAAAACAGCACACACCCCATAAGTAAACTTGCAACAAGTGCAAGATATGCCAAAAACTTCACTAAACTATTTTGTGTAAATTTCATATTAACCACCCTTTAAATTAATTTTCAAGCATATACCCCTGCCCCCAAACGACTTTTATATATCGTGGTTCGCTAGGGTTAATTTCAATTTTTTCACGTATATGCCTAATATGCACAGCTACTATATTTTGTGCACCTAAAGGGTTATCACTCCATATTTTTGTGTAAATCTCTGTCGGAGAAAATACTTGTTTTGGGTGTTTCATAAAAAGCTTTAGTATGTCGTATTCAGTTGGTGTAAGCCTTATTACCTCACCGTCTACTGTGACATTTTTGCTTTTGTCATCAAGTTCAATTCCACCGATTTTCAGTGTATCATGCTTTTTGACATTTGACCCTAAACTCGTATATCTGCGAAGTTGAGATTTTACACGTGCTAGAAGCTCTACGGGATTAAACGGCTTTGTAACATAATCATCTGCACCACTGTAAAGACCATGAATTTTATCACTATCTT
>CAYJKB010000001.1:73640-90765 GCA_964370625.1 uncultured Oscillospiraceae bacterium | reverse complement strand
TTTGTAACATAATCATCTGCACCACTGTAAAGACCATGAATTTTATCACTATCTTCACTTTTTGCTGTAAGTAGAATAATTGGAATATTGCTAAACGTTCTAATTTCCTCCATTGCAGAAATTCCATCAAGTTCAGGCATCATCACATCAAGCACTATAAGGTCAATTTCATTTTGACGTACAATATCCAAAGCTTGTTTCCCATTGTATGCTTTAAAAACTTTGTATTCCCCAAAATTCATATAAATCTCAAGTGCATTAACTATATCTACTTCATCATCACAGATTAAAATGTTATTCATCGTTTTCCCTCCCCTTTATCATGGTTTAATTTTGCCATAATTTAGATTAATTAAAAAGTAGTTAACATATTAAGAAATTATTAAGAGTGTGTTTTTTCTTTCTGCATGATTTTCAATATTTTAAATTGCTTTGTCACAAATATCATAGATACTATAAATGCCAGTGTATCTGCAATAGGCCCTGCATAAAGTATACCATCAATTCCGAAAAATTTCGGCAATATTAATATTAAAGGTGTTAAAAACAAAATTTGTTTAGTAAATGCTATGATAGAGCCATTTATACCTTTTCCTATTGCTGTAAAAAAGTTTCCTGTAATTGGCTGAATACCATTTAAAAATGTCATAAACAGAAATGTCTTAAAGTATTTCGTTGAAAATTCATAATATTCTTGACTGCCTTGCCCAAAAAGCATTGTAATTTCTTCAGGAAAAACCTGAAACGCTATAAATGACATAACAGAAAAAATGCTTCCATATTTTACACATTTCTTGTAACATTCCATTACTTTGTCATATTGCTTTGCTCCATAATTATATCCTATAATCGGTTGTGTACCTTGAGCAATACCAACCATAATCATAATATAAATCATATTAACTTTCGTAATAATCCCAGCACAAGCAAGTGGAATATCTGCCCCGTAAGAAGATAAGGCACCATAATATGTAAGCGAATTATTAAGGACTATTTGCGTAATTGTAATTGAAAACTGATTTACAGCCGGCGCTACACCAAGTGACATAGAGCGTTTGATAGTTATAAATTTAATCTTAAACATATTTTTAGTTAGTGGAAAAGTTTTAAAGTTTAAAAAATATTTTAAAACTAAAATAAAGGACAATAATTGACCTAGCACTGTCGCAAGTGCTGCTCCTTTAATACCTAAATCAAAAATAAACATAAACAAATAGTTCAAAAAACAGTTTGCTATAGCACCAGAAATAGTACACATCATAGAATATTTCGGCGAACCATCTGCACGAATTAATTGTGTTGCCCCTATAACCATCATTGTTAGCGGAAAACCAAATGCAAGAATTTTTGTATATTCTGTAGCATAGGCAATATTATCATTTGTAGCACCGAAAAACCATAATAAATCTTCAGTGAATACAATAGTTGCTAACATGATAATAATGCTAACAAATGGAATACAAGTTAATATAACTCCAACATATTTTTTAGCATTTTCAATATTCTTTTGCCCAAGTGAAATACTAAAATTCGCAGTTGCACCAACACCAAACAACAACGCAAGCGAAGTTGTAAGTGTTATAAGTGGAAACGCTACATTTGTCGCTGAATTACCTATAATACCAAGCTTTTGACCTATAAAAATTTGGTCTACTATATTATATAATGCACCAACTAATCCACTCAAAATTGCTGGAATCGAATATAATAAAATAAGTTTCCACAAGGGATTATTTTCAATATCCTGTGCTATTGTTGTTTTTATTTTTTTCAAATTAATCGCTCTTTTCGTTGTTCATCTAATATAAAAATCGCCATAAAATGACGATTTTTAAATATTTATTTTAATAATTCTTGTGGGGTAGATATTTCTTTTCCAATCAAGTCATAAATCGCTACAAAGCCATCTCTGTCTGAAAGCTTTGAGCCTAAAGAAGTTGGCACAGCTGTAATTCTATCACGCCCAACTCCGTTTATAAATGCACGAACAGCTGGCGGAAATCCACTTGCCCAAATCGGAAAGACTAAGATAATATCTTGAGTTTTATTAGGCATTTCAAAATGAGCATTAGTCTCTTTTTTAGTTGTAGACATGTATCCGCCTCTTAAAAAATTAAATGCACCTTTCCAGTTTTCATCATCTGTAATTTCTTTCGCATCAATACCTTTAGCTTGAGCTATAGAATTTGCGATTTCACGGCTTCGTCCTGTTCTAGAAAAATAGTATATCATCATAGTTTTCACTCCTTAGTTTTATATAAGTTTTTACAAGTACCATTATCATTATACCATCTTATAATATTTTTTCAATACTTTATTAAATCCTATCAAGTTAAACTGTTGCAGATAAAATACTCACATAATTCACAACTGCAATCGTAATAAAAAACAATACCATAGCCATTACAATTTGCAAAAAATTCAGCGCTTTACGATTTAATTTATAGATTTCTTTATTCGGTTTTAATACTTTATAATAAATCAAACTAGCTAAAGCTACTGTTATTATGTAAATAATGCTTTTCTCTAAATAAAGAATCATATCAAGCTCGACTTGTACATCTGACATAAAATTAATGATATTGACACCAAATATCCCACCTAAAAAGCAAGCGACAGCTAAAATGCAAAGAACAGCTTGCTTATTAGTATCTTGTTTTTCGCCCTCTTCACTTTCACCCCATAATATAGATGAATATTTAACAAAAGCCAGTGTTGTACCAAAGTTTAAAATATTTATAATGTATTCAATAATTGTATCCTTTGCCCCATATTGAATAAAATATTTTGAGATACTTGCATTTAAAAATGGAGCACCTGTAATGGCAAGACATCCTATTAAAGTGCAAATTCCAAGCACTGGCATTTTTTTCATAACTCCATGGATTTGCCTAATATCACGAGTTTTATAACTATGTATTATCATACCTGCTGATAAAAACAACAACGATTTAAAGAAACTATGACTCAAAATATGATAAATTGCACCTATATTTGATACATCATGGTTGATACTTAAACCTAAAACAATAACTCCCATTTGTGAAACTGTAGAAAATGCTAATATTAATTTTAAATCTGTTTGAATTAGTGCAAGCGAAAATCCTGCAACAGCAGTTATTATGCCAATTATCAAAAAGAAAAATGAAATATCAATCGCAGCTTCAAACATATTATTAAACTCTATCAAAAGATAAACACCATTTTTAACATACAAACCTGATAATATAGCTGAAACTACAGATGGTGCTGATGGTGTCCCATGTGCACGAGGAAGCCAGCTTGCAAGCGGAAACAAGGCACTTTTCAGGCATATCCCTGTCATTATAAATGTGTATGGCAATATAAGCTGTATAGGGTCTGCAAGTGGCATAAGTTCAGCTATTTTGCTAATTGATAGCACGCCGAATATTTTGTAAAGATACCCTATTCCAAAAAGATAAAACACCATGCAAATAATTTGTGAAAATAGATATATAATCGCATCAAAAACAGATGACATATCTTTTTTAAACATTATAAGAATTGAAACAATAACTGTTGCAACTTCAAGAAGTACATAGATATTAAAAATATCATCTGTTAAAAATACTCCTGATAATAATCCTTGTAAAACTAAAAACAGCATAGTAAATTTTCTGTTATAATAAGTTTCTAACTTTGCATAGAAAAGGCATATAGAGAACAGAAATACTGTAAGCACTATGAATATTGCTGAAATTTTATCAGCTATCAAAGAAATTCCTAAAACATTGCTATCACTACCTGATATAGCATGAATTTCACCATGCATACTCACTTGTACTAAAACATAAACTGAAATTATAGCAAGCGAAGTTTCAGTTAATAAAATAAGCCATTTTGTATAAAATTTTGGCATTGCATATATTACAATTCCTGAAATAATAGGCAATAATATTAAAGCATAAATTATCATTATGATCGCTCCACTCTAATTTGTTTAGCTTTTTCCCAATCAGAAGTACCATATTTATGATATAGATTAATGAACATTACAAGTGAAATCGCAGTAACAGCTACACCTATAACAATTGCTGTAATCATTAATGCTTGTGGCAGCGGGTCTGCTGCATTCTCAGTCACACCTATAGGTGCTACTAAATCTGTACTTGAGAACATTGTAAGAAAAAATAATACAGCTGAAACTTCCATTATTCCGATTGATATTATAGTTTTCATCATTCTTCTACTTGATACAATTCCTGCAATACCTAAGAAAAATAAGATAATTGCTGTGTTTTCTCCTGTTAAAAATACCATCTATAAATCCCCTTTCTTATTTATCTTCATAGTGTACAAATCTAAAGAAAATTACAGAAATTCCAAGATATACTTTAAGTCCGATTAATATATTCATAATAATTAAGTAAATCTCATTAAACATAGTATAGCTTAAAAACAAGTTTGATACTGCAAAAGTTGTTGCAAATGTCGCTATACATAGAAAAAGCACTTTTTCCATACGTTCATATCTATAAAAATTCAATGGTTTTTGTGGATTAATTAAGTAAATACAAATTAATGAAGCTGCAAGCGCTGCCCCTCCTTGAAATCCTCCACCAGGAGAAATATGTCCATTTAAGATAAGATAAATTCCAAGCATTATAACAACAGGTATTATCAAAGCTATGAAATTTATATTTGCAACTGTATTTTGTAAATCGCTTACATCATCTTCATCATGATGTCTTGAAAAATGTATAACACCCATAACACTGACAAGTAGCATTAATGTTTCGAATATTGTATCAAAAACTCGGTAATTTAAATAAATTGATGTTACAGAGTTTACAGCATTTGTTTCACTAGCATATTTTTGCAAAACTTCATTATATAAAAGCCTAACTTCATCTGGAGTTGTAAATGATGATAGAAAAATCGTGAAAAACGCTGTAAATACAATAATAATTACAGATATAATTCTAAATCGTATCATTATTCAAATCCTCCCATTCCATAAGTGCGAATGCAACTCTTACAGTTTTAAGATTTCTATTAAGTTTTTCACGTATATTATCGATATGATATTCGCCTTTATATCCATAAATTGTAATTGTATCATTCCTGCTATAAATAATCATATCACATATATGATCTTGAATAATTTTATCAGGTTCTTCATTGATAAACACTAGCTGTACTTCTAATTCTTGTGCTGTGCAATAAAGCATAATTGGAGATAATACATCACGCACCTCACGTTTCATTTGGACATCACTTTTAGTGCTATTTTCCCCATATGTAAGATAAATGTAAAAAGTTCTATATTTTTTAAGTGCAACAATATATAAAATGGTTGACAAAGCACTTCCTATAACAGCTTCAGCAATTGCCACATCAGGTGCATGAAATAGCAGATATGTAAAAGCAGCTAAGAGTGAAAAAACAGCTAAAGCTATAATTATATATTTAATATTACGTTCAATTACTATAAAAAGTGCAACAACAATCATTAATATAAAAATTATTTGTTCAATCATTTTTTCACCTTCTTTGTTAGTTTTTGCCCAGAATGATAAGCAGAAGATACAATCGAAGATGTGACAATTGGGTTAATAATTACAAGTGTTACCAGCGTTAAAATAACCTTTAGTGTATAAAACGTAGCACCTCCTAAAATTGTCATCCCAATTAAAATTGTGATAAGCCCCATGGTGTCAATATCAGAAGCGGCTAAAACACGTTCATATACATTATCAAATTTATAGATACCCAAGAGTCCTACAAAAATAAAAAATATACCTAAAACTACAAGTACATACCCTAAAATTTGCATATTCATCCCTCCTGAAAATTAATTACTATTATTTTTTTGTAAAAATTTAGAAATAGAGGTCGTTCCAATAAATCCTAACACTGCAAAAATTAATGCAATATCTAAATATACTGTATTTCCAGCAGAATATGAAAAAATTACAATAATCATGATAAATTTGCTGCCTACTAAAGAAAATCCAAGTAACCTGTCCCAAACTGTAGGCCCGATAACTACTCTAAATGCACTAATCGCAGCCGAAATAATTAAAATTACTATAATGATATCAAAAAACATTATGTATTTCCCTCCTCTTTTTCAGCTTGTTTATCAAAATAAAGTTGAATATCTAATAATTTTTCTTCAAACGGTCTGCATAGCATATGTTCTGGTTCATCATTATGTAAGCATAGAACAATTAATTTACCATCATCATTTACTACTGTTATAGTCCCAGGTGTCATGGTGATAGAATTTCCGACTAATTGCTTTAAAAACTGATTTTTTATTTTTGAATCAATCTTGCAATGAATAAATTTTGCATGAGTTTTCCCAGTTAAAATATAATAAGTTGCATAAATGCCTGCAATGTATATTTCTTTTAACATGAAAAAAGCATATTTTAACACTTTTCTAATTGGTATATAGAAAATTTTCACATATTCAAAACCAACTAATCTATATGTTGCATATAAACTTAAACACGATGCTAATATTCCTGTTAAAATATTTTGAACAGAAAGTTTATCATTTAAAATAATCCAAATGCATGTTAAAACAAAAACTATGCTGACTTTATGTAAAAATTTAATCATTTTATCCCCTCCTAGTTAATAAAAAGCACACATTCTCTAATAACGTTTTAAAAGCGTGATGAGATTACGTGTGCTGAAATATTTAGTTTATTTTAACATATTTTACTTAAAATTGCAATAACTTGATGTTTTTTACATAAGTTACTAAATTCTATGTTTAAAAGCTGAAATATTATGAATATTATTCGAATTTAAGTAGTGACAATATCAATAAAATATGTAATAATATAAGATAGCGTTAAATTAATTATGGAGGAAATATGATTACAGTATCAAATTTAAGCATTAACTTTTCAGGTACAGATTTATTTAAACATATCGACCTAAAATTCACTCCTGGCAATTGCTATGGAATCATCGGTGCTAACGGTGCCGGAAAATCAACTTTTTTAAGAATATTATCTGGTGAACTAGAACCTACAACAGGTGAGGTTGTTATTCCTAAAAATATTCGAATGTCTGTATTAAAACAAGACCATTATGAATTCGATGAGTACACTGTTTTAGATACAATTATTATGGGTAATGAGCGTCTATATCAAATTATGCAAGAAAAAGATGCCCTTTATGCTAAAGAAAATTTTACAGATGAAGATGGCAACAAAGCTGCAGAGCTAGAAGGCGAATTTGCTGAAATGAATGGTTGGGAAGCTGATTCCGATGCTTCTAAACTAATGCAGGGTTTAGGTTTATCTTCTGATTTGCTTTACTCTCAAATGAGCTCACTATCAGGGGACGAAAAAGTAAAAGTTTTACTTGCTCGTGCATTATTTGGTAACCCTGAAATAATTTTACTTGATGAGCCTACCAACCATCTTGACATTGATGCTACAAACTGGCTTGAAGATTTTATTTTAGATTATGTTGGCACAGTTATCGTTGTATCCCATGATAGACACTTTTTAAACACTGTATGTACTAATATCGTAGATATTGACTATGGAAAAATTAAAATGTATGTTGGTAACTATGAATTTTGGTATGAATCTTCACAACTTGTACAACAACTTGTTAAAAACCAAAATAAAAAGAATGAAGAAAAAATCAAAGATTTACAAGCATTTATTGCAAAATTTAGTGCAAATAAATCAAAAGCTAAACAAGCAACTTCTCGTCGTAAACTTTTAGATAAGTTAACAGTTGAAGAAATGCCTGCATCTACTCGCCGTTACCCTTATGTTAATTTCCAAATTGACAGAGAATGTGGCAAAGAAATCTTAACTGTTGAAGGTATTTCTCATTCTATTGATGGAGAGAAAGTTCTTAATAATGTAAGTTTCAGAATAAATAAAGATGATAAAATCGGTCTTATCGGTGATGAAATCGCTGCGACTACTCTTTATAAAATTCTTTCAGGTGAAATCGAACCAGATGAAGGAACATTTAAATGGGGTGTTTCAACTTCACAATCTTATTTCCCAAAAGATAACACTGAGTTCTTTGATGAAAACAAAGATAAAATCATTGATTGGTTACGTGAGTTTTCAACTGATAACACAGATAGCTATTTACGTGGATTTTTAGGACGTATGCTATTTTCAGGCGATGATGTAACAAAACCTGTAAATGTTTTATCTGGTGGTGAAAAAGTTCGTTGTATGTTATCTCGTATGATGATGAAAAATGCAAATGTTATCATGCTAGACCAACCTACTAACCATTTAGACTTAGAGTCTATTACTGCTGTAAACAATGGCTTAATTTCATTTAAATCAAATATTCTACTTTCAACTCATGACCATGAGGTTCTACAAACAGTTTGTAACCGTATTATCGAAATTCGCTCAGAGGGAATTTTAGATAAAGCGTGTACTTATGATGAATTTATTGAATTCAAACACGAACAGGGACTTATGTAATATTAAAGGGTGTGACCGAAATTCGGTCACACCCTTTTAGCATTTATCCTTTAATAATTTTAAACTTACTAGCTAAGATATAGTAAACTCCACCTTGTGTATGTTGCATGAACAACCTATATTTATCTATTTTAGCAATTACTCTTTCGATATTCGGTCTATAATTCAAGCAATCATTATCGTCATTTGCATCATAGTCATAATTTTGTGGGTATAAAAAAGCGTCTAATCTGTCATTGAATACTTTTTCTATCATTTCAACTTTTTTATTTTTGTCGAACATTTCATAAAGCCCACAAAGTTCACAACCTATCGGATTTTCAAATAAATTCACTTCAAAATTCATTGAAATTACATTTTTAAAAACAAATTTTGCTTTAACATATTTTTCTTTACCGTTTTCATGTTCATAATAAAATATTTTAAAGCTAACTTTAGATTTATGTGCTTTAGGTGAAATTTTAATATTTGGCAAACTACCATCAAAATTATTTAGTATTAATGTGCATTTTTGATTACTCATGTACATCTCCCCTATTGCTATATTTAACATACTTCACCGGACTTACTCCCACGAATTTTTTAAATACTGTAGAAAAATAATCAGAAGAATTATATCCTAACTCCATTGCAATATCAGTTACTGACTTATCTGTTGTGATGAGTAAATCTTTAGCATGTTCGATTTTTTTGTAGTTAATATATTCTTTCGGTGTCATACCATAAAATTCTATAAATTTATGGTTAATTGTTGAAACAGAATAGTTAACTTGCTGCGCCAGATGCTCTGTTGTGATTTTTTCATAGATATTTTTATCTATATAGCTGTCTAACGAAATAAATTTATTATCAAATTTATCATTTGCATTAGCTTTTCGTACAATCAAATTCAATAAATGTACAATGCCACTAACTGCAAGAACGCTCTGTCCATCTGCTAAAAATTCGTCAAACACAACTTTGATTAAAGATTTTATACCCTCATCAATAACAAATACAGTTTTTTTTATTTCATGAAGGTTAGTAATTAATTGTTTGGCATAATCAGGGTTTAATGCTAAAAAATTCGAAAAATCTTTAGTATTTAATTGAATCCAGTATATCTCACCTAATCCTTGATGATTTTCACCAGTTGAATGTTTAGTGTTTTCAAAGCAAATAAATGCTCTATTTCCTGTGACTTCATAACGCTTATCTTCAATAAAATAAGTCTGTTTTCCTCGCAAAACAATTACAATTTCAATGCAATTTTCATGAATATGCATTTCAAGTGGTTTATTTGCCTTTGAAAAAAATGCATGTCCCAAAAGTTCAATGCCATTTATGCTAAAGTGTGATTTATCTAGCATAATTTTTTCATAATTCAAATTCTTAAACATGCTATACCACCTAAATCAATTCTAAAATGAATGGGTTATACGAAGTTCTTCTTCGGGAATTAAGAAGTATTTCATATCAACATACCCCGGTGTATCAGGAATTGGATCTGCAAAAGTTGGGTCAAGATAATATTCAACACCATCTAAAGTTGCTTTTGTCCAAATGTGGTTGCCTCCGCTTGCTATGCCAGAAACACCTACAGCATTGATTCCTTCAAGTTTTAGTAATGTATTTAAAAGCGATACATAACCTTGACAAACACCTTCATTTGTTTCTGTAATTCCATATGCTAGAAAACTAATCGGCTTTAGCTCTTCATCATATTCTTTATTTTTGACAATAAACTCAAAGAACACTTTCGCTTTTTCTACATCCGTCATGCTATCATTAATTTGATTTGTAACTCTCAGCACATGCAAAATACTTTCCGCATCGCTGAAAAAATCATTTTTCATCTGTGTAGTTTGTTCTGTTGTAAAATCAGAAGTTCCAAGCGTAATTGTTATTTTGCTGTTAGTATCATATCCTGAAACAGTAGAGCTCATTTGGTTTGCAAATGTGAAGTATTCATGGTATACATCAAAAGCATTATAGAATGCTGTATCTAAATTCTTATTTGCTTCATGAACTTCAACAAGTTCGTCAAATCCTATAGTAGGGTATTCAATTTCCATTTCAGATATATTGTTAACTACCATGTAAAGTAAATATTGTTCAAATTGTTGCGGAGTTGTTGGTTGTTCTTGTAACGTTGGCGTCGGATGCGTTACAGTTTTTTTATTTAGTAACGAATCTGCTTCTAATACATCTAACATACGCACTGTCAACGCTGAAATTTCTGCACGAGAAATTTGCTCTTCTGGGTAGAAAAACAGTTCGTTTCCACCAACTTCCCCTTTAACTATTCCAAGGAAAAATAAAGTGTCTAAAACTTCATGATCAGCATCATAAAACAATGGTTGGACATTAAAAGTGCCCATATCAAGCGCATTCATGATAATTTGTGCAACATACATTCTTGACGCAGGTTCACTAAGTTCATATGTTGTCGTGCCTGTATTTTCAATCCCAAGTTGTTGAGCTTTTTCTAAATAACCATAAGCCCAATGTGAAGTGTTTGTTGTATTAGTTTTGGTTTCACCAAGCGAAGTTATAATAATTTTTAAAACTTCGCCTTTTGTAATATTCTTTTGTGGCTGAAATGTGTTATCTTCGTATCCATTAATAATATTTTTTTCTGTTAAAACTTGCAGATAATCATAATACCACTCATTCGGAGATACATCCTCAAATGCTAAGGCATTTATCGAAAGTGCCGATGCAACTACACCAACTGCAATTATCTTTTTGAAAATCATGTCTGTTTGACCTCCTTTATGTAGTAAACTCAAAAAATAAATCCTACTAAAATAGGCGAAACAAACACATCAATAATGATTGAAATAAATGTAAGTAATGCTGAAATTTTTAGCAAGCTATATTCAATTTGAAGTACCTGAGAAAATGAACTTTTGTTTGTACTGTATGTTATTAAAATTGTTGCTAAAATTAAAAGTGCTGGTAAAGAAAAGATTAAATTTATACCTGTAGTTAAAAACGACAAGACAAATCCGCTAGCTCCCCTATGATAAATTAATGCCGACACTGAAAAAGATGTAAAAAAGCCTTTAAAAGCAAGTATGCATGGTATAAAAAACAGCTTTAATGGAGTAAAAAATGAAATAAATATCAAGATGATATATTTAAAGTTATTAAAAAGTGAAAAATATAATCTTGACAGCATATTCTCTTGACTAAAATTAATAGTTTGAACAAAAAAGTTAAATAAATCAGATATATAGTGTGTGTCATTCTGTGGAATATAAATAGTTATCATAAATCCACAAAAAACACCACACAACACAGCTGAAATTACAAATATTAAAGCCTGTGTATGTTTGAAATTTTCATCATTATATCTTTTTATACGTTTTGCTTTATCCATATTTACCCCTCACAATAAAAGTATCTAAGCTAGATTTTAGCTTTAAAGTATACTTAATCTTATGAGAGGTTTTTTTAATTTATGTTTTTTTATCTACCACATGCCTTTAAATAAATAGCACATTCAACTCTTTTCTTTTCCATTTCACAAGCTAATTTATATGGAATTTTCAAATCATCGTTCATCATATTATTTGCAGCAGCACAACCACCACTACAATAAAATTTCGCCCAACATTCAGTACATTCTGGTTTTGTGTAAATATTTAATGCTGAGAAAATATCTGATATTTCTTTTTTAAAGCTATTATCAAATACATTTCCGATTTTATATTCATCTTTACCTACAAATTGATGACATGGATAAATATCCCCTTCTGGAGTTACAGCAACATATTCATATCCTGCACCACAACCACGAAGACGTTTAATTACACATGGGCCTTGATCAAGGTCAATTAAAAAGTGGAAGAAGTTAAAATCAGTGCCATTATTATGTTTTTCAAGAAGTATATCACATAGTTTTTCATATTCTTCATAAATACGAGGCAAATCAGCTTCTGTTAGTGCATAAGGCACATCTTCTCTGCTTGCAACAGGCTCTACGGATAAATGTTTAAACCCACAATCAGCAATGTGTAATACATCTTGTGCAAAATCAAGATTATGCTTTGTAAATGTTCCACGTGCATAATAATCTTTATTGCTATCACGTCCATCTACAAGTTTTTTGAATTTTGGCATAATAACATCATAGCTTCCAGCGCCTGAAACGGTTTTTCTCATATGGTCATTAGTGTCTGGAGTTCCATCAATTGATAAAACTACATTATCCATATTTTCATTAATATAGTTAATTTTATCATCGTCTAATAAAACACCATTAGTTGTTATAGTGAAATGGAAATTTTTATTGTATTTTTCTTCAATACTTCTAGCGTAATCTACAGTAGCTTTCACTGTTTCAAATGCCATAAGTGGCTCGCCACCAAAGAAGTCAATTTCAATATTACGGCGTTTTTCTGATTTTTTTGCAACAAAATCAATCGCAGCTTTTGCTGTGTCGATATCCATTGTCATTCTGCCTGTACCAAAATCTCCCGTTCCTGCAAAACAGTATCCACATCGCAAATTGCAATCATGAGAGACATGAAGACATAGTGCTTTAACTGGTGCTGAAGTTGGGATTGCTTGGCTGATATCAATATAATCATCTTTAGAATATAACATGCCATTTTTATAAAGATATAAAAGCTCGTCATAAGCTTCTTTAATTTGTTCGTTTGAATAGTCTGTTAATTTATTATAAAAGTCTTCAACGCTTGTGTTATCTATGTTTTCAGCTGTTAAAATTTCTGTAAGTGCGTAAGATACATCATCTAGCACATGTACAGAGCCACTATTTATATCAAGCAAAAAATTCTTTCCTTTTAAAGAATATCTATGTATCATAATTTTAAAAAAATCTCCTTAAATTTAATAATGGGGTTAACCCCCAAAAAGCTTTTGACTCTGTCAACAGCTAAAGCGAGTTAACCCCAAAACCCAAGATTATTTCTCTTGAGCACATTTTTGGTTTGCTACTGTGCAAGAAGTTTTACAAGCTGATTGGCAAGATGTTTGACATTCGCCACAACCGCCTTTAGCAGCACTTTGTTTCAAAGTTTTTGAGTTTAAAGTTGTGATATGTTTCATAATCATATCCTCCCTTATTTTTTATTTTTCTTTTTTTTATTTTTCATTCCAGCAGATATTATTCCACCAAGAAGTGATGATAAAGTAATTGTGATAATATTTTTTATTATCGTAGTAAGATTTATAGGTGCAGATACTATCATACATCCAACAAGTGTGATAAAGAGGAAAAGTATAATCCCAAATAAGAATGTATAAACAAGTCTTTTATTCGGAGCATTTCTTCCAACTATAATTGCAAAAATTAAAGATAATATAAAAGACAAAATATATGGCAAAATATTTATCAACTTCACATCAATAATTTCATAAAAAACTAAAAATGATGTTAAGACAAATAAGAGCATAAGTAAAATAAATGCATAAAAAGCATTTTTAAATATTAGCATTATGTCAAATTTGTGATTATTATTTTGAACAGTAGTCATTCTATTTCCCCCTTAAATTTAATGAATAGTTAAACTTATTAATTTAAAAGGGGAAATATTACAACTTTATTATTTTTTGTCTGTTTGAACGTCATTAACTTTGCGTTCACGGATTGCCCAACGATAAAATTTTATCTTTGTGCGGTCACCAGAAGTTTCGATAACTATAGAATCGTCATCTTCTTTTACGCTTACAACTTTACCAATAATACCACCGATTGTTGAAACTTCATCACCTACAGTGATAGCAGCTCTCATTTCTTTTTCAGCTTTATCACGTTTGCGTTGTGGACGTATTAAAAAGAAATACATAACAACGAACATCAAAGCTAGTGGCCATATCGTGTTGATAAACGCCATATAATCTTGTTGACTTGGCATGGGAAACACCTCCTATAACATACAAAACATATTATACTAGATATTTCCGAAAAATACAAGTATTTTATGTATACTTAATTGCAATAAAGTAAATTTTTTTATAAATTATATACGAGTTGCAAGTTTTTGTGAAAATTCATTTCTAAATTCAGTATATCTATTCTCATCAATAGCTTGTCTAATTTTTTCTGTAAGTTCATTATAGAAATATAAATTATGCATAACACAAAGTCTGCCTGCAAGCATTTCTTCTGCTTTGAACAAATGACGAATATACGCTCTGGAGAAATTTTTACATGTAGGACATGAGCAAGTTTCATCGATTGCTGTATCGTCAAGCTTATATTTTGCATTATTCATATTCATAATTCCATTCCATGTGAAAATATGTCCATGACGTGCATTTCTAGTTGGCATAACACAATCAAAAAAGTCTACACCTCTGTAAACTGCTTCTATAATATTTGATGGTGTACCAACACCCATTAAATATCTTGGTTTATTTGTCGGCGCATGTGGTAAAACAGCATCTAGTATGCGATACATATCTTCCGTTGTCTCCCCTACTGCAAGCCCACCGATTGCATATCCTGGTAAATCAAGTTGGGCTATATCCTTCATATGACGAATACGCAAATCTTCATATACTCCACCTTGGTTTATTCCAAAAAGCACTTGACCTCTATTGACTGTATCGTCAAGCTTGTTTAGTCTATCCAGTTCTTCTTGGCAACGATAAAGCCAACGAGTAGTTCTCGCTATAGATTTTTCAACATATTCATATGGTGATGGATTTTCAATACACTCATCAAACGCCATAGCAATATCAGAGCCTAATGCTGATTGAATTTGCATACTTTCTTCAGGTCCCATAAAAATTTTTCTGCCATCAACATGAGAATTAAAGTACACACCTTCTTCTTTAATTTTGCGAAGTTTAGACAGTGAAAAAACTTGAAATCCGCCACTATCAGTTAAAATAGGTCCATCCCATCTCATAAATTTATGAAGTCCGCCTAATTCACGAATTATCTTCTCTCCTGGTCTTACATGCAAGTGATAAGTGTTTGAAAGTTCCACTTGACATTTAAGGTCATTTTTAAGCTCTAATGCTGACACCCCTCCTTTAATAACAGCTGCTGTGCCTACATTCATAAATACTGGGGTTTGAATAGTGCCATGAGGTGTTGTAAATTGTCCACGTCTTGCATTTCCACTCTGAGTTTTTAAATTAAACATTTTTGTCCTTTCCTATTAAAGAGTTATAAATTATTATTAAAAATAAATTATCATCTAAAAATTAGCATTGAATCTCCAAAGCTAAAAAATCTATATTTCTTGTCTATTGCCTCGTGATATGCACGCATGATATTTTCTTTTCCGGCAAGGGCTGAAATTAACATTATTAGCGTGCTTTCAGGTAAGTGAAAATTTGTTACTAAACAATCTACAATTTTGAATTTATATGATGGATATATGAAAATATCTGTCCACCCTGTTTGTGCTTTAACCATTCCATTATCATCAGCTATCGTTTCAAGAGTTCGGCTTGCTGTTGTACCAACTGCAAAAATTCGTCCACCTTGACTTTTAGCATTATTAATAATTTCAGCTGTTTGTTCAGACATTTCATAAAACTCACTATGCATTTTATGTTTAAGCACATCATCTTCTTTTACAGGTCTAAACGTGCCTAAACCTACATGTAATGTTACATATGCTACATGTACACCCATATCATTAATCTTTTCTAATAATTCATTTGTGAAATGCAATCCCGCTGTTGGTGCTGCAGCAGAGCCTGGAGTTTTTGAATAAACTGTTTGATAACGCTCTGGATCTGATAATTTTTCTGTAATATATGGAGGAAGTGGCATGTTTCCAAGTTTATCTAAGATTTCAAGAAAAATTCCATCATAAAAAAATTCTATATACCTGTTTCCACCTTCTTCATCAATTGATTTTACTTCTCCAATTAAAAGTCCGTCCCCAAAAGAAATTCTAGCCCCCACACGAGTTTTTTTGCCTGGACGTGTTAAACACTCCCAAACATTATCTCCCTTATCTGTAAGAAGCACAACTTCTATAGGATAACCCGTATCTTCTCTAACTCCTAACAGCCTAGCTGGGATTACACGTGAATTATTTAGCACAAGGCAATCACCTTTTTTAAGATAAGATAATAAATCTGTGAAATGATTATGTGTAATCTGTCCATCATCAATATTAAGTGTAAGAAGTCTTGAACTGTCACGCTTTTCTAGTGGTGTTTGTGCTATAAGTTCTTCTGGTAAGTCAAAATAAAAGTCACTTTTTTTCATTAAATATATAAAAACCTTTCTTTATAAATGCAAGTTAATTTGATTGCGAAGGGAACGCCATGCGCGAAATTAAAATCTAATAATTTGTAGGAAGCAATCCCAACCACACGTGTAATTAGCGAAAATCAGAGCACAAAAGAGTGGTGAAATTTGATTTTTAAATTACCACATTTTTTTGCTACAAGGCACAATTTATAAAACATCTAAAATCCAGTACGGAGTACGTTAGAAACGTTTCTCTCACAAATGGAGGAGTACGTTTTAGCTTAATTTTAATGACGTGATGGCACTGAGCAAAGCGATTTTGATTTTACTTTTGATAAGCCAAAAGTAAAAACGCTTGGTTACTTGCCGTTACGCAAGTAATAAAAAATAACTTAAAGTAAATTATTTCGGATAGCCAGCCATCTTTGCGAAGATATGTCGGAATAGATTTTCCGTCCTCTGTTTTCTAAAATTTATACGAAGTATAACAGAAAAATCACCT
>CAYJKB010000001.1:50507-73540 GCA_964370625.1 uncultured Oscillospiraceae bacterium | reverse complement strand
TACGAAGTATAACAGAAAAATCACCTAATTAGCAAGTGTAATATCCACACCTGTGTAATAAAATTTCAATATATCATCATATGAATATCCTAATTCAGCCATTCCTTTTGCTCCATATTGGCTCATGCCTACGTTATGACCCCAACCTTGACCATTTATTGTATATGTTCCATTTGATGCCGCTTGATTAGATGCTGAAACGGTTGTTGTTTTTGCTATTTGTTGTGTTCCATTTTCTGTTGCAGCGTATGCGCTATGAACATCAGCTATAGTAGATACTCCATTTTCTCCTAATACGTAAAATGTTGAATCTGTTGAAGCTTGTCCATTGATGAAAATATCACCTGTGTATCCTCCACCTTCTATTGGTGGCTCTGGGTCTTGTGGTGGTGCTACATCTGGTGCATCTGGCGTTATACCTGCTCCTGGTTCCCCACCTATGTTGTATCGCATACTATTGATTGAAACTCCATAAGTTGAGCTATTTAAAATAGTACGCACTTCCTCTTTTTCAAAATTAAATTCTTTGCCTGAAGAATCTACAATAGTTAATCTATAAACGTTACCCACATCAGTAAACTCATCAATATACATATTAACTACAGAATTCACAGAATATCCTTTTGCTTTCAAAATCGATGTAATTTGTGAATTGGAAATTGTTTGTTCCCAAATACCATTGTATGCATTTTCCAAATCTTCAAAATTGTCTATAACTGCACGTAGATAAGGAATTTCATATAGCCATACATTTTCAGAATCTTCCGTAGCGCCTCCATCTGATGAATGGAAAACAGCATCAATTATTTTACCATCATGTGTTATAAATTGTCCAGCTGTTTCTTCTACAGCTCTATCGGAATTATCTGTCGCATTTTTTGTTCCACGATATACTTGGCAATGAGTAGTGTTACAAACATCAAATCCATCAGATTCATGTTTGCCAAGCGCTGAATAAGCATAAGACCTTGCACACAATGCCTGAGCTTTTAGTGCTTCAAGATGCCAATTTGCACTCATTTCCCAGGTAATTACACCTTTAACATAATCTTCCATGTCAACCATGTTGACTACAGTGATATCATCACCATTTCGTCTGTTATAATCAAATCCACCAAAATAAGTAAATCCTTTAAACCATGTCTCAGCTTGACCTACATTTGATTGTGGCATAATACCTAAATTCTCATTATCTACATCAAATTCAAATAAAATTTCATCGGACTTTGTCTCTGTTACTGTATAACACGTAGCACTTCCGCCTATAATAGTCACTGTGCTTCCACTTAACATTGCAGATACATTAGCCATATCTGAATTTGCACTATCTACAGATGTATAATCTCCTATACGCACACGATATTTACCATCTATATAAGCGGGGAATGCTTCATATCCAACATTTTCAATATTATTTGCATAAGTCAATGCTTCTTCATAAGTTGGGAAATCATAATTTACTTCAAAGTGGTATGCACCAATAGTTTCTTTAACCGAAGACACCTTTGTATCATAATATAAGTTATCCGAACCTAAATACATATTTTTATCCTTCATAACTGTAACCGTAGTATTAGTTGTATTACCTACGCTATGAAAAACTTGATTATCATTAAAATAACCGAAATCATATCCACCACCTACAGCATTTTCAAGGTTTGCAGATGGCAAAACAGAACTCCCATAATAAAGACCAACACGAATTGTTAAGTCTTTTTCATAGGCTGTGGCACTATTATTTGGTGAAAAGAACAGGGTAGATACAGCAACTACAGATAAAGTACCTGCTAAAATTCTTTTTAAATTCATAATTTCTCACTTTCCTATTGACATTTTTATTTATATATTTTAGAATTTAAAGTAATAAAACTTTAAAATTTCATATACACTTTAAGATAGAGGCGCGATTTTTATTAGTAATGTATTTTAGAAACCGTAAATTTCACAGATAATACACAAAAGGAAATGTCGCCGAAGAGTAATTTAATTTACGGTAAATTCACTCTGGACACTTTGAAAACATCAAAGTGGCTGTCACTAGCTTTTGCCGGTGGTGTGCTATCATATTCTAATTTGGGCTAAATTGTTCCCTTTTATTATATTATAGATTATACCGGTTTTTCAACCGGTTTTTTTAATGTTATTGAATTATTTTTAAAGTTTATGAAATTTTATATCGAAAAAGGTAAAATTTGGGAGGAATTTTGAAATGAAAAAATATAATGTTGGTATTGTAGGTTGCACTGGTATGGTTGGTCAACGTTTTGCTACTATCCTTGAAAACCACCCTTGGTTTAATGTTGTAGCTGTTGCGGCATCATCTCGCTCTGCTGGAAAGACATATGCTGAAGCTGTGGGTGCTAGATGGACTATGAGCGTTCCTATGCCAGAGAAAATGCGTGATTTAATTGTTCTTGACGCTACTGCTGACGCCGAAAAAGTGGCTGACATGGTTGATTTTATCTTCTGTGCAGTTGATATGCAAAAAGATGAGATTAAAGCTTTAGAAGAACGTTATGCAAAGCTTGAATGCCCTGTTATCTCAAACAACTCAGCTCACAGAATGACTGCTGATGTTCCTATGATTATTCCTGAAATCAATGCAGATCACGCTAAAGTAATTGAATCTCAAAAAGCTAGACTTGGTACAAAACGTGGATTTATCGCTGTTAAATCTAACTGTTCTATCCAAAGCTATGTTCCAGCATTATCAGCAATTTGGGATTTAGGAATTAAAGAAGTAGCTGTTTCAACTTATCAAGCTATATCTGGCGCTGGTAAAAACTTTGAAACTTGGCCTGAGATGGTAGATAATGTTATTCCTTATATCGGTGGCGAAGAAGAAAAATCAGAAAAAGAGCCAATGAAAGTTTGGGGTACAATCCAAGATGGTAAAATAATTCATGCTACTGTTCCTCCAATCACTGCTCAATGCATTCGTGTATCAGCAAGCGACGGACATATGGCTGCTGTTTTTGTAAAACTTGAAAATAAATCTTCTAAAGAAGATATTATTAACACTTGGAAAAACTTCTCTGGCCGTGCACAAGAGCTTGCACTTCCTTCTGCTCCAAAGCAGTTTTTAACTTACTTTGAAGAAGATAATCGTCCTCAAACTCGTTTAGACCGTGATATCGAAGGTGGTATGGGTGTTAGTATTGGTAGATTACGTGAAGATAATGTATTTGATTATAAATTTGTAAGTTTATCACATAATACTTTAAGAGGTGCTGCTGGCGGTGCTGTTCTTATGGCAGAATTGCTTTGTGCTGAAAATTATATTGACGCTAAATAATTAATTATAGATTAAACAATAACTATTAGCGGGATTTTTTCTTGCTAAACAAATTTAAGGAGGGTTTACCAATATGAGAAATCCAATATTCACAGGAGCTGGTGTTGCAATCGTTACACCATTTGATAGCCTAGGAAACTTAAATCTTAAAACATATGAAAGAATTGTAAATGACCAAATAGCAAACGGAACTGAGGCAATTATCGTTTGTGGCACTACTGGTGAAGCTTGCACGCTTACAGATGATGAACACAAAAACATAATTTCAGCTACAGTTGAATATGTTAATGGCAGAGTTCCTGTAATTGCTGGAACTGGTTCTAATGACACAGCTTATGCAATTGAGCTTTCAAAATTTGCAGCTTCTGAAGGTGTAGATGGTTTGCTTTCCGTTACACCTTACTACAATAAAACTTCTCAAAGAGGGCTTATTAAACATTTTTCAATGATTGCTGATTGTTCTGATGCACCTGTTATTTTATATAATGTACCATCTCGAACAGGTATGAATTTTTCAATTGACACTTATATGGAACTTGCAAAGCATCCTAATATCAATGGTGTTAAAGAAGCGTCAGGTGATTTTTCACTCATTGCTAAAACAAGAGCTTTATGCCCTGAGGATTTTTATATCTGGTCTGGCAATGATGACCAAACAGTTGCGATGATGTCTCTTGGTGCTAAAGGTGCAATTTCTGTACTTTCCAATGTAGCCCCAAAAATTTCACGTGATATAGTTGATGCTTGTCGAGAAAATGATTTTGCAAAAGCTACACAAATACAATCTAAATACATTTCTTTAATTAATAATTTATTTATTGAAGTTAACCCTATCCCTGCAAAAACAGGTATGGAAATTTTAGGTTATGATGTCGGCGAACTTCGTATGCCTTTATATGAAATGGCACCAGAAAATCGTGAAAAACTTAAAAATGCTATGATACTAGCTGGACTTATTTAAAAGAAGGTGAAAAGGAATGTTGAAAATTGCGCTAGCTGGTTGTAATGGCAGAATGGGTCGTGCTGTTACTGATATATGTTCTACTCGTCAAAATATTAAAATTGTTGCAGGGTTTGATACTAATACACAAAAGTTATTTGACTATCCCGTTTACGCTGACCCTTTTGAATATTCAGGTGTTTGTGATGTGATTATTGATTTTTCACATGTATCTTCCCTATCTCCTTTGCTTAAGTATTCAGAAAAAAATAATATTCCAGTTGTAATATGCACAACTGGACATAGCGAAGAGCAATTAGCTGAAATTGCAAGAGCTGCCACAATAGTTCCTGTTTTCCGTTCTGGAAATATGTCTGTTGGCATCAACTTGCTTTTAGATTTACTCACTCGTGCTACAAAAGTTTTAGGTGATAACTTTGATATTGAAGTTATTGAAAAACATCATAATCAAAAAATCGACGCTCCATCTGGCACAGCAATAATGCTTGCTGATGCTGTTAAAGATTCATTGTCTTATGATGCTGAATATTGCTATGATAGACATGACAGACGTGAAAAGCGTCCTAAAAAAGAAATTGGAATTCACGCTGTTCGTGGTGGCACTATAGTTGGTGAACACGAAGTTATTTTTGCAGGACGTGATGAAATTATTGAAATACGCCATACTGCATTATCTCGTGAAGTCTTTGCGACTGGTGCTGTAGATGCTGCAATTTTTATGGCATCAAGAAAACATCCTGGAATTTATAATATGACTGATGTTATAGCAAGTGCGACATAATCCTTAAATTAATATTTTATATCCATAAAGCTGTTTTAACTTTTAATAAGGTTAAAACAGCTTTTTTGTGTTAATTTCAGTAAATCCAGGATATATTTCACCAAATTCATAATACCCCTATATAGTATATTTCTATTTTGTACTTTTATGTGTGGGGTATATGAATATTATGATTATACCCCCGTTAGGTATTTCAAAATTTTATGCATACCCCTTTAGTTTGATTTCAAATAAAAAAATCGCCCTTTTCAGGGCGATAAAATACTTATTAAATTTGGTTGCTTTTTATCATTTTATTAAGACTTTTAATTTCACGAACTATGAAGAAAATTGCAATAGAAGATGCTAAAAAATCGGATAAAGCATAACTTGCATATATACCATTTACACCAAATCTTGGCGCAACAATAGTAACAATCGGTACTAAAATTATTCCATATCTCAGCATTGATAAAACACTTGCAAGCTTTGTCTTCCCTACCGAAATAAAGTATTGAGAACTTATTGTTTGCATTCCGATTAATGGAATCATTGCAAGATACCATCTTATTGCTTTGATTTTTGATTCTAAATGAGTGCTATCTTCTGAGAAGATTTTTGCTAAAATTTCAGGGTACAACATTACAACTGCAAAGAGTGAGAGCGAAATTAGCGTTGCATAAAACAGCGATAATTCTAATGATTTTTTAACTCTGTCAAATCGTTTTGCCCCAAAGTTAAATCCACAAATAGGCTGATTTCCATGAACTATTCCGAATATTACCATATGGTAAAAAGTGAAAATTGTCGAAGCTACAAGCACAGCACCAACGTCAAAATCTGTACCATATTTTAAAATCTGTGTATTAATATAAGCATTTACAAACGTTGCAAGCACTTGAACATAAAATGACGCTGATCCCGCCTTTAAAATATCACTCATCTTTTCTTTCTCGTTGCTTACTTTTTTAAAATGTAAATTTATTGGTATTTCTTTATTAGTCACGAAATAATAAATCACATAAATTGTCAATACTGTCTGCGAAATCACTGTCGCAATAGCAGCACCGAAAACGCCTAAATCAAATCCAAAAATAAAAATGGGGTCCAGAATTATATTCACAATAGATGAAATAACTATTATTTTAGTCGAAACACTAGTCTTCCCTATCGCTCTCATTGAGTTATTTAGTGCATATCCTGGAATACTAATTACACTTCCAATTATCAAAACCATAATATATTGTTTTGCCATATCATAAACATTACTTGAAACATTCAAAAATTCTAAGATATCATCACAGAATATAGCAAATAAAGTTGCAAATATTATTAGAATAATTATGATATATTTAAGACAAAGATATAATAGCTGCTCTGCTTCCTCTTTTTTATTTTCTCCAAGTTTTATCGAAATCAACGATGATGAACCAACACCAATTAATAAGATAAATCCCATATGCAAAATTTGAATAGGCATTGTGATACCTACAGCGGTAAGCGCATATTCGTTGACTCGTTCAACAAAAATTCTATCTACCACATTAAAAATTGCGCCACTGAGCATCCCTAAAATTGCAGGGATACTCAGTGACCATAATAGTTTGTTTATATTGTCTGTATCTAAATTACTTTTCATTTTACCTCAAAATTGCATTAACAAATGTTATAAACTATCAATATTTTCCTCAAGATATTTTATAGCATCAGCAACTGCCCCATCATTATTTGAGCAAACGATAACATCTGCAGCGTCTTTTACAGCCTTTATACCATTTTCAGGCACAAATCCAATTTTTGCCGCTTTAATCATTGTTAAATCGTTTCCATTATCACCAACTGTAAACACTTTATCTGGAGAAATTCCTAAAAGTTCAGCATTTTTCATCACAGCAGGACCTTTACCAGCTTTTTTATTTGTTACTTCAAAGAAGTGTAGTGTAGATAACATAAACGCAAAATCATCTGAATACTTAGATTGTGCATATTCATTTATTTTGTGTAAATATTCAGTTTCACCAGTTAAATTTAATTTAAACCATGTTTCTGCTGATGGAGTTTCTGTAATTTTACACTCTTTGTACGGAACTTTAAGTAAATCAAAATGAGCTTGTGAAATTTTATGATCTCTACATAAAAGTATATCTTTTTCAAGATAGACTTCAACACCAAAATCATCAAATTTATCCATTAAATCAGTAATCAGCTCTAACGAATTTTTTGGCATATAAATATTTTCTACTATTTTGTCATTGTTAAGATCATAAATCTGTGTACCATTCATTAAAATAGCATTTGTATTATAGATGAGTTTATCCATAAAAATAGAAATTCCATCACGTAATCTTCCTGTGGCAATCCCAAATGTACCACCATTATCCATAAAATATTGGATTGCCTCTAAATTTCCTTCAGCAATTTCATGGTTGTCATTAAGTAATGTTCCATCCATATCACTAGCTAAATATAATCCTTCAAACTTTTTCATTTTTTCACCTTTTGCTAATTTTTTCTATAATTTCTGTAAAATATTTTGGGGTTTCACTTTCGAATGACATTTGTTCATCTGTTTTTGGATGTTTTAATACAAGCCTCTTTGCATGCAAACATTGCCCATCTGTTCCGAATTTGTTTTTCGGAGCATTATAAATATAATCACCAACAATCGGATGTCCTAAAGATGCCATATGTACACGAATTTGATGAGTTCTTCCTGTTTCAAGTTTAAAATACATGTGAGTATAACCATTATAGCGAGCAATAACTTCAAAATGTGTTATCGCTTCTTTAGAATTCACATCAGTTACAGACATTTTCTTTCTATCTGTCCTATGGCGTCCAATAGGTTTATTTATTGTTCCTTCATCATCTTTAATATTTCCATGAACAATCGCTTCATAAATTCTACCAGCAGAATGTTCTTTAATTTGTGCTGCAAGGTTATTATGGGATATGTCATTTTTCGCAACCATGATAAGTCCACTTGTGTCCATATCAATCCTATGCACAATTCCAGGACGTAATTTTCCATTTATTCCAGACAAACTATCTTTGCATCTAAACATCAGCGCATTTACCAAAGTTCCAGTATAATGACCATTTGCAGGATGAACAACCATTCCTTTAGCTTTATTCACGATAATTAAATCATCATCTTCAAAAATTACATCAAGTGGTATATCTTCTGGCAAAATATCAACTTCTTCAACTGTGATATCAACTGTAACTACATCATTTTTGCATATTTTATAGTTTTTTTTGACGTTTTTTCCATTAACTAGAACCTTTCCATCTTCAATCATATGCTGTGCTGCATTTCTTGAAATATTATCACATTCTATACTGATAAGAACATCTAACCTTGAAGAAATTTGTTCGTCAGTAGTATTTATTATTAATTGTTCCATTGATTTTCTTCCTTTATTTCATCGGCAGGCATTGGCTTATCTTCATGCTTAAACAAAATATAATATGCTGCAAATACAGCTCCAACAGTTACACATATGTCTGCAATATTGAAAACAGGAAAATTAATTAATCTAAAATCAAACATATCTACAACAAACCCTAAGCGTACACGATCAATAAAATTACCTAATGCACCTGCAATTATTATGTAAGCTGATACATATCCTATTTTATGTGTAAAATATTCTTTTTTAATAGCAATTATCAGAACTGTTAAAATAATGATAGTTGAAATTATAAAAAACGTTCTTTGGTCTTGCATTATACTAAATGCAGCCCCTCTGTTTTCTACATATGTAAGGTGAAATACATCTTCAATTATTGGAATTGTTCTCACAGGTTGAAGCGAATTTATCGCCCATATTTTCACAATTTGGTCTAGTGCTACCATTAGTATTATAGCTATAACACACAGCATAAACTAGCCTCCTTTTCAACATTCAAAAGGGTGTAAGTTTATCAGAGATTGAAGTGTCAATATCCTCTTTAAAGCTTACACCCTAAATTTTATTATCTATCCAACAACTTTAGCGCATCTAGCACACAAAGTTTCATGTTTATCATCTTGTCCAACATCTCCAGAGAAAATCCAACAACGTTCACACTTTTCACCTTCAGCTTTTGAAACTTCAACAGAACCTTCAAAGTTTTCAGCTGCAGTTCCTTCACCTTTTCCAGCACAAAGTTGTACTTTTGATACAATGAATAATGTTGAAAGGGAAACATCCACAGAATTTAATAGTCCTATAGTAGCTTCATCTGCATGAATAGTAATTGCAGCTTCAAGTGGTTTACCAATGAGTTTGCTATTACGAGCCACTTCTAAAGAACGATTTACATCTTCACGAATAGCCATAATTTTGTCCCATTTTGCAACAAGTTCTGGTGCAAAGTTAAATTCTTCATTAACACAAGGCATTGAAGTAAATACAATATTTTCTTCCATAGTACCAGTTTTATGTGGCATCGTTTTGTAGATTTCATCAGCTGTGAAACAAAGTACAGGTGCAATTAATCTAACTAAAGCATCTAAAATAATATACATTGTAGTTTGAGCAGATTTTCGAGCAACACCGTTTGTTTCATCGCAATAAAGTCTATCCTTAATAACATCAAGATAGAAGTTTGACATATCAACAACACAGAAGTTATGGATTGCATGAGAAACAATGTGGTATTCATAATTGTCATACGCTCGTAAAACTTTGCCAATTAAAGTATTCAAACGGCTTAATGCATATTTATCAAGCTCTGTCATATCATTATAAGAAACTAGGTTATTAACATCTAGGTCATTGATGTTTCCTAAGATGTAACGAGCTGTATTTCGAATTTTTAAATAGTTTTGGCTTAAATGTTTAAACATTTCTTTTGAAATTTTCATATCTTGGCGATAATCAGCTGATGCCACCCATAAACGAAGTACATCTGCACCAAAATCACGGATAAGTTCAAGTGGACGAACACCATTACCTAAAGATTTTGACATTTTTCTTGCATCTTCATCAACTGTCCAACCATGAGTTAAGATACCCTTGTAAGGAGCAGTTCCTTTAGTTGCAATTGCTGTTAACATAGAAGATTGGAACCAACCTCTATATTGGTCTCCCCCTTCAAGATATAAATCAGCTGGGTAAGATAAATTATCTCGATTATCAAGCACTGCTTTATGTGTTGAGCCAGAATCAAACCATACGTCCATAATGTCACTTTCTTTAGTGAAAGACGTGCAACCACATTGACATTTTGTATCAGTTGGTAAAATTTCGCTTGCTTCCATTTCATACCAAGCATTTGAACCTTTTTCACGGAAAAGGTCTGCGACTGCTTTAATTGAAGAATCTGTGATAAGCTCTTTATTACAATCTGTACAATAGAAAATCGGAATCGGAACTCCCCAAACACGTTGACGAGAGATACACCAGTCAGAACGTTCACGAATCATAGAAATCATGCGTTCTTCACCCCAACCAGGAAGCCAAGAAATTTTACGGCACTCAGCTTCAGCTGTATCTTTTAGTGCATCAACAGAACAGAACCATTGTTCAGTGGCACGGAAAGTAATAGGATTTTTACATCTCCAGCAGTGTGGATATGTGTGAGAAATATCTTCTGTTGCTAAAAGAAGGTTTAATTCTTTTAAATCAGCTAAGATTAATGCATTAGTTTTTGCATAATAAAGACCTTCATATTTTCCAGCATCTGCTGTCATATGTCCTTTGTTATCAACTGGAACAATAATTGGTAAATCATATTTTTGACATGCAACAAAGTCTTCCGCACCATGACCAGGAGCAGTATGAACACAACCAGTACCTGCATCTAAAGTTACATGTTCACCAGTTATAATTAATGAGCTTCTGTCAAGAAATGGATGCGAAGTTACCATGTACTCAAGTTCATTACCTGTAATAGTTGCAAGAATCTCATAACTTTCAATTTTAGCAGTTTTCATTACTGATTCAACAAGTTCTTTTGCAAGAACATAAATTTCACCTGAAGGAACTTTTACTAAATCATATTCAAAATTAGGATTAACAGAAATCGCAACATTACCCGGAAGTGTCCAAGTAGTTGTTGTCCAAATCACAAAGAATACATTTTCAGTTGTTCCAATTAAGTCTGAAATTTTACCTTTATCATCAGTTACAGGGAATTTTACGAAAATTGAAGTGTTATCAACATCTTGATATTCGATTTCAGCTTCAGCAAGTGCAGTTTCATCATGCACACACCAATAAACAGGTTTTAATCCTTTATAGATATAACCTTGTTTTGCCATTTCACCAAATACTTCTATTTGTGCCGCTTCAAAATCATGAGATAAAGTAAGATATGGATTTTCCCATTCACCAATACAACCTAAACGTTTAAATTGTTCTTTTTGATTAGCTACATGTCCCTTTGCAAATTCTTCACATTTAGAACGAAATTCAGCTGTTGAAACATTTTCACGATTAATTCCATAAGCTTTAATTGCTTGACGCTCGATTGGAAGTCCATGAGTATCCCATCCTGGTACATATGGTGCTTGGAATCCTGACATGTTTTTTTGACGCACGATAAAATCTTTTAGAATTTTATTCAGTGCATGTCCCATGTGAATATCGCCATTAGCATATGGAGGTCCATCATGTAGAATAAATTTAGGTTTATCTGCATTTTTTTCCATAAGCATTTTGTAAATATCTTTTTCTTCCCATTCAGCTAAGAAGTTAGGTTCTCTTTGAGGCAAACCTGCACGCATTGGGAAATCTGTTTTAGGTAAATTTATTGTTGAGTTATAATCTTGTGACATTAATGGTTAAGTCCTTTCTATTCTCGATTTAGTCTATTGTATATGTTTTTCCAAATTGTAAATTTGATGAATCGTTGTTATTTTTTCTTTGAGCATTATCAGCTTTATCATTACCTAGGGTAATTTCAAAAACTTGAACATCAAGTCCTTCGTTTTCAGTTCTTCCAGAAGTATCACCACTTTTTTTCGAAGAAAAAGAATTTACAAGGTTTTCAAGTTCCTTTGTCTCTTCAAAAACTTCCACTGAAGGTGGTGCAACATATGCGTCTTCAAAAGAATTTTTCACAGGCGCTGAAACTGGTGCAAAACTTGGGGCAGGTGCATAGTAAGGTTGCTCTTGTACAGTAGCACTAGCTTCTGTTTCTACATTTTCTGCACTGCTTAACATTTGTTCTTCAAGCAATATTTTATCACCAATTTGTGAAACTTCTTCTAGTTCTTTCTTGTAAAGACCAATAATATTTGAAATGAAGTCACGTGTTCTAAAACGCAGTGCTTCAACACGTTCTTTTTCAGATGCAAGCAGACTCTTATATTCAACTAATTTTTCTTCACTTTGAGCTCTTGCATTTTTTTCGATTTCTGCACTAGAAGTTTTTGCTTTTGAAACAATTTCATCAGCTATCCCCTGAGCTGATACTAATGCTTTTCGCATACTATCTTCAACACTTCTATATTCTTCAATTTTATCTACAAGCACTTTCATTTTTGATTTAAGCGCAATATTTTCTTTTTGAAGAGCTGCATAATCCTCTGTTATTCGTTCTAAAAAATCATCAACTGATTTTGTGTCATATCCCCCAAAAACTGCTTTTTCAAATGCAGCTGATTGAATTTCTTGTAGTGACATCATAGTTAAATTACCTCCTTGAAATTAAAAACAATATTTTAATTTTTATTTTAAACAAAGCCAAAAGGCCGGGGGGTCCCGACCGAAATAAATAATTTAAAAGTATAAAAGCTGGCTAAAAATTTGTAAAAGTATAAATGCTAATAAGACTGATAAATCAAGTGGCAAACCTTGCAGTGCTGGAATTTTATTCAACAAAGCTCTGCACGGAATTAAAATTGGTTCTGTTATCATTCTAACAAACTGACCAATTTGAGATTGCATAACCTCTGGAAACCAAGACATAATAGCTCTTACAACTAAAAGAATTCTAAGCAATCCAAGTATGTTAGCCACAATGCTTGCTACTATTAGATATATTGAAAACACTAAACTATCCTCCGCTTATAGGTAAAGACCACTTGTCTCAAGCTCGTCAATAAGATCCCCTAAAAGGTCAACATTGTATGGAGTTATGATATAAGTGCTATTTGCAATTTTTTTGATTTTTCCTTCATTAGCATAAGCTACACCACTTAAAAAGTCCACTAATCTGCGTGATACTTCTTTGTTTGTATTTTCAAGATTTAAAACAACTGTGCGCTTATCTTTTAAATGATCTGCAATTTCTGCAGCGTTCTCAAATTTTTCAGGTTTTACTAAAACCACTGAAAGCTGAGTTGTTGCATGGATATTTACAATTTTTTCTTGTCTTGATGATGTCATAGCTGTAGAACTATCCGGTCTTCTATCTTGAAAATCGCTAGAGTTATCTTCATAGCCATCTTCAGCATATTCCCCTTCATATTCTCCATCAATATCATCACCACGTACAAATTTTTTAATTTCTTCTACAAATCCCATTATTTAAATCCTCCATATATTTATTACTTAAATAAGGCGCTACCTATTCGCACCATGTTAGACCCACCAAGTATTGCATCATAAAAATCGTTGCTCATACCAACGGATAAAAAGTCCATGTTAATATTATCGTATTTTTTTTGCCCGATGTCAATAAATAGTTGATGAATTTGTTGAAAATGTTTTGAATTTTTATCCGAATTTCCAATTTTTGGCATCATAGCCATCAAACCAACCACTGAAACATTAGACATTTTGGAAATATTATCCAAAAAATCATCAACATCGCTAGAAGACATGCCACATTTGGATTTTTCATCAGCTATGTTTACTTCAATCATAATCTTTTGGATTAAATTATTTCGAACAGCATATTTATTAATTTCTTCAGCAAGCTTTATTGAATTTACAGATTGAATTACATCGACTTTACCTACAATATATTTAACTTTATTTGTTTGTAAATTTCCAATGAAATGAAGTGGTATATCATCATATGCACCCTCATCGTATTTTCGCAAAAGCTCTTGAACACGATTTTCAGCCACTGCATAAATTCCAAGTTTAGAAATTTTTAAAATTTCTGTAGTATCTATCATTTTAGTCGCTGCTACAATTTTAACATCGCCTACTTGTCTTTTGCTTTCTAAAGTTGCTTCATTAACTTTTTCTTCTATTTCTAAAAAGTTACTCTCAAGTCGTTGATAGTCACTCATTCAATCACCTTCTCCCCACTTAGGTTGTTCGCACTTATAACTATTTCTTCATAAACCACAATAGCATTTGGTTTAAGTTCTTTTTCAATTATATAATAATCTTCTGTTTCTAAAATAGGTTCTATTTCTTTAAATGTATATATACTTCCATTCGAAACATATGTGCCTATTTTTCCATCTAAAATTCGTACAGCTTCAGTTGGTATTTTAATCCCTTGGTAAGTCTTTACAATTATTTCACTTGATACAAAATCTTGTGATACCAAATTTCCCATAGATGCATTACCATTAAAGACAATCATAGCAGAGCCGTCGTCATATTTTTCTATTCTCTCAACTTTAGCGCTAACTTCTTCCTCTTCAATAGAAGTAAATTTAATTTTAACTGTTCTTCCCTCTGATAATAAGTTAGCATTATCTGCTGTAGTTTCCACTGCATAATACCAAGAAAAATCTTCAATTAATTTGCCAACTGAATTTGGCAAAATGTCTCCACTGGTTTTTTGCACCATTCTTAAATCATCTAATGTAAATTCATTTAATGATTGATATAAGCTTGATGCTCCTATGTTATTTTGTTGTGTAAAATACCCTGTAATCGGAGCTTTAACCCACGTGGAAATTTGTTCAAGTGAATTTAATAGTGTAGTTTCTGTTTGGCGAAGCGTTTCTATTTGAGACTTCACGTTATATGAACCCTCTGTTGTAACATTTCTTCTTAAAATTGTTGTTTTAAGTTCATTAGATGTCTCAAGCATTTCAGACGTTGTAACTTGTCCAGAATTTTGATTAAGTTCTATTATAAGATGAGATATTTGGTCATCAATTTTGGCATTGTCTGAAAGTCCTATTGATGTTTCATTAGCTGATTCCCAAAATTCAATATCTTCACGAACTTTAGTAAGTTCATCTGAAATACTAGCAGCGCTACTATCAGAAAAAATTGCAGCTATGCTATTTCCTTCCGAAATACGTTCGCCTTCTTGACAAATATATCTAATTTGTTGACCTGATGTATTATGTTCTACATTTACTGCATTAAAAATAAAATTACCACTTGTCTCAAAGGATTGATTATGTGTAATTTCAACAGCTGCAACCGTAACAGCTGTAGAGCCTATAAGATTTGCAATTTGTAATGCAAAATATAATACAAATATCAATAGAGGCAAAATGAAAATTCTATTTTTCTTTTTCGTGCTTCTCATAAAAAAGTCTTATGACTCCTCTCTCTCCTGCACGTCAACATTTTTGATTGGGACAATAGTAGAAATTGCGTGTTTATAAACCATGTTTTGTTTTCCGTCACATTCAAACAAAACAACAAAGTTGTCAAATGATTTTACCAAACCACGAATTTGAAATCCATTTGTTAAAAACATTGTAACTGAAATTTTATCACGTCTTAATGTGTTTAAAAATGTGTCTTGAATGTTCGATTGCATTACTTTCATATAGGTGTCCTCCAAATTACAATATTATTTATGTAATTATTGTACACCAAATTCTTCCAATACCTTTGTCGAATTTTGGAATATGCTTTCAAAATTATCATTTTCGTTATATAAAATCCACTTAACCCTACTATCACGTCTAAACCATGTTAATTGACGTTTTGCATATTTTCTCGTATTTCTTTTAAGCGTTTCTGCACATTCTTCTAATGACATTTCATCTTTGAAATATGGGAAAAACTCTTTATATCCAATTGCTTGCTTTGCTGTTTGTGATAAATTTTCATATTCAAATACTTTTTTAGCTTCTTCCAACAATCCCGCTTCAAGCATTAAATCAACTCGTAAATTAATCCGATTATATAAAACTTCTCTGTCATTTGGGCAAATTCCAATTATACATGCTTTATATTTATCATTTTCAGCTTTATTTATCTTGTTAAGTTCTGTAAGAGGTATCCCAGTTTCAATGTATACCTCAAGCGCTCTTAACACCCTTTTGACATTATTCATATGAATATTTTCAGCTGATACAGTATCAACAGCTTTTAACTTATCATGCATATATAATGCACCAAATTCTTCATATTCTTGCCACAGTTTTTCACGAAGTTCAGAATTTCTCTCGTTATTTTCAAATTTATTCCCTTCAATAAGTGCGTTTAGGTATAATCCTGTACCACCACAGACAATAGGTATTTTACTGCGAGATAATAGTTCCTGTGCTTTCTCATCAGCAAGTTCTGAAAATTTAGCAACAGAAAATTCTTCAGATGGTAACATAATATCTATTAAATGATGCGGTATTCCTTGCATTTCTTCAATCGTAGGTTTTGCAGTTCCCACAGAAAGCTCTTTATATATTTGCATTGAATCTGCTGAAATTATCTCGGTGTTTAGTTTTTTAGCAAGTGCTATTGCAAGTGCAGTTTTACCAGAAGCTGTAGGCCCTACCACACTGATTATCTTATTTTCCATTTTTCACCTCGCCTTTCAAAGTTTTTCTAAGCTAAATGTTTTATCAATGCCCTGTACGTTTAAACATTTTTTCAAATTCATACTTCGTAAATTTTATAACTACAGGTCTACCATGAGGGCAACAAGCAATGCTGCTATCAGAAATTACACGACGTGAGAGTTGTTCCATTTCTGTGAGTGTAGTTTTATAATTTGCTTTAATTGCAGCTCTACAGGCTACTGAGTGAATAATTTTATCAGCTTTATCCGTAAATGCTAAAAAGTTCTTGGAAATATTAGTTATAATTTCATTCAACAATATCTTAACATCACTGCGATCTAAATATGACGGAACTTCACGAACAATTATACTTTGTTTCCCAAAAATCTCCATATCAAATCCAAGCTTGTTAATTACATCAAGTTGCTCTGTTATCAATGCAAATTCATCAAATGGTAAATCAATTACAAGTGGTGATAACAAAAGTTGTGATGACGCTGTTCCATCATATTCTGCTTTCAGTTTATTAAATAAAATACGCTCATGTGCTGCATGTTTATCTATTAGCAAAAGTTCTTCTTTATATTGTGATAAAATATATGTACCAAAACATTCTCCTAAAACTTTTACATCATCAAAGAATAATTCTTCTTTTAACTCATTTTCAACAGGTTCTGCCACAATTGTGTGTAGCTGGATTTCTTCAGCATCTACATCTGAACTTTCCTCTTGATTTGGATAATACATACGAGGAGATTCATAAAAAGCCTTATAATCCTGAGACAAATTCAAAGTAGAATTACTTTCAACATTATCATCAAATTCAATATCTATATTAACTGTTCTCGGTTTTATGACATTGCTAATATAATTTTGTACCGAAAAACTAGGTTTATCCTCTGTATTCAAATTTTGTGCTATATCTAAGATTTCAGTTTTTTTAGGTTGCGCAAATTGCTCTGCAACCGATTTAATTTGAGTTGTTTCATTTGAGATTATTTTCTGCTGATATTCTGTTATATTATCTTGGACAATTTCAGGCTGTTTTTTAGTTAGCTCTGTGTGAGAAATCGCATTTTCTGTCATGCTTTCAATAGCATTTTTACATGCAACATAAACAGCATTAAACACAGATTTATCGTTATGAAATTTTATTTCTGTTTTAGCTGGATGAACATTTACATCTACAAGCTCATATGAAATTTCAATCGCAAGTACACATGATGGAAATTTTCCTGATGGAATATTATTTCTATATGCTTGCTCTAATGCTGCTTGTAACAATTGAGATTTAACATAACGACCATTTACAAAAAAAAGTTGCATGGTTCTATTCCCACGTGTAACCTGTGGTTTTGAAATATACCCACTTACTACAACTTCTGACAATTCATATCCTACAGACTGCATATTTTTCGAAAGTTCTTTGCCGTATACACTGTAAATTGCTTCAAGCAAATCACCATTTCCAGATGTCATAAAGATTTCTTTGTTATCACGAATAAACTTAAAAGATACATTTGGATAACTTACAGCAATTTTCTGCATTATACCAGTAACAAGGTTTCCTTCACCTACATCTTTTTTAAGAAATTTCATTCTAGCGGGAACATTATAGAAAATATCTCGAATAATAATTGTCGTTCCTTTTGTGGCTGGATAATCTATAGTTTCTTCAAATACACCACCAGATATTTTAACAAGTGTACCCTCTATTCCATCTTGCGATGTACGAAGTTCAACTTTTGACACTGCTGCAATAGCACAAAGTGCCTCACCTCTAAAACCTAATGTTTTAATACTATATAAATCGTCCTGAGATGAAATTTTACTTGTTGCATGACGAGAAAATGCTAAACATGCATCTTCCTCTGACATACCACAACCATCATCAGAAATCCTAAGATAAGTTACCCCACCATTTCGAATCTCTGCTACAATTTCCAAAGCACCTGCGTCTATCGCATTCTCTACTAATTCTTTAATTACTGATGCAGGTCTTTCAACAACTTCACCAGCTGCTATAAGTTCTGATACATGCTTTGAAAGCTGTATTATTTTCCCCATTATTTCACCTCACTTTAAACCATTTTTTGTAGTTCATAAATTATGTTCATTGCCTCAATAGGTGTAAGTGTATTAATATCAATTTTTCGTATTCTATCTGCTACTTCATTTGCTGACATGTCAAACATTGATACTTGTTCACGTCTTTCTTCTATAGCTGAATTTTCAGTCTTGCTCAATGTAAGCCCATGACTTTCAAGCTCTAGCAGAACTTCTTTTGCTCTATTTATCACCTTATTTGGCACTCCAGCAAGTTTAGCTACTTCAATACCATAACTATCATCTGCACCACCACGCACAATTTTTCGCAGAAAAGTAATGTCATCTCCACGTTTTTTAACTGCTATATTGTAATTTTTAACTCCATCTAACAATGTTTCAAGTTCTGTAAGTTCGTGATAATGTGTTGCAAATAACGTTCTAGCACCTATCGGCTTTTTAGCCGAAGCAAATTCTACAACAGCTCTTGCAATAGACATCCCATCAAAAGTGGAAGTTCCTCTACCTATTTCATCTATAATAAGAAGGCTTTTCGGTGTTGCATTTTTGAGTATATATGCCATTTCACTCATTTCCACCATGAATGTAGACTGACCCGAAGTTAAATCATCAGATGCACCCACACGTGTAAAAACGCTGTCACAAATTCCGACTTTAGCATATTTTGCAGGGACAAAACTGCCCATTTGTGCCATAATCGCTATTAATGCAACTTGACGCATATATGTAGATTTACCAGCCATATTAGGCCCTGTAATTATAGCAAAACGATTTTCATCATTATCAAGCAGCACATCATTTGGAACAAAGAGGTCATCTTTTAGCATTTGCTCAACAACAGGGTGACGTCCGTCTTTAATATCAATTGTTGTTGAAAAATCAACTTCTGGCTTTACATATCTATTCTTTTTAGCCACTACAGATAATGCAGATAATACATCTATTTGTGCAATAGCTTGTGCTGTTGATTGAATTAAATGCACTTGCTCTGCTATTTTTTCTCTTATTTCACATACAATAGCATATTCTAAATTCTTTAACTTTTCCTCAGCCCCTAAAACTGTGCTTTCATACGTTTTTAGCTCTTCCGTTATATAACGTTCACAATTAACTAAAGTTTGTTTTCTAATATAATCCGCAGGTACATCGGCAGAATTTGCTTTTGTGACTTCAATATAATAGCCAAAAACTTTATTGAAACGAATTTTAAGAGTTTTGATACCGGTTCGTTCTCGCTCTCGCATTTCAATTTCAAAGATTTTATCTTTTCCACCTTTTGATGCATTTTGCAAAAGAGCAATTTCTTCGCTATACGTTTCTTTAATCATTCCACCATCACGAAGTGAAGTCGGTGGTTCTTCAACAATGGCATTATCAATCATCTTACAAATTTCAGGCAAATCGTCTAACATATCACAAAGCTGTGTAACAAGTTTACTTGAAAAGGTGCTTACAATTGTTTTTATAGAAGGAACTTTTGATAATGTAGCATATAAAGCTCGTAAATCTCTGCAATTTGCAGTATTATAAACAAGTTTACCTGTTATACGCTCAATATCATTCATATTTTTAAGCATTTCGGTGATATCATCTGTTTTAATGTAGTTTTTGATAAATTCTTCAATTGCGTTCTGCCTTTTTTGAATATAGATAGGATTCAAAAGTGGTTTTTCAATAAAAGAACGTAAAAGCCTTGCGCCCATCGCCGTTTTAGTTTTATCTAGCACCCACAAAAGTGTACCTTTTTTTTCTTTTGAACGCATAGTTTCACAAAGCTCAAGATTTCGTCGTGAGTTTATATCAAGCGTCATAAATTGACCTTCGGTGTAAACATTTAATTTGTTCAAATTTCGCAGTTTACACATTTGCATTTTTTCAAGATAACCTAAAAGCATATCTAAGCAAAATACCAAAGTTCTACTATCTGCTAAACCATAAGCTTTGGCATCAGCAATGTTAAATTGCAGGCACAAACATGCTAATACTCCTTCAAAATCATCTCCAATATAGGAAAGCCGTTCTACATTACACCCTATTCTTTTTTCTAAGAATTCAGTTAATTTAACGTCATTTTGTGTGGAATTTGATAAAATGACTTCACTTGGCACAAATCTACCAATTTCATTTATAATATACTCTGTTTGATTTTTAGAAGTGTCAATACTTGCGTAAACTTCGCCTGTAGTAATGTCTGCAAAGCATATTGCAGAGCAATTTTCAAAGGAAAAAACACTACAAATATAGTTATTTTTATTTTCATCAAGCATAGAACTTTGTGTAACCGTCCCAGGTGTTATCATTCGAACGATATCTCGTTTTACAATTCCTTTTGCAGCCTTTGCATCTTCGATTTGATCACAAATTGCGATTTTATAACCTTTTGCTACAAGTCTTGCGATATACCCTTCGCAGCTATGATGAGGGACACCACACATCGGTGCACGTTCTTCTTGTCCCCAATCACGACCTGTAAGTACCAAATCAAGCTCCTTAGATGAAACTTCTGCATCATCAAAAAACATCTCATAAAAGTCACCAAGTCGGTAAAACAATATATAATCTTTACATTTTTCTTTAATTTCAAAATACTGCTTCATCATTGGTGTAATTTCTTTAGCCATTATATTGCTCCAATCTGCTAAATTTTTATATGGCAAGCTAAATAATCTCACCTATTACACTACGCATAGAACCTGATAAAATTTTTGCTTTAACCCTGCTGCCCACATCATGTTCACTTTGAGCAAGTAATACAAGCACACCTCCACGTGTTCTTGCAGCTATAGGAAACTCATCATTTCGGCTTTTTCCCTCTATTGTTACTTCATAAATTTTAGACACCATGTCATTATGTTTTTGAAGAACAATACGATTTTGCGTTTCAACAAGCCTTTCAAAGTTTTTTTGCTTTTGCTCTTTTGAAATTGGGTCTTCATATGTCGCAGCTGGTGTACCACTTCTTTTTGAATATATGAATGTAAACAATGTATCAAATTGAAGGTCTGTTACAAGTTTCATTGTTTCTTCGAAATCATCATCATCTTCCGTTGGAAATCCAACCATAACATCACTTGTAAGTATTAAATCAGGCATTTTTTTCCTAGCATATGAAATAAGTTCTCTATACTCGCTAGAGTTATAATGTCTATTCATCATTTTCAAAATTCTATCGCTACCTGATTGAAAAGGAAGGTGTAGCTGTTTTGCAACTTTTTCACTGCTTGCCATTATATCAAAAAGTTTATGCGATGCATCTTTAGGGTGACTTGTCATAAATCTGATTAAAAATTCACCTGAAATTTCATTTAGCTTCGCTAGAAGATCTGCAAAATCCATATCAATATCTAAATCTTTTCCATATGAATTTACATTTTGTCCTAACAAAGTTATATCAGAACATCCATCTTCAACAAGGGTTTTTACCTCTTGATAAATTTTGTCAGGATAACGGCTACGCTCTCTACCCCTAACATGAGGTACTATACAGTAAGTACAGAAATTATTGCACCCATACATAATAGAAACAAATGCCTTAGTTTCACTCTCACGCATAATCGGAATTCCTTCTGCTATACTATTATCATCATCTTGTGAAATATCAAAAATTCGTTTTTTTGATGTCATACAGTTATATAGAAGTTCTGGGAATTTCCATGCAATATGTGTTCCAAAAACCATATCAACAAATGGATAACTCGATTTTATTTTTTCTGCCATATGTTCTTGTTGAACCATGCAACCACAAATTGCAATTATTAGTTCTGGATTATTCGCTTTTAAGTGTTTAAGATTGCCTATATTGCTTAAAATCTTAAGTTCTGCGTGTTCACGAACGGCACATGAGTTAATTACTATGAAATCTGCTTCTTTTGCATCTGAACAAATTTCATAACCCATTTCAAGCAAAAAACCAGCTAGTTTTTGTGTATCTGCAACATTTTGTTGGCATCCATACGTATCTGTAAAGGCTTTTAACTTTACACCTTTCGACACAGCTTTTGCTGACAAAATTTGACTTAATTTATCAATATATACATATTGTCCTGTTATTTTTTCATCACACTGATGAATTGGGTCGGTTTTCATAAGTTGCTCCATTCTTATATCGTTATTTTGTAATTACAAATCAATTATTATATCGTAAATAATGTGAATTAATATGATTTTTTGCACTAAGTAATTTATGATATAATTTGTACGTCTTTTTCGGTTGTTTGTTACAAACGAGAAAAAGGTACTTAAATCTAATGTATAATGATTGCGGTGCAATTATTATATCATAAATAAATTGAAGTAATATCATTTTTCGCACTAAGTAATTTATGATATAATTTGTACGTCTTTTTCGGTTGTTTGTTACAAA
>CAYJKB010000001.1:0-50407 GCA_964370625.1 uncultured Oscillospiraceae bacterium | reverse complement strand
CGAGAAAAAGGTACTTAAATCTAATGTATAATGATTGCGGTGCAATTATTATATCGTAAATAATGTGAATTAATATGATTTTTTGCACTAAGTAATTTATGATATAATTTGTACGTCTTTTTCGGTTGTTTGTTACAAACGAGAAAAAGGTACTTAAATCTAATGTATAATGATTGCGGTGCAATTATTATATCATATTTTATACTTTTAATCAATCAGAGTGTTTGAAAATTCTTTGAAAAGTGCCATAAAATCATCATAATTATATACCATATTTAATACATCTATCATAGCGTTAACACTTAAATGTTCTGGCAAATCCAAATGTTTTAGTAGGTTTTTCCGTAAAATATCGCTGCCATCTCTACCATAAATTCCAAGCTCAAAAAGGTCTGATTTTTTAATTTTTTTCGTGCTGTTTTGTTCCGTAACACTCGTAAAATCATTATCCAAAAAAGTTGCTCCAGCATTTTTAAGCACTTCAATTAATCGACTTTCTACAATTCCTTCAACGCCTAGTTTCCCTTCTTTAGATGCTTTTTCTTTTCGTTTTTCCTTGCCAAAAACATCTGGAATAAAAGCGTGAATTACTTGTTCTTTCGGCAAAGCTCCTTTCAGATAATTTCTAATTACAAATCCTGCACCATCACTATCTGTAAGGATAATCAGTCCTCTCTTTTTAGCAACTAATCTTAATAGTTTAAGCTTGTCCTTATCTTTGAATACAGAAAAGCCTCGAGTTTCAATTATTTGTGTATCAATGATATTTTTAAGTTTTATGATGTCATATTTTCCCTCGACGACAATTGCTTGCTTTAGTTTTATCATATTTGTCTCCTAGCACTTGCCATTTTTAAGATTAAAAATTCTAATGTCTTTTGCTTGTCAAATCCTGAAGTTTTAAGGCTAACATCGCACTCTAAACATAAATCAAGGCTAGTTCGCAGAAATGTTAAATTTAACCTTCTCGCACTATCCATCATTTTTTTAATATAAAAAGTTTGGCGAACTCCCCACATTTTAAGTAAACTTTCAGCACTTTTCATACTATCTATTGCAAGTTTTGCAGAGTATAAACGACTTATATGCTTCGAAATTGTTGCAGCTATTGCCACAGGTTCATTTTTTTGTAAAATCAGATCAGAAATCATAGATAATGCTTTTTCAAATTTTCCATCAGCTATTGCATCAGTCACTTCAAAAATTACAGCTTCAACTGTTTTAGAGCACACTTCGTCAATATGTCTTTTCGAAATCTCTTCAACTGAGCAATAGGCACACAACTTATTTATTTCTGAAATCAAATTATTTAATGACACGCCGACATTAAATATTAAATAATTACAAACATCAGTATTTATTTCTCTATCTTGTTCAATAGCTCTTTTTTTAATAAATGCAATCAAATCAGGATTAGAATAATGTGCAAATTCAACATTTAGCGAATTTTTGTCTATTACATTATGGATTTTCAATCTTTTATCAGCTTTATATTCTAAAATATCATAATATATAATAATTGACAGGTATTCTGGCATGTTTTCAAGTGTATCTAAGATGATTTCTTTTATTTCATCTTTCATCTTATATAAATCCATATCGCTAATTATTAGCAATTTTCTGTCACTCATAGCAGGATAACTTGATATAAAATCATTTAGTGTAACACTTGAAAAATTTGGATATTCTAACTTTAAAATATTAAAATCATCAAATGGTGAGCCACTAAATTTTTCAATTATTTTATTAACATAAAATTCTTTTAAATAATTTTCAGCACCATGAAACACATAGAATTTGAACAAATTATCGTTTTTTATATCTTCTTTAAGAATTTTTTGATTTGCATTATTTGCCATTATCTGTCTCCTCTATAATAATTTCAATATTACCTTCTATAATCGGCGATTTAATGTCAATTCCATCAATTTCAGGAATATTTTGTGTATATGAATTAATAATTATTTCATTTGGTGTAGTTTTAATCAAAATTTCATCTAATTTTTCATTAAATTCAAATATATTTTGAGCTGAAATAAATAAATCACAGTTAATTTCATATCCATCTGATAATTCTAGTAACATATTTTGTGTTAGTGCCCCAGCAAATAATACATCTTTATCATCGTAATTTCCAAAAATTGCAAATTTTCTATCGATATCATCGTTAACATCAAGTTTAAAATGAGAGAGTATTTCTTGAACTTGACCAATTGTCGAAAATTCAATTTCATTTTCTTGCAAAATTTCGAAAAGTTCATCAGTAAAATCAGTTTCTCTAAAATTTTCAGGGGCAATTATATAGTCAAATTCAATTTTATCTATTAAATTAGGAATTTCATTTGCATGGCTTTTATCAATTGATGTAAGCATAACAAGGTCAATCTTATCTAGTGACCATCGTTTCATATAATCTTTAACATCTGCGATTACATCTCTAGTCTGTCCACTAGAGCTACAGTCAATCAGCACAGCTCTATCATTTTGAGTTAGCATAATAGTTTGTGCAGACCCTGATGGAAATACCACGATTTTTAGCTTATCTTTATTATAATTGCTAAGTGGAATTACAATTAAAACCATACCAATTGTAACCAAAACAAACATCATTTTCGAAAGTTTATGCTTTCTTAGCAAAAATGAAACCATAAATAATCCATATATGACAATTACAAAGATATAAGCTAATTCATTGTCCGTATATAGTCCATTGAACGGAATTTTTGCTATTATATCCACCCAAAATATTAATAAATCCATAAAAAATTCAATTAATTCAGCCAATAAATGACCTATAAATGGGACAAATTCATAAATAATACCAGCTAAAGCTGTTAAGGGAAAAATATGTGATACTAACGGAATTGCAACAAGATTTGCTAACGGCGAAAACATGGCAATATATCCAAATTCCACCATAATTATTGGAGTTGTAAAAATTATTGCTCCAATAGAACAAGAAAATGATGTTGAAAAAAAGCTTATTATTTTTTGCTTTAGCTTGTTATTAGTTATATTTTTCTGTTTGATATACTGCTCTAATTTTGAACTTATAGTTAAAATACCCAGTGTTGCCAAAAATGATAATTGTAATGATATTGAATTTACTGAGTATGGGTTTAATAGTATTAAAATAAATAATGCTACAGCAAGTGAAGTCTTGCTATCTGCTTCCCTATTGTAAAACCAAGCTAAACACACAATTAAATACATTATTCCAGCTCGCATTGCAGATGGCGTCATACCTACCATTGGTACAAATAGAAAAATTACTATAACACCAATAAATTTCCCTAAATTTTTTCCAAATATAATTAGGATACATGATACAATAAAGCTAATATGCATACCAGATACTGCTATAATATGTGTTATACCTATTTGTTGCATTTTGTCATAAATTTCTTCAGAAATATTAGTTTTATCTCCGAATAAAACCGAATTTGCAAGTCCTATATAGTCATCATTTAATATTTCACTTAAATTATCTTTAATATTTTTTGCTAAATTTTGTGGCAGGTATCTTAGTGGCACACTCTCAACTGCTTCATAGCTTTCCAGCTCACGACAAGAAGCTGAAATAAATACACCTTTTGAGTCATAATACTCACTTCTATCAAAACCATCATTTGATGTGGGTTTATAAAACGAAAACCACCCTGTTATTTTATCGCCTACTTTCGCATCTAATGGCAAATCATCAAAATAGCATAATGTCGTAAAATTTATATCTAATTTATCATCAGATATAAAAATTTCTGCTCTTGCTGTATCTTCATAAAAGATTGGATATTCTGATAATGTAACTTGTAAATTATATGTTCTATCTGACAAAAGTTTTAGTGGGTCTATAAATAGTGCTGTATATAGGTTAAAATATGACAATGCTAATGAACTTGCAAAACAAATTAACAGGGCATTCTTTAAATAAATTTTATCTTTTTTGTAAAAAGCCCACGATGAAACAAGGCTAATAATAGCTAATGCCAAATACCCTTTAATAATATTATCAAATTCATGAACACTTAAAAAAATAACTAAAAAAAATGCAAGTGAAAAGATAACAAGATGTCGTTTCATATTATTCACCTATATTTTGATGTCAAAAATTTATATATTATTATTGTAGCAAATACATGATTAAAATACAATAAAATTGTAGGGGTAATTCTATATTAGTACCAAAGTTATCTGTAATAGATAGATTCGACACGATATAAAACTGTCCCCTACATTTTTAAATTTTTTTATAAATTCTAAATTTTATCCTGGAGGCCATGAAAGATTTCTGCCAGCTAATACATGAAAATGCAGATGGAATACTGTTTGTCCTGCTGATTCACCACAGTTTGTTACAACACGATAGCTATCAACATTTAAATCTCGACAAACTTTAGCAATTACACTGTAGATATATCCTACAATTTCCATATTGCTTTCATCAACTGCTGATGCTCCTGAAATATGCAGTTTCGGAATTATTAAAAAATGCACTGGTGCCTTAGGGTCAATATCGTGGAAAACAAAAACTTTTTCATCTTCATAAATCTTGTTAGATGGAATTACACCATCAATAATTTTGCAAAAAATACAATCCATATTTTCCATCTCCTTATTATTTAAAATTAATATTAAACTAAAGCATCAACAATGTTATTAACTTCTTCAAGTGCTTTTTCTAAAGCATTAACATCTTTACCGCCAGCTGTAGCACTATCTGGACGGCCACCACCGCCGCCTCCAGTAAGTTTTGCAACTTCTTTAATGATTTTGCCCGCATTAGCACCTTGAGCAATAGCATCTTTACCGCACACACAAAGGAAATTAATTTTCCCTTCAGCAACAGTTGATAAAACTGCAACCACATTTGGCTTTTGGTCTCTTAATGTGTCTCCCATCATGCGCATTGCATCCATAGAAAGATCATCAAGTTTTGCTGAAATTACTTCAATACCTTTTACAGCTTTTGAATAGTTTAATAAATCAACTAAATCACGATTTGCCATTTTAGCAGTTAATTTTTCGACAATTCTTTCTAAATCACGTGAATGCTCAAGCATTTGAGATGCACGAATAACTAAATCTTTAGGTGTAGTTTTTAGGATTTGAGCTATTTCATCCATTTTTTCTTGACGTTTTCTTAATAAATCAATAACTGCTTTACCTGTGTATGCTTCAATTCTACGCACACCAGCTGCAACAGATGCTTCACTAATAATTTTAAATGATCCAGCTTTTGAAGTGTTATCAAGATGCGTACCACCACAAAGCTCAACAGAATATCCTTCAGCGTTAACAACACGAACAATATCGCCATATTTTTCACCGAATAATGCTGCTGCACCTAATTTTTTAGCTTCTGCAATTGGCATTTCAGAAATTGCAACATTGTAACCTTCTAAAATTGCATCATTTACACGTCTTTCAGTTTCAGCAATTTCTTCAGGTGTCATACCTTGGAAATGCACAAAGTCAAAACGAAGTGTGTCAGGTGTAACATATGAGCCGGCTTGTTCTACATGATTTCCTAAAACATCACGAAGTGCTTGTTGAAGTAAGTGAGTTGTTGTGTGTGCACGCATAGTAGCACGTCTAGTTGGTAAATCTACCTTAGCACAAACAGTATCACCAGTTGATAATACACCTGAAACTACTTTACCTTTTGAGATGAATTTTCCGTCAGCTGTTTTTTTAGTATCAAAAATTTTAACAACACAGCCATCCTCTGTAGTAATTACACCAATATCTCCTACTTGTCCACCACTTTCAGCATAAAATGGAGTTTCATGCAAAATAATTGACACATTTTCAGATGTTTGAACATTATTGCGAAGTTCACCATCACATATAATAGCATAAACTGTGCTTTCATGCTCTAATTTATCATAACCTACAAATTTAGTAGACATAGCTTTGTCAAGCCCTAAATCTTCACTTGCCCAGCCTGTGTCACCAGCTTTTTCTAAAGCACGTCTTGCATTTTCTTTTTGCTGTTTCATAAGCTCATTAAATCCATCTTGGTCAGTTGTGAGACCTTTTTCAGATAGAATTTCAAGTGTTAAATCAATTGGGAATCCAAAAGTATCGTATAGTTTAAATACATCAGCTGCTGCTAAATCTTTTTTGCCCTCAGCGATAGCAGCTTCTATTAAATCTTCTAATATTTTAAGACCTGAATCAATTGTTGATTGGAATCGTTCTTCTTCGATTTTAATTACTTTTTTGATATAATCTTGCTTTTCTGCAAGTTCAGGATATGCTCCTTTGCTCTCTGCGATAACTGTATCTGTAACATCACATAAGAAATTACCCTTGATGCCTAGCAATTTTCCGTGACGTGCAGCACGACGAAGAAGTCTACGAAGCACATATCCACGTCCTTCATTAGATGGGATTACACCATCACAAACCATCATAACTGTGCTTCTGATATGGTCAGTAATTACACGAAGTGATACATCAATTTCATCAGATTCTCCATAAGTTTTGCCAGCAATTTTACTGATGTGTGTTGTGATATTACGAACTGTATCAACATCAAATAATGAATTTACACCTTGCATAATACAAGCAAGACGCTCAAGCCCCATACCTGTATCAATATTTTTCTTTTCAAGTGGTGAATAGTTATTGTTTCCGTCATTGTTAAACTGTGTGAATACTAAGTTCCAGAATTCAACATAACGGTCACAGTCACAGCCAACTGCACAATCAGGGCTATCACACGCATGTTCAGCACCTCTATCAAAGTAAATTTCTGAACAAGGTCCACAAGGGCCTGCGCCAATTTCCCAGAAGTTATCAGCTTTGCCTAAACGCACCATTCGAGAAGGGTCTACCCCTACTTTTTGTGTCCAAATATCCATAGCCTCGTCATCGTCAAGATAAACAGATACCCAAAGACGGTCTATTGGGATTTCCATAACTTTTGTTATAAATTCCCAAGCCCAAGCTGTAGCATCAATTTTGAAATAATCTCCGAAAGAAAAGTTTCCAAGCATTTCAAAGAATGTACCATGACGAGAAGTTTTGCCTACACGCTCGATATCTGGTGTACGAATACATTTTTGACATGTAGTCATACGCACTGACGGTGGCACAACTTCACCTGTAAAATACTGTTTCAGCGGAGCCATCCCTGAGTTAATTAACAATAATGACTTGTCCTCTAATGGCACAAGTGGAAAGCTAGGTGCTCTTAAATGTCCTTTGCTTTCAAAAAAAGTTAGAAATTTCTCACGAATTTCATTAAGTCCCATGTACTGCATTGATTATATCCTCCAATAATTTAAATTTATACATAAAAAACGCCCCTATTAATTAAAATAGGGGCGAAAAAGTTAATGTTTTTCACGGTACCACCCTAATTACTCTATCGCATAAAACAACAGAGCGTCTTAGATTATTTTATAACGTAAATAACACGTCCTTCATTACAAGGAAGCTCAAAAGTAGCAGAAAAATACATAAGCAAAGGGTTTTCAGCTTGTCCCTCTCTCTGTGTGCTAAGTGGCATAATTCATTCTTTATCATAGCTTTTTACATATGAACTCATTATACAACAAAAGATTATTAATGTCAATCCTTTTCATTAGCACTCTTTTCACGTCTTAAAATTGCATATTCCCCTACTTTGAATGGGAATTTCAAATGAATATTCATTGCAGGATGACGTGCAACTTCAAGACTTTCGCCTTTGTCATCAAACATTTCATTTACTTTAAAACGATAAGGAGGACGATTTGGTTCAATCAGCTCAAGTTCATCACCTAAAAAGAATTTATTTTTAAGATTAAACACAGCATTTCCATCATCATCACATGATACAGGCATTGCTGTAACATCCCATTCTCTGATATAATGGGCATCTTCATAATATTGTCCATGCTCATATTTATCAAAGTAAAATCCTGTGAAATAATTTCTATGGCTAACTTTATGAATTTCAGCTCTAATTTCCTCTGGAAGCACAAAGCCCTCTGGGTTTTCCATATAAGCATTTACAGCTTGTTTATATGCGTTTGTAATTCCAGCTGTATAATATGCAGTTTTTGCTCTGCCTTCGATTTTAAATGAATCAATTCCAGCTTTGATAAGTTCTGGAATATGCTCTATCATGCACATATCTTTTGAATTATATAGATACGTTCCATATTGATCTTCGTAAACTGGATAATATTCGTTTGGTCTTTTTTCTTCAACTAAAGCATATCTCCATCTACAAGGCTGTGCACATGCGCCTCTGTTTGCATCTCTACCTGTCATATAATTTGAAATTAGACAACGCCCTGAATAAGAAATACACATTGCACCGTGCACAAATGCTTCAATTTCAAGCTCTTTCGGAGTTTTAGCACGAATTTCTGTAATGTCTTCAAGCGTAAGTTCACGAGCGAGAACAATGCGTTCTGCTCCTAGATCATGCCATGCACTAGCTGAAGCATGATTTACAATGCTAGTTTGTGTGCTTACATGAATAGGAACATTTGGAGCATATTTTTTAGCCATAGCCATTACACCCATATCAGCTACGATAACAGCATCTGCTTTTGCTTGTTCTATTTGCTCTAAAAACGCTGGCAGATGCTGAAGTTCATCATTTCTTGGCATAACATTTGCTGTAATATATACTTTAACCCCATGAGCATGGGCAAATTCAACACCTTTGCTCATCTCATCGCTGTCAAAATTTCCAGCTGCTGCTCGCATTCCAAACATATTACCAGCCATATAAACAGCATCAGCACCATATTTTACTGCAAATCTTAATTTTTCAAAATCTCCTGCTGGAGATAAAATTTCCGGTCTTTTAATACTCATTTTCCTCACCTAATTATTGCACTGATGCTACAGCAGCATTATGTTGATCTAAAGTTTCAGAGAATATATGTGAACCATCTTCTCTTGCAACGTAATAATAGTAACTATGATTATCAGGTGTAACAGCTGAGTAAATTGCATCAAATCCAGGAGATGCAATAGGCCCTGGTGGCAAACCTTTGTTTGTATATGTGTTGTATGGATGATCACTGTCTAATTCTTCACGTGTTAAAGGATTATTATGCCCGTATGCATATTGAAGCGTTGCATCAATTTGTAGATATTGGAAATTAGAACTATTTAGCCTATTATGGATTACACCAGAAATAGTTGGCTGTTCATCCACAAGTTTCGCTTCACGTTCAATCATTGAAGCAATTGTGATAACTTCTTGCATTGTAAGCCCTAAATCATCTGCTTTGTCTGAAATTTGAACTGTATATTGATTATCAAAGTTGTTTAGCATTTTATTAATAACTTGAACAGCAGCATCATCAATTCCATCACCATTCTCATCCCAACTAGGGTTGTCAACTTCCATTACATAAAATTCATATGTATCTGGGAATAAATATCCTTCAAGGCGTTTTTCTTGCATTGGAACATCTTTTAGAAATTCATGTTTAAATGGATATTCATTTATAACTTTCATAAGTTTTTCTTGTGTAGAGATACCTTCTTTAACCAAAAGCTCAACTATTTGATCAATAGTATATCCTTCTGGGATTGTAATTTTCTTAATATCATTCGAAGTATTCACAAGTTCACTCATAATTGCACGATAGTCCATTTTATAATTTAATTCATGTGTTCCCACTGTGAAATTCAACTCTTCTGGATTATCTGTTGTAAGAGTTGTAAATAAACTGAAGAAAAACGCATGTTCGATAACGCCTTTTTCACCTAATTCATCTGCAACATCAGAAATTGTAGCATTTTCAGCTATATCAACAGTTATCACTTTGTCTTCTTTCATAAAAGCAAACATATCATTTGCAAGAACTAGACCTACAACTGAAATAACTGCTGACACTGCAAAAATAAAGATAATATAAGTAAATACACCTATTGGTGTAAATCCTTTTTTACCTTTTTTTCTTCTTCTTGGTTGATTATTTTCATTTGTCTGTGAATTTGTATTATTTTGTCTATTGTTTTCCATAATTCCATCCGTTTCATTTTTTATTTTCTATTGTAACATAAAACATCTTATTTTCATAGTATAAACTATAAAAAGGAGGTGAACTAAATGTTAAATAATTGTTTTTCAAATAGCTATGATATTGATACAATTCTTCTTTTCATAATTATGATAATAGTATTATTCATCGCTTGCAACAATAATTACCTATTCGGTTTTACAAATCGTTGTTAAATAACTCCTACAATTGCAATTAAAAAATATATAAATATAAAAGCTAAAAATCCTGGGTTTATTAGACATTCTAAAAGAGCTGATATATGACTTATTCGGCTCTTTTGGAATGTTTTTATTTTTCCATCTTCAATTAATCCTTCAAGCCTTGATAGCCATATATATGTAAATAACAAAAATAATAATACTATGATTACATTAATATAATAGCTAAATCCAACTAAAAAATACATTTGTGTAAGATTTAAAATTAAAATTGTAGTAATATTGTAAATTATTTTTATAAATATTGCTGGAAGCACTGAATTTGTCCAATATGTAATCATTGCAAGGATAAAACCTGTAATTAGTGGTCCTAAAAAATTATATAATGAGCCATAAATCAAAGCATACATTATTGCTGATATTGAAACTGCAATAAAAGTAGAGCGTCTATGTTCTAATGCTGAAAATAATGCCCCTCTGAAAAAAAGTTCATAAACTATAGCTTGAATTATTATAATAAATATTATATTTGCAAAATCATCTTTAGACCACCAAATAAACATAGAATTATCTGTTTGAGCAATTGATGGAAAGATAGTTAACATAAGGTTATTTAATAAAAATGATAAAAGAGCAAGTGAAATAGACACAGAAATTATAAACAATATAGCTGGAGGCGAAAAAAATCTAATCCTCAATGTAGGATAACCTTCTTCACCTACTTTTGTAAATCTCAGCACTGCTGTTGGCACTACAAAAGCTATTATATGTATAATTCCCACAATATATATGGGCTCTGTATTTGGTGAAACAGTTAGCACTTGTGATACTATAAGTTCTGTTGAAGATATGATACAAAATGCAAAAAATAGCAAAAACCCAATTATCATTGATGATTTATACTTCATTTGTATCTAAAACTCCATTTTCTGTAATTATTATATCACAATTTACATCATGTTCTTCATGTGGCAATTTTTCATATACATTATGAGATAAACAAAGAGAAATTTTTCTAAACTCCTCACCTCTCATAAATCTATCATAAAAGCCTCCACCATAGCCTATTCTAAATCCATTTTTGTCTATCGCAAGATTTGGAACAATACATAAATCAATTTGAGCTTTATCAACTTCACCTTCTGTATTTTTGGGTTCTCTAATATCAAATTTACCTATTTTCAAATCTTCTAATGAATAAATTCTTACAGGCTTCATAAGTCCTTTAGCATAACAATAAGGAACATATACAGCTTTTGAGTCTGCGAGAGCTTTTATTATAATATCATCTGTCATAATTTCTTTTCCAGCTGAACAATAAACAAAAATTGATTTTGCATTTATAAAATCACTCTGACAAACCAGATAGTTATAAATTTTTTGGCTCTTGCTTTCAAGTTCTGATTGACTTAAAGTTTTACGTTTTTCAAGCAATTCATTTCTTAATTTTTCCTTATCTATCATAACAAATACCTCTTGAAATTTCATTTGAATTAAGTTTTGATAACAATACTTCTACAAGGTATAGTCCAAAGTCAATAGCTGTTCCTGCACCTTTAGATGTAATAATATTTCCATCTTGACAAACTATTTTATCTGCCCATATTCCATGTTTAATCTGTGATGATACTGATGGATAACACGTAATATTTTTCCCATCTAATACACCAGCTGTATCAAGAACTCTAGGCGCTGCACAAATTGCTGCAATATATGTACCTTTTACATACTCTTTTTTTATCAAATCCAAAAGTTCATTACATTCAATCAAATTTACAGTTCCAGGCATACCACCAGGCAATATAAGCATCTCAAATTCACAATTTAAAATTTCATCAATTATAGTATCCGCTGTAACAATAATCCCGTGTGCACCACAAACTTGCTTATTTTTCGTAATGCTCACTATTTTTACATCAATCCCTGCTCTTTTCAGAATATCTACGGGTGCAACTGCTTCAATTTCTTCAAAACCTTCAGCTAAAAATAGTGCTACCATATTTACTTCCTCCTAATTAAACATCAAATTCATATAACCGTTAAAGTGTGTAATATCCTTTTTATATGTTTTAATACACCCAAATTTATCATAAAAATCATTGTCAAAGCTTGTAGACCTAATTATATCTTTATTAAATTCTTTCATTAAACTTTGAAGTATAACTTGTTTTGCCGTTTCATCTATTGCAAAAATTTCTTGGGCATATAAACAATCATCAATTTCCCATAGAAAAGCATATGCAGTCATTTTATCGTTATCAAAAATACCATAGAACCCTAAACCTATATTATCAATTAACTTGATTTGTTTCTTCCAAAAATCATCATCTCTCAAAATTCTATCTACATTACAAAGTGCTTTTTCATAAACATTAGACAAGTCTTCTATATTCGCATGTGTCAGCCTTTTAACTTTTTGAACTTTAGTATTAATATTAAAATCATGCTTTTCCGTAATAACTTTGAAACAAGGCTTATAATCAAATTTACTATAAACATCAAAAAGCCAATCATGCTGAGGAATTAAAACAGAAAAATCTTTTCCTTTTTTTATATCAAGGTCAAATGCATAATTTAAAATTTTAGCCATTTGTTTCTGATTTCGATATTCATTATCAGTACAAACACCATAAATATAAGAAATTTCATATTTTTCCCCATTTGAAATCAAACTATAGTCAAGCATTTGCAACATAGATGTAATTTTATTATTGGTTTCATAAATTATTGTCTTATTAATTTCAAATACATTTTCGAAAAACCAGTTATTGAAAATTATATCTTCATCAAAACATTTATCAAATAGGTTTTTTATTTGCTCTTTATCCGAATTTTGTGCAATACGTATCAAATCAAGCCCACCTTTAATATTTACTTTTTCAGAACAGCCATATATTTCATGTTTATCATTTCAGGATAGTATGAAAGTTTTGCTTTTCGAAGTCCTTCAAGCCCGAGGTCCTCTTCTCTATTAATATATAATACCTCATTACAGTATTTCTTTGCAAATTCATTATTAATCATTTGATAAGCCCCAGCTATACTACCATCAGCTTTTTCAATTTGAATAACAAACATATCATCTGTACTTTGTGCTCCAAATGTATAAGCTATAACTTTTCCATCAATTTTTAATAATCCACCCTTAAGGCGTAGCTCATCGAAGTGTGATAACGCACGACGTATTGCACAAGTTTCACCTAAAAATGAATCGTCATCAGCGCATCCATTTGCATGACACCATTCTTCATGATATTCAAGTACTTGTTCAATATTTTGCTGTGTAATATCTTCAAACACCCATCTTCCCTCATAATTTGTTTTAAATCTATTGATAAAATTACGTTTTGAGTGAAGTTTTTTACCTGCTAAAGAAATCATTTTTTCTGCAAGATACACATAATCGGCACTGTCACGAAGTTCTTTAAAGTGAAAAGTTTCAGGCGATATTTCTTCAATTTCAGTTACTAATTGTTCTGATAATGACACCATTATAAATGCAACACCATTTTTTTCTGCATCCATACGAATAGATGTAATTGCTGTTTTTATATTTCCAACACCTATTGGTGCAGCGTACATCACAACACCTTCCGGGAAAGATTTCATACGAATAAACAAAAATTCATCTGAAAACGCAATTTCTGTGTGATAGTGTTCTGACCAGATAAATAAATCTACAAAAGAATACTCACAAAAATGAAAATTCCTCATTTTCAAATATTTCTCGCATTTTTCTTTGTCTGTAATTTCAATTTTCTTAAATTCTAACATTATATTTAAATTTTACCTTTCTTATAGTTTGCGCATTACTAAATCTAAAATTTCTTCATGTATATCTTCTATTGTACGCAAACTGCCATTTTTTACACATGACACTCTATACCAATTATAATTATCACAAATATTTGTTGCTGTTTTATAGCATTTTTTTAAATAATCTGTGTCCATTTCATGAATATCACGTGTGGTATCTTCTCTGTTTTTCATAAGTTCTACAGCAAATTCTGTTGGCATATCAAGAAAGATAACTAAATTCGGCGCTGGTAATCCCATCAAATTATACTCAAAATCAAAAAGCCAATTTAAGTAATCTTCACATTCTTTTCCATCAAGTTTAGATGCTTGATGAATAGCGTTAGAGGTTGTATATCTATCAGCTAAAATCAAGTTCCCCTCATGATATTCTTTGCCCCATTCAGTTTTATAAGAGGCAAATCTATCAACTGCAAAGAATGATGATGATGCATAAGCATTTACATCACATGGACTATTTCCGAACTGACCTGACAAATACATTCGAACTAACATAGAAGAATCTTTTTGGTATCTTGGAAATGTAATCGTATTGTGTTTTACTTTTTTATCTTCAAGTGCTTTTGTAAGAAGTGCAAACTGTGTGGATTTCCCAGAACAGTCACTACCTTCTAAAACAAATAGATTACCCATTTAGTTCATCCTCCCTAAATTCTTCATACATCGCTCTTACTTCTTTTGCTTTGCCACAAGTCATCTTCCCTTCTCTACATGCACCATAAACGCAAGATGGTCCACTTTTTGCAAAGAGATTAGGCGCTGCTTTATAACATAGCTTATAAATTTGTTCAGATAGCTCACGAATTTCCCATTGAGCTCTCATACATCCTCTTATATCAAGGAAATTTTGCATAGCACGAGCATTCATCGTCATGACGATTTTGGTTGTACAAGCATTCGGAAGAACATATCTTGCATCTTCTATAGCTTTCTTTTCAGCATTTCTTGTAGCTGTTTTTTCATTCATTCCAGACTCTATCAAATCATTATAGTGTTTTTCGAATAATATCGCCGTTAGTTCTTCATAAGTTTTCTGATCATCTTCCATTGCTTTGATAAATATTTCTTTTGCTTGTGGAATTTTTTCAATTTCATGAGGCACTACATATTCAAAGCCTTTTTCTTTTACATAACGTTGAGATTGAACACTAAAAGATGCTATTCTATGACGAGTAATTTGAGCTAACAGCGAACGTGATACTCCTTCAATAGCAAATGTAAAGCTTGCATGTTCAATAGGGCTAGCATGTCCGATTTCAGCTAACATATCTAAAAATTCTTCTGTTTTTTCATCTGTCAATCCATCATATAAAGTATCTAAATTTGCTGCTGAATAGCAATTTTTCGCAGCTGCTGCCACTACTTTTTGTGGCATTGGAGTATGTGCAATTAAATAAACTTTCATTATTTACTTCCTCCTCGTCTGGATAATTTATATCCAATTACAGAAAACATATACATAGGTAATTTCATCATTCTACCTATGCGAGATGGTTGTTTTATAAGTCTGTAAAACCACTCAAGCCCAAGTTTTATAAATATATCTGGTGCTCTTTGAACTTCGCCAGCGAATACATCAAGCGAACCACCGAGTCCTGCTAGAATTCGGCAATTAATTTTATCCATATTTTCCTTCATGAAAAATTCTTGCTTAGGTGCACCCAAACAACAGAAAACAACATCAGCTCCACCCACATCATTAATTGCAGCTATTGCTTCATCATGTGTTTTAAAATAACCATCACGAACACCAGCAATTTTAAGGTTTGGGTAACATGTTTTAAGATTTTCTGCTGCTTTTTTAGCAACTCCGGGTTTACCACCTAAGAAAAATGCTGTAAACTCAGTATCTGCAAGCTTTGCAATGAGTTTTTCGCCATATTCAACCCCTGCTACTTTACCCCAAAGTGGTTTCCCTAAAATTTTAGCAGCATAAACTACACCAATTCCATCTGGTAATGTCAAAAATGCATTATTTATAATATTACATAGTTTATCATCAGTTTTACACATATAAGCAATTTCAGCATTAGGAGTTACAACATATCCTTTATTTCCTTGTTTAATATTTTCTATAGTAATATCAACAGCATCATTTAAAGAAATATTGTTAAAATCTACTTGCATTATGCTTGTTTTATTTAGCATATATTCTCACCAACTATTTAAAAATTTTCATACATTATATATTTTACATTATTTTCATCAAAATCACAATACTATAAGTGTAAAAAAACAATAATCATATATTAATTATATTTACATTATATACAGATTTGACATAGTTTTAATTTTGCTATATATTAAATATAGTAATTTTTCAGTGAAAGGAATATGATATACAATGCCAGCTGACATTTCTCATGACAATCCTGATTTTTTTAATAACTTTTTGATTTATATTGAAACTATCAAAGGTCAATCTGCTAAAACTGCTCATGAATATTTTTTAGATATACGTTTATTTTTGCGATATATGAAATATCGCAAGCTACTTAATACTGATATAGATTTAATTAATGAAATAAATATTTCTGATTTAACTATTAACTTCATCTCAACAATAACACTCACAGATATTTATGATTTTTTAAATTATACTGCAAAAATTCGCCCAAAACATCAAAATAGCTTAAATAGCAAAATCGGGCTTACTTCTGCATCTCGTGCTAGGAAAATCTCTGCACTGCGTACATTTTTTAAATATCTATCTGACAAAGCAAATTTAATATCAATAAACCCTATGCAAAACCTTGATTTGCCAAAAATCAAAAAATCCTTACCAAGATATTTTTCAGTAGAACAAAGTGTTAAACTTTTAGAAACTATCGAAGGTACTTTCAAAGAACGTGATTATTTGATTTTGACACTATTTCTAAATTGTGGACTTCGTGTATCTGAACTTGTAACTTTAAACCTTAATGACATTTTTGAAAACAAAATCAGAGTTCTTGGCAAAGGTAATAAAGAACGAATTTTATATTTAAATGACGCTTGCCTTGATGCTTTACATAGTTATTTACCCGAACGTGTAAAACCCCACAAAACAGAAGGCAATCCCCTTTTTGTCAGCCGTCAGCGAAATAGAATAAGTGTTCAAACTATAAAATGGCTAGTTAAAAAATACATCAAGACAGCAGGTTTTGATGACAAGGAATATTCTGCACATAAGCTTCGCCACACAGCTGCTACTTTAATGTATCAAAACGGTGTAGATATTCGTACTTTACAAACTGTTTTAGGACATAAAAACCTTGATACTACTATGATTTATACACATATTGAAAACCAACAAATAGAACGTGCTGCCAATTTAAATCCTCTATCAAAGGTAAAACAAGCTGCTAAATCTTCAAAAGAAGATAATGAAGAATAAACTTAATAATAGAAGTCTCTGATTATTTGAATATAATCAGAGGCTTTTTATTTTTATTTTTTTGTACTTTACCTACATTTAATGTAGATTTGAATGTGATTTGATAAAATATCATTAAACTTAGTTTTATAAGATTAATAATCACAAAAAATAATTTAAATTTAATTCAAATCATTTGATTTCACAGCAATAATCTTGAGTTAAGTTTTATTTTTTGTAGAAAAACTACAGTCATAATAAGGAGAGAAAAATGGATACTTCTTTTGTTTTTGAAATAAGAAAACAATATAAAACTTTAAGACCTTCTGAACAAAAGGTTGCGAATGTGCTTTTATCTTCCGAATTTGATATCATTAATTCGTCTATCGAAGATTTAGCAAAAAAAGCAGATGTCAGCCAGCCTACAATAATACGTTTTGCAAATGCATTTGGTTTTAAAGGATATAAAGATATTAAGCGTGTTTTAACATCTGAAAAAATTAAAAAAGAAAGCAAAACAGAGCTTGCCAAAGTTGTATCTTTTGCAATTTCACCACAAGATAAATTGATTGATACTCCAGCAAAAGTAATCTCTACTCATATTAAACATTTTGAAGATTTGTTAAAAAATATATCATCTTATGAAATAATTCGTGCTGTTGAAGCTATAATTAGTGCAAATAATATCGTTATATTTGCTGTTGAAAATTCAACTTCTGTCGCTGATGATTTAAAGACTAAGCTTACTTACATGGGTTTTAATGTGATTTTCTATTCTGACCCTTATTTGCAAAAAATTTGTGCAAAAAACTTAACTGAAAAAGATGTTGCTATTGGCATTTCATATACAGGATTTTCTAAAATCACAGTGGACTCTATGGCTACAGCAAAAGAAGTTGGTGCAACTACAATATCTATTTCAAACATCGAAAAATCTTTCATCAATAAGTTTTCTGACATAATTTTATGCACAGGAAGTGAGCAATATTTATATGGTAATGCTATTTTTTCACGTTGTACTCAGATTGCAATAATAGATATGATTTATACTGGGATTTTAATTTCTGATTATGATAAATTTTCATATAATATCGAAAAAAACACTGCAGAGATTAAATCCTTTGCATATTCTATCGAATGATGTAATTTTTCTACATACATTTTATATTTTAAAACATTAATTTTAACAAAGGTTTTACTGATATACAGTTTTCATCTTTACAAAAAATAAATAGAATTAAATCATCGAGAAAAATAATTTCCAACAATTATATGGCATTTAAGAAAGGAACTTACACATGCTTAAACTTAATAATATTCAAAAAAAATACGGAGACTCAACTATACTAAATAATATAAACCTAGATATTAATGACGGAGAAATCGTTTCTATTTTAGGCTCTTCTGGAAGTGGTAAAACTACTTTATTAAATGTTATCTTAGGAATAACTGAAGCGAATAGTGGAACAATTGAATTTGGTGGCAAAGATATTACAAATGTCCGTATGGAAGACCGTGGTTTTAATATTGTATTCCAAGATTATGCTTTATTCCCAAATTTAAATGCTTTTCAAAATATCACATATGGTCTTAAAAACAAACCTAATGTTTCTTCCCAAGAAGAAGTATTTGAACTTATTGAATTATTAGGTTTAGGCGACCATCTGAATAAAAAAATCGAACACCTTTCAGGCGGACAAAAGCAACGTGTGGCTCTTGCAAGAACACTAGTAATGAAACCGAAAATTCTTCTTTTAGATGAACCACTTTCAGCTTTAGACGGTGTTATTAAAGAATCCATCAAGCAAAAAATCAAACAGATTGCTAAAGAATTTAATCTTACTACTATTATAGTAACTCATGACCCTGAAGAAGCACTTAGCTTATCTGATAAAGTTATGATTTTAGATGGTGGAAATATTGTTCAATACGCAGAACCTTCTGAAATTATCAGTTCTCCTAAATCTGACTTTGTTCGTGATTTCATATTAAATCAACTTGAAATCAAGAGAAATAATATTCTTTCTCTTTTCAACCAAGGTACAACTCTGACAATTGGTGCTTAAATCTATGCTCAAATCAAAAAATAAAAATCACATGATTTCCGTAACCTTTGCTTTAATTGCAATACTATTTATAAGTTTTTTGCTTATTCCAATGGTTACAATTTTAATTAAATCATTTACTGGTGACAGTGGGTTTACCTTAACTTTTTATACAGACCTTTCAGGTGATTTATTAGAAGCACTTTCAAATAGTATTATGCTTTCTGTAATAAGTGCAGTTATAGCAACTCTACTGGCTTTTATATTAGCATACACTGTTAACTTTACAAATGTTCATAAAAACATAAAGAAAGCTATACCTGTACTTACAACTTTATCCATGCTTTTACCAACTATAACTTATGGATTTGCAATAATTTATTCATTTGGCAAACAAGGGTTAATAACTAAGCTCTTAGGTTTTCAACCTTTTGAAATTTATGGTCCAGCTGGAATAATCATGGGATATATTATTTATACTTTGCCAATAGCTTTTTTACTTATTAATAATACGATGAAATATATTGATAAGAAATTTATGATTGTTTCACGAGCTATGGGTGATTCTACTTTGCGTGGATTTATGATAACTGTAATACGTCCTTTATATGGTACTTTTGCAGCATCTTTAATCCAAACTTTTACACTATGTTTCACTGATTATGGTATCCCTACATCACTAGGTGGTGATATGAGCCTAATTTCAACTACTTTATATGAAAAAATGCTTGGTAGTGTCCCTGATTTTGGCGCTGGCTCTGCTGTTGCAATTACTATGTTATTGCCATCTATTTTAAGTATAATTTTACTTGCATTTATCGAACGCTATAACATACGTTATAACAAAATTTCTACAGTTGAACTTAAAAAAAGTAAAACACGAGATATTCTATGCGGAACTGTTTCAGCTGTAATTTTAATTTCTATATTATCTGTTTTCGCTGTAATTTTTATTGTTCCTTTTGTTGAACAGTGGCCATATAAAATAATTCCAACTTTTGATATATTTTTAGAAGTTCTATCAGATTCTGCATTAATTTCTGTATATCAAAATTCAATCTTTGTGGCAATCATGACAGCAATTTTGGGAACACTTGTGGTTTATGCTGCAGCTTTAATCTCTGCTAGAAACCCAGAGAACCGAATGTTTGGAAAAATTCTTGATAGCATAGCTTTAGTTAGTAATGCGATTCCAGGCATGGTTATTGGTGTAGCTTTTCTTTTAACTTTCACAGGCACACCACTTCAAAATACATTTCCACTTATCATTATTTCAAATGTAGTACACTTTTTTTCAAGCCCCTATTTGATTATGAAAAATGGTTTAGAAAAACTAAATTCTACATGGGAAACTACAGCTAGACTTATGGGTGATAGCCCCATTAAAACTATACTTCGAATTATAACCCCAAATGCATTTCATTCATTAATCGAAGTATTTAGCTATTACTTTATACATTCAATGGTTACAATAAGTGCTGTAATTTTCATTGCTGGCGCTAGAACTTCTGTTATTACAACTAAGATTAAAGAACTTCAGCACTATGCGAACTTCAATGAAATTTTTGTTTTATCAATTTTGATATTAATAACAAATCTATTAGCAAAAGGACTATTTGCGTTCTTTTCAAATAAAAAATCAAACAAAATATAAGAGGTATTATAATGAAAAACTACTTAAAAAAACTAACTACTTTAGCTGCTGCATCAGCTCTGTTGCTTTCATGTCTTGCTGGATGTTCAGCACAGGCAGACAATCAAGTAATCATTTATTCTAATGCTGATGATGAAGCTGTTGAAGCCATGGAAGCTACATTAAATGCTAATGGATATGAAGGTCAATACCTATTTCAAAGTTTTGGTACATCCGAACTTGGGGGTAAACTTTTAGCTGAAGGAACAAATATAGAAGCTGATATTATAACTATGAGTTCATATTATATTGAAAGTGCACAAGCAGATCATAATATGTTCATAGATCTTGCTTTCACACCTGATACACTTGATTCATATCCAAGTTATTATACTCCATTCATTGGAAACCAAGGTGCATTAATAGTGAATACAGCAGAGTTAGAAACAGTGGGTGTGCCAGCTCCAACTTCTATTAAAGATTTAGCTAATCCTGAATACAGCGGGCTTATTTCTATAGTTGACATTACAGGTTCTTCAACTGCATGGCTTATGATTCAAGCTTTAGTTTCTGAATATGGTGAAGCGGAAACAAAAACTATCCTAGAGGGTATTTATGCAAATGCTGGTGCTCATCTTGAAAGTTCAGGTTCTGGCCCTATTAAAAAAGTACGTGCTGGTGAAGTTGTATTTGGTTTTGGATTAAGACATCAAGCCGTAGCTGATAAAGCTGATGGTTTACCAGTAGATTTAATAGACCCTTCTGAAGGTAATTTTACATTAACTGAAAGTTTAGCTGTAGTAAATAAAGGTGATAATACAAATCCTCTTGCTATGGAAATTGTAGAATGTATTATTACAAATGGACGTATTGATTTAATGTCTAGCTATCCTGTACCACTTTATAATGGTGAAACTGCTGATTCATCTGCCCTTTCTCCAAATTCTAAAGTATATCCAGAACCTTTAACAGTAGATTTATTAAAAGAACATGAAGTAATTTCTGAAAGTGCAAAATAAGTAAAATTAGCAATAACAGCCGAAGCATAACTCTTGTTATTATGTTTCTATAGAGGCTATAAACAAGTATAAGAAAGGTAACACATATGATTAACTATAAATTACTAACTCCAGGCCCACTTACAACAAGCGAAGGAGTTCGTGGACAAATGATGGTAGACCATTGTACTTGGGATAATGATTATAAAATTATCACTCAAGAAATCAGAGAAGAACTTCTTAATATCGCTCATGTAAGCTCTGATGAGTACACAGCTGTATTAATGCAAGGAAGTGGAAGCTTTGGCGTTGAATCTGTTTTAATTTCAAATTTAGGCGAAAATGATAAAATTCTTGTTATTTCAAATGGCGCTTATGGTGAGAGAATTGTTAAAACTGTAAAACAAGCTCGCAGAAATTACGCTCTTTATGAGTGTCATTATAATGAACTTCCAAGCGCATTAAAAGTTGCTGAAATTTTGGAACAAGATAAAGCTATAACTCACGTTGTAATTGTGCATTGTGAAACAACTTCTGGGATACTAAATGATATTGAAAGTATCGGAAAAGTTGTTAAAGATGCAGGGCTTATATATTTCGTTGATGCCATGTCAAGTTTTGGTGGAGTTGACATTGATGTTAAAGCTTTAGGAATTGATTTCATCATAAGTTCTGCTAACAAATGCATCCAAGGTGTTCCTGGTTTTTCATTTATTATTTGCAAAAAAGATGCATTAATGAAATGCAAAGGCAAGTCTACAAGTATTTCACTTGATTTATATGCTCAATGGGAAGAAATGGACAAAGAAGGAAAATGGCGATTTACCTCCCCTACTCATGTTGTTTTAGCCTTCAGACAAGCTTTAAGAGAGCTAGTTTTAGAAGGTGGCGTTACTGCTCGTGAAGAGCGATATCGTGAAAACAATAAAATTCTTATTGACAGAATGGAAGATATGGGAATTGATACATATGTTGATAGAACTAATCAAAGCCCAATTATTACAACATTTTTAAATCCACAAGATGAAGAATTTTCATTTACAGAAATGTATGAATTTGTTAAAGAACGTGGCTATGCAATTTATCCTGGAAAAGTTACAAACGCAGATACATTTAGAATAGGAAATATCGGCGAAATCTATCCTGAAGATATGGAAACCCTTTGTGATATATTTGCTTTATATTTCGAAAGATAAGGAGATATAAAATAATGAAAAAAATAGAAGCTGTAATTTTTGATTGGGCTGGTACTACTGTTGATTATGGGTCATTTGCTCCTGTAGGTGCATTTATTAATGCATTTTCAGAACATGGAATTATACCTACAAATGCAGAAGTTCGTGAACCTATGGGAATGCTAAAACGTGATCATGTCAAATATATGCTGAATATGCCAAGAATTAATGCAGAATTTAAATCTATTCACGGTAGAGATTTTACAGAATCTGATATTGATGCTATTTATGAAAAAAGTGAGCTTTCAATTCTTCAAGCTGTAAAAGATTATGCAGAACCTAAACCTTTTGTTTTAGATGAAATTGCTAAACTTCGTGCAAGAGGTATTAAAATCGGTTCTACAACTGGATATACTAGAGCTATGGTAGATCTTGTAATTCCTGTTGCAAAAGAAAATGGTTATTCACCTGATGCTTGTTTTACTTCTACAGAAGTTTCAGGTTTTGGAAGACCATACCCATATATGATTTTTAAAAATATGGAAACATTAAATATAAGCAGTGTAAATGCAGTTATTAAGGTAGGCGATACAACTACAGACATTAAAGAGGGTTTAACTGCTGGTGTTATCACTGTTGGAATTATTGAAGGAAGTTCTGCAATGGGGCTTACTGAAACTGAATACAATGCATTGTCTAATGAGCAAAAACAAGCTGAAATTCAACGAGTAATTGACCTTTATCGTGCAGCTGGTGCACATTATATAATTAACAACATGTCTGAATTATGTAATTTAATCGATACAATTGAACAATAAATTTAAAAGCGAATAATTCTAAATGATTTATTCGCTTTTTATATAGGAGCTTATAAAATGAAACTAAAAACTACTGAAGGCGATACCAATTTTAGTGACTATCGCACTAAATGGCAACAAGAAAACTTATCTTCTCATACAAGAACCGAGCTTATTAACGATGAAAAATACTTTTTAAAACAAGCACTATCCACTCCTTGTTTAAATACTGTTATTAAAAATAATGGTGCGTATATTATCGACGGAGATGGACGTGAAATATTAGACTTTCATGGAAATAGTGTTCATCAGCTTGGATATAATCACGAAAATTTAACAAATGCTTTATTAAATCAAATAAATGAGCTTTCATTTTCCCCTAGACGATATGCAAATGATAAAGCCACTTTATGTGCAAAAAAACTTACAAGTTTAATGCCAAATGATGATTTCAAGGTGCTTTTTACTACAAGTGGTGCTGTTTCAAATGAAACTGCATTAAAGCTTGCTAGAATTTATACTAACAAACACAAGACACTTGCAGCTAATGATTCATTTCATGGTGCAACATTTTTAACTATAAATGTAGGTGGCACAGCTCATTTTAAAGATTGTCTTGCACCTCATCTTGACTATTGTATTCAATATCCTAATTTCACAAACAATGAATCAGATAACTTAAAAACACTTGAAATAATTGAAAATCACTGTAAAAACGGTGACATTTCAGCAATTTTACTTGAACCAATTCGTTGTACAGATGTACATGTTCCAAAAAAAGAGCATTTACAAAAAATTCGTAAAATATGTGATGAAAATAATGTTGTGCTAATTTTTGATGAAATACCTACAGCTTTTGGCAGATGTGGTACGATGTTTGCCTTTGAAAACTTTGGTGTTATACCAGATATTTTAACAATTGGAAAAGGTATGACAGGTGGATTAATTCCTTTTTCAGCTGTTATTGCAAATAAAAAATTTGATATTTGTCAACATACTTCTATGGGACATTTTACCTTTGAGAAAAATCCATTAGCAAGTGCTGTAAATCTTGCTTTAATCGACACAATAGAACAGCAGAATTTGCTGCACAGAGCTGTCAAAATTGGTGATTTTTTGACAGATAGCATTAAATCTTTTAATAATCCTTTAGTATATGATATACGAAAAATAGGTGCATTAATAGGAATAGAGCTTCGAGACAAGGACGGCAAAAAGGCTCATCGTCAAGCTGAATTTATTTTATACAAGGCACTTGAAAAAGGATTAAGCTTTAAAATTTCTTCAGAAAATGTGCTTACACTCTCTCCTCCACTTATAATTTCTGATGAGCAACTACAAAAATCTATTGATATTCTCAAATATGCATTCGATAGTATTGATTTTGATTAATTTATTATATAAAAACAGATGCATAGCAAAAGCTATGCATCTATTTTATTCTCTTGGGGAGAGATTCTATTTAATTAAAAGTAGATAGTAAGGTTTAAGGCCAGATAGCACGTGCTTTTTTCGCATCAACAACACGTTTTACAGCTATCAAATAAGCGCCATTTCTAAGTGACGTATTTTCTTTTTTTGTGATATTCCACACTGCTTCAAAAGCAGGATCCATAATGCTTTTTAGTTTATCGTTAACCACTTCTTCAGTCCAACTCACTGATTGTAGGTTTTGAACCCATTCAAAGTAAGAAACAACAACACCACCAGCATTTGCCAGGATATCAGGAACTACTATAATGTTATTTTTTTCTAAAATAGCATCTGCTTCGATTGAAACAGGACCATTTGCAGCTTCAATAATTATTTTTGCTTTGATATCTTCTGCATTATCTTCATTAATTTGGTTTTCTAATGCAGCTGGGATTAAAACATCGACATCTAAAGTTAATAATTCACTATTACCAATTACTTTATTGCCTGTGCCTTCATAATTTGCAAGTACATTTTTTCTATCTTTTGATAGATATTCAATAATTTCTGGGATATTAAGTCCATCAGCGTTATAAAGTCCACATGATACATCGCTAACTGCTACAATTTTTGCACCTTGCTCATGTAATAATTTTGCACTGATACTACCAACGTTACCCATACCTTGTACTGCAATTCTAGTAGAGTTTACTGGTATATCTAATTTATTTAAAATATTTAAAGTAGTAAATAACACGCCACGTCCAGTAGCTTCATTTCTTCCTAATGCGCCTCCTAGTTCAAGAGGTTTACCAGTTACAACTCCAGGTACACAATAGCCTTTAAGCATACTATATGTATCCATCATCCATCCCATAACTACAGCATTACTACCTACGTCTGGAGCTGGAATATCAGTTTCAGGTCCGATTAGTGGAGCTATTGCAGCAGTAAAACGTCTTGTAACTGCTCTTAATTCTCTCTCTGATAATTTATTTGGGTCGCAAACTACGCCACCTTTTCCTCCGCCATAAGGAATATTAACTACAGCACATTTGAAAGTCATCCAAGCTGCAAGCGCTTTTACTTCATTATTATCTACATCAGGGTGAAAACGCACTCCACCTTTTGCAGGTCCTCTAGTTGTTGAATGTTGTATACGGAAACCATCAAATACTTTAACTGTTCCATCATCCATTTCAACCGGAATAGATACTTTTAATTCTCGCTCTGGATATTTAATCGGCTCATAATCAGCTTGTTTATATCCAAGTGTCTTTGCTGCACGATCAACTACTTGCAGCACGTTGTCATAAGGGTTATACGTGTGATTCATGATTTTTTTGCCTCTTTTCTAATGTTTTACTTGTAATTAGTATACACATGTCTTATAATAAAATCAAATAGTTATATTCGTATAATAGTTATAAGCGATTACTTATGTTAGGAGAAGTGTTAAAATATGTTTTCAAATATGGCTTATATTTATGAGGTATACAAAGAGCGAAGCTTTTCTAAAGCAGCTAAAAATCTTTATATTTCGCAACCAGCGCTTAGTGCTGCGATTAAAAAGGTTGAAAATAAAATAGGTATGCCAATTTTTGAAAGAAGTATAAATCCTATTAGACTTACAGAGTGTGGAGAAAAATATATCAAAACAATCGAAGGTATAATGGATTTGCAAAACGACTTTACATCGCAAATCGAAAATTTAGGAAATCTATTTACAGGTAAAATAGTTGTTGGCGGAAGTAGTATGTTTGCATCTTTTTTGCTACCTTCTATGGTTGTCGATTTTAAAAAAATGTATCCTAATGTAAAAATTAGTTTAGTTGAAGAGCATACTTCTGTTTTAGAAAAAAGGTTGCTTGATGGCAGCATTGATATAGTAATTGACAACTTAGTTTTTTCTAAACTTATATATAATAAAATTGATTTTATAGAAGAACATTTGCTATTAGCTGTTCCAAAATCAATATCTGATGAATTAAATCTTCATAGCTATTTTTCTGCTGAAGATATTAAAAACAATCTTCATTGTGATGCTAAAGGAATTGATATTTCACTTTTTAAAAACTATCCATTTGTTTACTTACGCTCGCACAATGACACAAGAGAACGAGCTGAAAAAATCTGTTTTGAAGCTAATTTTACTCCTCAAGTCACATTGAAATTAGATCAGCAAATAAGCTCTTATCATATAACTGACTTTGGTGTTGGTATTTCCTTTATAAGTGATACTTTAATAAAAAAAATAGCTCCAACTGATAAAATTGCCTTCTTTAAAATAGATAGTTCACATGCAAAAAGAAGTGTGCATTTTCATTATAAACGTAATAAATATTGCACTAACGCAATGAAAGCTTTCTTTAGTATTGCTGAAAAACATAAATAAATTAATCAAATACATAATAAAAAGCTATCAAATCAGATAGCTTTTTATTATTGCACTAAACACCAAAATGCTAATTTATGGGAAAAATTTTTGTATTTTGCGTAAATTCATGCACTATAAGTTCATTTCTAGATAAATCTTCGTTATACATATATACAGCAGAAATAGCACTACTATCATAAGTTTTAAAATAATAAATTCCTTTATCAGCATTTATGCAACATGAATAAACTGTAATATCAAATTTCTCTCCATCTAGTACACTTCCACGCACCATAGCGACTGCATCAAGCATATGAAATATTTGTGCTATAGATGCAATTTCTGTTTTTTCTGCGGCTGAATTTGCCTTTAAAAAATATGCTTTAACAAATCTAGATTGTGAAGAAAAATCTCCAGGTAGTCCTAACGCACCTAGTCCCATACAATAATGATTTAATTCAATTTCTTTAGTCATTTTATTTGTTGGGTTTTCATTTGATAGATACATATAGTTATTTAAGTTGTGCATTTGCATATCAAAAGTAGGATTATTTGTTATAATTCCTGTCTCATTTTCGTAAATATGCATACCTGTTTTGGTACATTCCACAACTAACGATTTGTTTTTATCTGAAACAATGAAATGCAGACTAGGGATTGGAATATTAGGCAAAAAAGGTATGTCTGTTAAATTGATTTTATTTAGAAGTATATAAACGTCATCTATATTAGAGGATTTTGACAAGATATATGGTATAAATTCATTAACTGTAACATTATCTTTCATATTATCACTTTTGTTATACTTAGCTATTTCAGGAAAATTAAGTCCAGCCATGTAAACACCTTTTTCATTAACTGCTTCTGCAAAAAGTGGATAATTATTTATAACCATTGCTGTACCCATTAAAGCATAATGTGTGTCTAATTGTGGCATTTCTTTAAATGTAAATGAATAATTTCTAGGTACTACAACTATTTTTCTATCAAAATCAAAACTTATATCCATATTTCTACCTAAATAAAAGTCTCCATTATTCCATGATATAGATGTACACATAATTTGCCCTCCATTATCAATTTTTTTTATATTATTATAACCTTTAGTTTTTGTATCATCAATAGATAAATTATTACATTTTTATTAATTTTCGTGCTCGCACGAATGACTTTTTAAAAGGAATTTTACTTTATCCCTAGCTTTTTTTATTTAACATGTGCCAATTGGCACATTCACAAAGGATTTATCTAGTAGTATAATCAGCATATAGAGCAATAATAGGAGGTATTACACTATGACTTTTTTTGATAAACTGAAACAAAATTTTACAAATTCTACTGAAGCACTAGGCGAAAATAAAAATGGAAAAACATCAATTTCTATTTCTAAAATGCCAACAACTACTTCAGAATTAAAAGAACTTGCAGGTGATTTTAAAGACCCTTTTAAACTTTCTGCTCTTACAGTAGTTGCACTTTGTATGTACTCTGTAGATCGTGAACTTTGTATAGAAATGCTTAATTTTTTAAAAGGACCTACTGACCTTTCAAACTATGAAAAACAGTTTTTACGTGATAGACTTGTTGGGAAAGAATATGTTCCTGTTTCATATTTTGATGGAGCTACTCCTGAGAATAACTATGAACCCACCGAACCACTTGTAATATCTGTTTATGAAACTTCGACAAGCATGGATTTAATCGGTGAAGGATATATACAGCTTTTCCTAAAATCTGGTGGTGCTGATAGCAAACGTGCTATAAGATTACGTCAGAAAACATCAACCGGTCAGTGGTTTTTATGGGAACAATATCTTCTTCCTGACATAAGAAAACCACAAAATCTTGACCCTTTTGCATAAATACATATTAAATAAATAATTAAATTAGGAGGATTAATCATGGGACTTATTAAAGCATTAACAGGATCAGTTGGTGGCGTTTTAGCCGACCAATGGAAAGAGTTTTTTTACTGTGAGGCTATCGAAGCTGATGTTTTAGTTCGCAAAGGTCAAAAGCGAACATCTGCAAGAAGCTCTAACACAAAAGGTGAAGATAATATCATTTCAAATGGCTCAGTAATCGCAGTTGCTGATGGGCAGTGTATGATTATTGTTGAAAATGGAAAGGTAGCTGAAATTTGTGCTGAACCTGGTGAATTTACATATGACACTTCAACTGAACCATCTATTTTTTCAGGTGATTTAGAGGAAAGTATTAAATCTACATTTTTAAATATTGGAAAGAGATTTACTTTTGGTGGTCAGCCGGCGACAGATCAACGAATTTATTATTTAAACACGAAGGAAATTATTGGCAATAAATATGGAACTCCGTCACCTGTCCCATTTAGAGTTGTAGACCAAAATATTGGCTTAGATATTGACATTTCTATCAGATGTCATGGCGAGTACTCATATAAAATTATTGACCCTTTGCTATTTTACACAAATGTGTGTGGTAATATTTCTGATGATTATAATCGTTCTGAAATCGATGGAATGCTTAAAAGTGAACTTATGACTGCACTTCAACCAGCGTTTGCAAAAATTTCTGCAATGGGTATACGTTATAGTATGCTTCCTGGTCATACAATGGAAATTTCTGATGCACTTAATGAAGTTTTATCTAAAAAATGGGTAGAGCTTCGTGGTTTAAAAGTATTTTCTTTCGGTGTATCTTCTGTTAAAGCTTCTGATGAAGATGAAGACATGATTAAAGAACTTCAAAGAAATGCGACATTCAGAAATCCTACAATGGCAGCAGCTCATTTAGTTTCAGCACAAGCTGAGGCTATGCAATCAGCTGCACAAAACGAAGGCGGAATGGGCCCTATGATGGGCTTTATGGGAATGAACATGGCTCAGGGTGCTGGTGGAATGAATGCTAATAACCTGTTTGCGATGGGTCAGCAACAGCAAATGCAACAACAACAGTATCAAGCACAGCAGCCCCAACAACAAACACCAGCACAAGCTGCACCGTCAGCTGACAGTTGGCAGTGTTCTTGTGGAGCTTCTAATACTAGCAAGTTCTGCTTAGAATGTGGTACACCTAAACCTGCACCGTCAGAAGGTTGGAACTGTTCTTGTGGTGCTACAAACAAAGGTAAATTCTGTGCTGAATGTGGATCTAAAAAACCAGCTGATGCACCATTATTTACTTGTGATAAATGTGGCTGGAATCCACCTGATCCTAAAAATCCACCGAAATTCTGCCCTGAATGTGGTGATATTTTCGATGATAATGATGTAAAATAGGTTTTTTAGGGGATGCTGAACGTATCCCCTATTTTAATTAATTAGGAGGAAAAAACATGACAGAAGAATTAATTAAATATCAATGTCCTGAATGTTTAGGGCCTTTACATTTTGATGCTGAAACACAAATGATTGTCTGTGATTATTGTGATAGTAAATATCCTGAAAACTATTTCGAAACAGAGCAAGAGCCTCAAACAGAAGAAGTAGATTGGGCAACTGAAGGCGTGGTAAGACAAAATGAAGTTCTAGAGGAGCAATCAGGCTTTATTTGCACATCTTGTGGCGCAGAAGTTGTGTCTGATAGAAATACAGTTGCTACAGAATGTATGTACTGCTCAAATCCTGTGGTGATTTCAAATAATATTTCTGGAGTGGTTAAACCTGATGTGATTTTACCTTTTAAAATAAGTAAAGAGCAAGCAGAGCAAATGTTAAAAGATTTTTATAAAGGAAAAGTTCTCTTGCCAAACACTTTTACAGACGAAAATCGTATTAAAAAAATCGCTGGAATGTATGTTCCCTTTTGGCTTTATTCTGGAAAAGGTGACGGAAATGCAACTTATGATGGACAAGAAATAGAAAAATATACATCTGGCGATTATGAAATCACAAAAACCAAGCATTATGATATTTATCGGTCTGGTAACTTAAAATTCAGTAAAATCCCAGTAGATGCATCACGAAAAATGGAAGATGAATATATGGATGGGCTAGAACCTTTTGAATATCATGATTTAAAGAAATTTTCACCACAATATATGGCTGGGTTTTTTGCTGATAAATTCGATGTTGATGTTAATGAATGTCGTGAGCGTGCTAAAGTCAGAGCAATAAATTCTACTGGTAGTGCTTTTATGAGAACTATTACAGGGTTTGACAGAGTTTCTTTGAAAAATGCTGATATAAATTTCATAGAAGATGATACCCACTATGCACTATTTCCAGTGTGGATGTTAAACACAAAATACCATGGGAAGATTTATACTTTTGCGATAAATGGTCAAACAGGTAAAGTTTCTGGCGAATTACCTATTGATAAAATGAAAAAATTCCTTTTAGAGCTTAAATATTTTGCAGGGATTACTGCTATTCTTACCGCATTGTTTGCATTTATGTTTTTTGGAGGTGCTTAATGAGAAAGCTAATAAATTTGATAATTTCGCTAGTTTTTGTAATTTCAACACTATCAATTTCAGTGTTTGCAAGTGGTGAAATTATAGATGAGGCTAATGTTCTTGGTGCCGAAAGTTTAGTTTTGTTACAAGATGAAATTGCTTTTATTTCTGCAAATTATGCTTATGATATTACTTTTGTGACAAGTGAATTTGAAAATAAAGAAAAGTCAGATGAATTTTTAGAAAATTACTCTGTCAGCGATAAAACAGGAAACGGAGTAGTTTTTTTACTAAATTTATATCAAGATTATTATAATTTTAAAATAGTACCTTATGGTCAATTTTCTGATACGCTCACTGATGATATTTTAGAAGTTTTTACAAATCTTGATGCAACTACTGGCACTTATGGTGAAAGTCTTGAATATTTTTTAATTCTTACAGAACTTCATATCGTAGGGACTGACGTTTCGGTAGAATATGGATTAGTTCCTGAAGAAGAACAAATTTTAGGCGGAGATAGCGAAGAACCTTCATATAGTAATTATTTCATAAGTGGATTTAATTCCATTATTGATGAAGCAGACCTTTTCACTGCCGAAGAAGAAGGTATTTTAGATGCTAGAATGCAAGAAATTCATAAAAAATATGATTTTGACATAACTTTTATGACAGTGAAATCTGTTCCAAATGATGATACTTTGCGAAGTTATTTAGATTTTTATGAGGGATTAGACCCAACTCGTGATGGTTTGATTTTTGGTGTTAGCATAGAAGAAGGCAACAGAGAATTTTCAACTTCTGCAAGAAATTTCGGAAGTGAAGCTTATACAGACGATGCAATAAGATTTATAGGTAGCGAAATTCCCCCATTTTTAACTGCTGGTGAATATTTCAAGGCTTTTAATCTATATTTAGACTATGCAGAGCAGTTTTTAGAAACAGCTAAAGCTGGCAAACCTTATAAAGCTCCATTTGAGATTAGTGATGAACTTTTAGGAAGTATTATGTTTTCTATGATTATAGCACTTATCGCTGCAAAACTTATAGTGAAATATGTTTATGTTGCAGACATGAAAACTGCTATAACTAAAACTGAAGCTAAAGATTTTGCAAATCCTAATAGCTTAGAACTTACAGAAAGTTATCAAAATTATTCTCATACGACGACAACACGAACAAAAATAGAAAAAGACTCTGGTGGATCTAGTGGAAGTTCGAGTGGTGGCTCTAGCTCAAGCGAGGGATATGGTGGTTCTCGTACTGGAGGTTCTGGCAGTTTTTAGAGTGAAATCTATCTTTTATGTAAAAAAATTGAACTATAGTTTTCTTAAGGCTGGGAGTGTGTCGCATTATGACACACTCCCTAAAACAAATCAGGATTTTTTAAACTTTTTCCATTGTTTTCCAATTATTTTTTAACACATTGTCTAATAACTATAGTTAACTTTTATAAATATTTATAAATCAATAAAAATTTCAAATTTTCTATTGACAAACAGACTTGGTTAGTATATTCTAATTGCAAGGTTAGTTTTGTTTAACTGGTTTTATTTTGAAGTGTAGTTAGTTATGGATAACTTTTAAGATAGGAGAATTAAAATGAGCGTAGTAATAATCGGTGGTAATGAATGCATGGAGCGTAGGTATTTAGACACATGTAAGGCTTATGGGCATAAAGCTAAAATATTTACAAAGATGAAAGGTGAAATCCGTAGTAAATTTGGAGATCCTGATTTAATCATCTTATTCACAAAAACAGTTTCACATAAATTGTTAGATTGCGCAAGATGTGAAGCTCGTCGTTGTAATGCAAAAATTGAGCATGTACATTCTAGCTCAATTTCTTCACTTAAAAACCTACTTGAAGCTATGTAAGGAGCAATTTTTATGAACTTAGAGCAAAATATTATTAACCATTGTGCACCAACACTTGCAGGAATTAAAAGTGCAAATTTATTTACAACTAAGTTCTTTTCCAAAGAAAATTTTAATTTACATATCGAAAATTGGAATAATTCTTTAAAAGAGAAAGGTGTTACGTTAAAAGTTTTAAAGTATAGTGGTGAGTTAGCGTTGGTTTACTTGTATAGACTTGATATGCTAGAAATCGAATTACATCAAGCTAAAGCACACATTATTTTAAACAAATACGGTTATAAAGATTTAACAGCTTTGCAATCAATTGAACGCCTTTCTGATAGAATTTGTTCTACTGAAGAATTTCCACATGAAATTGGATTATTCTTAAGCTATCCCCCGGAGGATGTTGAAGGGTTTATCTGTAATAAAGGACAAAATTGTAATTTATGTGGTTATTGGAAAGTTTATGGAGATACTAAAGAAGCGTTATCAAAATTTGCACGATTTGATAAATGCAGAATGATATATAATAAACTATGGAATGAAGGCAGAGATATTTTGTGTATGACAGTTAAAAAACGTAGTCAAATCGCATAATATATATATTTTTTTATTTAATAAGGAGAAATTTTTTATGAGCAAATTAGCAGTTGTTTTTTGGAGTGGTACAGGTAATACAGAAGCTATGGCAAATTGTATTGCTGAAGGTGCAAAAGGTAAAGGTGCTGAAGTTGATTTAATCTTCGCTGGCGACTTTACTAAAGATAAAGTTGATAATTATGATGCATTTGCATTTGGCTGCCCTTCTATGGGAGCTGAAGTTTTAGAAGAAACTGAATTTCAACCAATGTGGGATGATGTAAAAAGTGCTGTAAATGGCAAAAAGATTGTATTATTCGGCTCATATGATTGGGGCGATGGTGAATGGATGAGAATTTGGGAAGATGAACTATCTTCTGTTATTGAATCTTATATCTGCCATTTAACTCCTGATGATGCAGCACAAGCTAAGTGTCGTGAGCTTGGAGAAAAATTAGCATAATTTAACTAGATTTTTTTAATAAACCTAAGAATTTTATCTTAGGTTTATTAGTATTATAGGGGGTTTATTTTGGATAAAGAAATTAGAAGCTTATTAGTATCTTCAAGATATTATTTTATGACAACAGGCTTAACGGGTAAAGAGATTTCTAGAAAACTTTATATTTCTGAAACATATTTAAGAAAATTATATAAAATTTATTTTAGAATGTCTCCAAAAAAATATATTAAAAACGTAAAAATTAAAAAAGGTCAGACTTTATTAAGAATCTCTGATAAAACTGTTACACAAATTTCTCATGATTTGGGTTATGTAAATTCAAGCAAATTTGCTGAAGATTTTAAAATAAAATATCAAATGAATCCTACAGAATTTCGCAAATCATGCTATATTGTAAATCTTTAAAAAGTTTGTTTTAACTTACTTTTTAGCTTAAACTAACTATTTTGTTCATAAAAAAGTTTTAAAAATATACTATTTTAGGGTTGACTAACTTCCCTATCCTTTGCTATACTATGTCCATAAACAAAAAATAAAGGAGAAATTATTATGTTAAAATGTTTAGAATATTTTACAAAAGAAAGAAATTGTCTATTAGGAGCTGGTGCTGTTATTGGTGTTGCTGCACTTCAAATTCTTAAAACTAAAAAAGCTCGTGAACTTGCTGTAAAAGGTGTTGCTGGTGGCATCATGCTTAAAGATAAAGTTCTTGAAAATGTAGCTAATATTCGTGAAGAAGCTGAAGATATTTGTGCTGAAGCTAAAACTGTTGCGCAAAACGATTGTAACTGTCAAGGCAATTGTGATTGTGAGTAACTTTTAAGTTACATTAAGGAGATTGCTTATGAAATATCAAATTATTTGTGATAAGCCATCCCGTCTTAGAATTCGCTTTGGTAAATACATATTAACTAAGGAGCAATGTTTAGGGATTACTGACATGCTCCTTTCTTTACATGGAGTGTTAGAAGTTAAAGCAAATTCTGTTAATGGGTCTGTGCTTATTGAGCTTGAAAATGATGAAATTAAAACCACTATACTTGAAAAACTATCTTCTTTAGCATTAAATGAAATTCCCGATGGTGTGCCTTCTGAGGAACAACGTGCTATTGAAATTGAAAAAGATATTAAAAAACGTATTGCACTTCATTGTACATATCATTTAGGTAGATATTTATTTATGCCGTCTAATATCCATAGAGTATATACAACTATTCGTGCAATTCCATATATCATAAATGGGTTTAAAGCTCTTTCTGAGAAGAAACTAAATGTCGAAGTCCTAGACGGCACCGCTATAGGTGCAGCGTTAGCTTATCGTAGCTTTAGTACCGCTTCTTCAACTATGTTCTTACTGAAATTATCAGATTTATTACTAGAATATTCTAATATGCGTGCAAAACATGCTTTAGCTCAAACTCTTAAAATAAATGTGGATAAAGTTTGGCTCATTCGTGATGGAGTCGAGGTCGAAGTTTCTCATAAAGAACTTGCTGTAAATGATGTAATTAGAATTAGAAAAGGAAGCTTAATTCCTATAGATGGCACTATTGTATCTGGTGATGCTTTAATCAATGAATCTACTATGACAGGTGAACCTATCCCTGTTCACAAATCAATTGATGATACGGTTTTCGCTGGTACAGTTATTGAAGATGGTGAAATTGATGTTAGTGTTATGAGTCTTCAAAATGAGTCTCGTATATCAAAAATCATTGATCTTATAGATACAGGTGAGAAAGAAAAAGCTTTAGTTCAAGGACGTGCAGAACGTCTTGCCGATGATATTGTTCCTGTTAGTTTTGGGCTATTTTTCTTAACTTGGGGTATAACTCGTAGCATTTCTCGTGCTTTATCTGTGCTTATGGTCGATTTCTCTTGTGCAATTAAGCTTACTACTCCGATTGCCATAATTTCTGCACTTAAAGAAAGTGTAAACCACGAAGTTTTAGTTAAAGGTGGAAAATATCTTGAAATTTTATCAAAAGTAGATACTGTTGTATTTGATAAAACTGGTACACTTACAAATGCTGTTCCAAAAGTTTCAAAAATTATCACAATGAAACCTCAATGTAGCGAAGAAAAAGTTCTTGAAATTGCAGCATGTCTTGAAGAACATTTTCCACATAGCGTTGCTGCTGCTATTGTTCACGAAGCTAAAGACAGAGGAATTCATCACCCTGAAAAACATGGTAAAGTAAAATATATCGTAGCACATGGTATAGCTAGTAATTATAAGGATAAACATGCAGTAATCGGAAGTCATCACTTTGTATTTGATGATGAAAAAGTTCCTTTCCCTCAAGATAAAGAACTTTGGTTAAATGAGCAAATTGGCAGTGATAGTGCCGTTTATTTAGCTTTAGATAATGAACTTATAGGTATTATCTGCGTAAACGACCCTCCTCGCCCTGATGCTAAATTTACTATTGATGCCCTTCGTGCTGAAGGCATTAAAGATGTATTTATGATTACTGGTGATGGCGAAAGCAATGCAAAATATGTTAGTGATTTACTTGGTATTGACAAATATTATGCTTCAGTCCTTCCAGATGGCAAGGCTTCTATTATCGAAAATCTAAAAGCTGAAGGACGAACTATCCTAATGGTTGGTGATGGTATTAATGATACCCCTGCTTTAAGTGTTGCAGATGTTTCATTAACTTTAAATGGTTCTTCTGACATTGCCCGTGAAGTTGCAGATATTTCTGTTTTATCACACGAGCTTACTAGAATCGTTGAAATTAGAAGATTATCTAAGAAACTTATTAAGAAAATCTATAATCAATATGGATTTATTGTAACTTTTAATACTGCTTTAATTGGTTTAGGTATTTTGGGTGTAATCACTGCTGAAACTTCAGCACTACTTCATAATGTTTCTACAATTTCCCTTACAGGGACATCAACACGACTACTTTTGAAAAAAGATGATAAAATTAATTTCATGGAGGAAACAGAGAATGAAACAACATAAATTTTGGTCTTATCTTGCTGTATTTTCAATGATAATGTGTATTTGGACTGGATATAAACACAAATAAGTAATAGTTTTAAGGTTGTGATATCATTTATCACAACCTTTTTTCATAACAATTTACTGACCACTGTAACAGAATTTTTTGTTTTGTTACAGTTTTTTCTTGACTTTTTTAACACCTACATTTATTATATACTTATACCCCCTATAAGTATATAATTGAAAGGAAAATAAATTATGAAACAATGTATGGATGTTGATGCTATTAATAAGCGTCTTAGAAGAATTGAAGGTCAAGTTAGAGGAATTCAAAAAATGGTTAATGAAGATAAATCCTGTGAGGATATTTTAATTCAAATTGGCGCAATTAAAGCTGCACTGCATAAAACAGGCCAACTTATTCTTGAAGGTCATATGCATCACTGTGTTTTAGATGGTATTCGTGATGGAGATGAAGAAGAAACTATTAAAAGTCTAATTTCTGCTTTAAATCAATTTTCGAAAACAATATAGTGGTGAATAATATGAAAGAATATATTTCAAAACTAAACTCCATTCCAATGTTGTGGATTTCTGGCTTATTTTTGCTTGCAAGCTTTATCACAGAATATATCTTACCTCTAATGCAAATCGAATTCGAATTTCCTATAAATCCAGCATGGGTATCCTTAATAATTTCAGGAATACCACTCGCTTATTCAGCAGTAGTTAATACTCTTGATAAACGAATTACTTCTCCCCTACTTATTACTATTGCAATGATTGCTGCTGTATATATTGGAGATATTTTTGCTGCTGGTGAAGTTGCATTTATTATGGCACTTGGAGAATTGTTAGAAGATAGAACTATAGAAAAAGCTAAAAGAGGAATTGAAAAACTTCTTAATTTAGTTCCTACCATGGGTAAAGTTATCACGAATGATGGTGAAAAAATTGTTGATGCTAAAGATATTAAAATTGATGATATCATAAGAGTTCTACCAGGAGAAAGTTTTGCTTCTGATGGAATCATCATTAAAGGTAATACTTCAGTTGACCAAAGCATTATGACTGGGGAAAGTCTGCCTATAGACAAAAGTATAAATGATGAAGTTTTCACAGGTACAATTAATCGTTTTGGTTCTGTAGATGTTAAAGTCACTAGAACTTTTGCAAATTCATCGCTTCAAAAAATGATAAGGCTTGTAGAAGATGCTGAAAATAATAAAGCACCTATGCAAAAAACTGTTGATAAATGGGCAGCTTATATTGTTCCTGCTGCATGTTTAATTGCAATTGCAACATATCTAATCCAGGCATTTATTATGAATATTCCAGATCAAGCTTTGCTAAATGCTGTAACTGTGCTTGTTGTTTTTTGTCCATGCGCATTAGCATTAGCTACCCCAACTTCAATTATGGCAGCTATAGGTCAGGCTACTAAAAAAGGTGTACTTATTAAGTCTGGGGAAGCTTTAGAAAATATGGGAAAAGTTGACACTATATGTTTTGATAAAACTGGTACAATTACCTATGGTAAATTAATTGTCAGTGATATACGAACTTATGATATTGGGCAAAATGAATTTTTACAATTAATTTCCTCCGTAGAAAATCATTCAGAACATCCTCTTGGCAGAGCTGTAATAAATTATGCAAGAGAAAATGGAATTGAATGTTCAGAAATTTCACATTTTGAAATGATTGTGGGCAAAGGTGTCAAAGCAGTAGTTGATGGTAAAACTCTTTTCTGTGGTAATGAAAAATTAATTTCAGATAATACAGAACTTAAAATATCAAATGAACTATGTACATATATCACAAGTCTACGTGAACAAGGAAAGGCTATAATAATCGTTTCTACTGATGACAAAATAATTGGTATCATTGGATTATCAGATAAAATCAAAGAAACTTCAAAAGATGCTATTTCAGCCCTTTCTTCCTCTGGTATCATTAGCACGATTTTACTTACAGGAGACAATGAAAAAAGTGCAAATTATATTGCTGATAAAGTAGGAATAAAGCAAATTCGCTCTTCTTTATTACCTGAAGGCAAGGTTAACGCTATTAAATCGCTTATGCATGATAATAATGGTGTATGTATGGTTGGTGACGGTGTGAATGATGCACCAGCACTTAAAACTGCAACAGTTGGTATCGCTATGGGTACTATGGGTAGTGACATTGCTATTGATGCAGCCGACATATCTATTATGGGTGATGATATTTCAAAAATTTCTTATATTAAAAAATTGTCAAATGCAACTTTATATTCGATTAAATTTAATATTACAATGTCTATGCTTATAAATTTTGTTGCAATTATTCTCTCTGTATTAGGTATTTTAACGCCTGCAACTGGTGCATTAGTTCATAATGCTGGCTCTGTACTTGTTGTGCTAAATGCAGCTAAACTTTATGACAAGAAAATTGATTAAATTGAATACCTTGCTTTCAAAAAATAACGACAATCGAGAAAGTATAGGTAATCTTATAATTAAGGAATAAACACAGTCTTTCCTTACTTAATAATATGTGAAAACCGATATAGATTTACTATATCGGTTTTCTTTTTTATAGATTTGGTTTTTCAGGTAATCCCAAAATACTTCCTAACGTCTCTTTTAACATCTGATTTTCTCTCAATAGATTACTTTGCTCTACTTGCATTAATAGATTTAAATATCCACCAATTTCAGTTATATTTCTTGGTGCAGGAATGCGAGATGGTCTTATAACGGCTTCCATTGCAACCCTCCTATATAAAAGCTCTTTAAGTGCTAACATATTTGGAGATGTTTCTGCATCTATTAGTTTAGCTATCGCATTATTAATATCAACTTGTGCATTGTTTTCATGAGTTTTTCCATCTTTTTCAGCAGACTGATTATTATCATCTTCAGGTGCTCCACCATTTAGTTTTTTATCTTTTTCGTTGCTCATATAATAGACCTCCTTAAATTATTAGTTATTTATGTTTTAGGAGTTGCTGTTAGATTGCTTGTCACTTGTGTTTGCAGTAGTGTCTTTTGAAGTTTCTTTCGGTTTGTTATCTGGGGTATTATTTCCCTGTCCTTCTTGTGGTTTGTTATCCTTTTGCACTTCGCCTTTAGCCTCGTCTTCTTTAGATTTATCATCTTCAGTAGTTTTAGTATCTTTATCAGTTTTTTCTACTTTTTTCTCTGGTGCTAAATTTGTCTGTAATGGAATATAGACCTGTGCTGGCACTGCAAATTGAGGTACACCCAATCCATTTGCTGCAACATTTGCTCCACTTGTACTACTTGTACCACCACCTGAAGAAGTGCTACTACCTGTTCCACTAGCAGAGGTAGAATTTTTACCACCTGATGCATTATTACTTGTTTTTCCCGCTTCATCTTTCCCTGTTTTTGCATCTTTTCCTAATTGGTCATTCAATAGCTCCATTGAATACTCCATAGCTTTAGTTGCAAGCTCTTTATTTGATTGTATCATTGTCTGCTGTGCTTGAACATTTGCATTTGTAGCATTTGATAGTAATGAGGAGAGTTGTGATGTAAGATCTTTAAATTCAGCAGCTTCTCTACCGATAAGTGATTCTGCAAGGTTTATAGTATCACGTGCAGTTGTAGCTTCAGCACCAGCTAAATTTAATGCAGTGATGTCTTTGGTATTCTTTCCTAATAGATAATCTGTGCTATTTAGGTAATCTGCATCAATATTCATCTTTTCTATTGGTGAATCTTGCCAATTCCAGAATCTTGTTATATCAATTTTTTCACTTACATTAGTTTCACTAAGCACTGCCTCAGCGACCATACCACCAGTCGGAAGTGTAACTGTTGTGACAGGAGAACGGAAAGCGTTTGTATGATATCTGTATAGCTCATCTTGTATTTCAGCTGAAGTTTTACCGATTAATGCTGAAATCTCTTGAGGACACGTGAATGGAAGCAGCATACAGTTTCCATAAAATCCTATAGGTTTATGAATATCCACACAATTTAACAATGGAATTAAGCTGTCCATACCGTATTTATCATCTGTCATTTGAATTGTAAACTTATCTAAAAGCATAATTCTCTCATCTGTACTTAAACTTTCCCAAATATATTTTGAATATAGCATAGTATTTTCTAAAATATGTTCGAAAGTTTCACGCATTAATCTAGCATCATTAAGCTTTAATACTGCTGTTTCAAATGATGGTGTTATTGATAGATATTTCGTTATAAATGGCTTATACATCAAGTTACTTATTCCACTATCTCCATGCATTTGGACATTACTTATTTCAATTTCACTGTCCATTAATTCTTCTGCTGTAAAATATACAATTGGAGTATGATAAGCTTCTGGAAGTGTTGATTCAAATGTTACAATTTTTTGTGCGTCAATATCTGTCTTCACATTATCTTTGATTGCATTATTAAGGCTTTCTTCCACCACTTTATTAGTTGTCATATAATATGGATCGTTTAAATAGTTCTGACTTAATCTAAACCCTGCAGATGAGCAAGACTTTCTAAGTTCTATACGGACTATATCTTCTGCTATTGTATTTGAAGGCAAGTTAAATGAGAAATTTTGTGTTTTTTCATGTAGATGAACTCTTGATAAAAGAAGTTCTAATAATTCTGATTTGTAATATGTATTTGGGAAATATCTTGCTGCCTCTATTTTGTTAGTATCAAGATTACCTCTGCACTGTATTCTTGACCCATTTTTCAATACTACTATAGCACTTAATTTTTCAAAATCGTGAAGTTTACAAACAAAAGAAAATGAGAACATTTCACTATTTGAATACTCTTTTTCAACTTTCCAATTGGAGAAAGTTGTAAAGTGCTTCATTTTTTGTAGACCTCTTACATATTTCCTAGGAAGAGTTTTTTGCAATATATCGTAATTATCAAGCGGCACTTTATAATATTCTTTTAAATTTTTGCTTGAATTTAGCACTTTTTCCTCACTATAATAATCGCTGTTATTTAAGAAATTGACTGGATTTAGTGGCACGAATAAAGCAAGGTTTACTCCATCTATAGAAGTTTTAAGGCTGTATCTACGCATAACTTCCCAATATTGTATAGTTAATGTGTGTGAATGATTGTGGTTTGCTATTATTTTTGTTGCAACACTGTCGGTTTCAGTGCTAGTAGCTGCACTTATGGCAAGACGTTTTGCTTGTGATATTCGTTGTGCTGCTGTTTGAATTGCAGAGTTAAATGAATTTGCAGCTGAGTTGCTATAATTCTGTGAATTTCTTTGAGATGCATTGGATAAACCCTTTGTAGTACTAGACGAAGATCCAGCACCAAAAGCTAGTAAACCAAAACTAAAACCACCTGTTGATGTCTTTGTTATAAAGTCAACATTAGCAGCAGAAATAGAATTTGTTGCCTCGCTCATTGTTGCAGTAATATCATCTTCTTGCAATGTAACATAGCTGTCTGAAACTATGTCACTAGCATTAGATGTATCTTGAATAGTATATGCTTGATTTTTCTCACGAACTACTAAACGTTGTTCTTCTCCTGGCGCCAAAATTGTCGAATATAGTAGTGTTCCTAAAGAAAATCCATCAGGTACCCATGCTTGATTCATGTTTAAAACATAACCCATTCCAAGTGATGACATTTTTGCAATTTCATTTGGTTTTTGATAGAAATTAGTTTTAAATGATGCAACATCAATAGGTGCACTTATTGCAACTCTGTTATTATATAGTTTTCCGTTATGTTTGTGCGGAGTAATCATTGGTTCAACTATTCTTTGTAGCATTGAATATGTGAATGTTCTAGATGGCATATCATCACTTTCAAGATGTATCGCTTTGTCGCCCTCACCCATTAATTTCACACTTGGTAATGCTTTTCTTGTGTTGAGTTCTTCGCCTTTAAACACTTCATCTATCACAGTAAATGGCTCTTCAAATCTACTTTCAAGCGTTATTACTCCATTTAGGTTAGACAGCCAAATTTCAGGGTCATTATCGCTGTAAGATACATCAATATTGCTTGTCTGACTATCTAAAACTTGAATTTTCGCTCTATAATCCGCCATTATTTTCTGTGATTTTTCAAAATCAAAATTATCAAATTCAAGTCTTGCAGTAGCCCTTGCAATTTCTATTGATATTTTTTCTATTCCACTTCCAAACTCTTTGATTTCTTCTTTTAGTTTCTCTGTTTCTCTTATTAAAATATCAAAATCACTGTCAGGGTCGAAATAATTTTCAGTGGAATAAGACTCTTTTTGCATATCTTTGATTTTTTCTAGGATATAATCTATGCGACCTTCTTTAATCCTTATATCACGTAGATTTATAGAATATTCATCATCACCCTCGAAATAACGCTTAATATCTACGATATTTTCCCCTAATTCAATAATTTCAAGTTTGATAATTTGAATATTGTTTCTGGTTTTCCATGTTTCCTGTTCTGTGTCGGTTATTAATTTATCAAGTTTTGTAAAGGTTTCAGCTAATTTTTTCTCAAAACCTTCTACTGTTTTTAATGACTCGCCAAGATACTTTGTACTTTGTTCAAGTTCTTTTTCAATTTCTTCTTTGCTCGGGATATCGGTATTATTATTTTTAACCTTATCAATAAGCTCTTTTGGAATTCTGCTTTCACCTGCTCTTAATATTGTATCAGATATTTGTGCTTTGATTTTAATATCTTTTGTATTTATCAGTGTAGGTGTTTTATTTAATTTTTTCTCTAAGTTTGCATTTAATTTATTAAGTTCAGCAGTTTTTTCAGAAGTTTCACCATTTTTGTCTATATCTGATATAAGCTTAGAAATCTCTGTGGTATTTGCATTAATATCTTCAATTTCTTTTTCAATTTCAATTATTTTATCTAGTCTTGCACCATATGTAAGCAATATTTTATCATATAAATCTGCTCTATACTGGAACATCTCGTGCCTTAAGTCAGTATTTTTAATCAAAAGTAGGTCTTTTTTTGCGTTAATATCTTGAATAGAATTTAAAGTTGTTTCTTTAAGTTTTTTTATTTTTTCTGTAATAGCTAACATTCCCAAGCCAATGAATAAAGCTAAAACTGCTTTTGATGCAGCATTATATTTTTCATCTTTCCCCACATTTACCATATACATTCCAATGTCATAGTAATAATCTGTGGAGGCATCAAGAAATTCAAACATTTTTTTATTGTAGTCACTTTCGATTGATGTTATTTCAAGCTCATGCTTTGCAACATCGCTTAATATATTTGAAAGTGTAAGCTCCTCTTTTACAAGGTCATTGTTTTTTAGTGCTATTTTTGCATTAAGCTTTTTAATCTGTGGCTGGATAAGTATCTCATTATGTTCTACAAGGACTGCTATTTCTTTTTTGAGTTTTTCAGCATCAAATTCATATCTAGAAATTTGTTTTAGTAGCCTTTCGGTTCGACTTTGCTCGAGTATTTCAAGATTTTTTGTAGCCTCTAAAATATTTTGATCAAATATTTCTTTCTTGGTTTCAAATTCAGCAATAAGCTCACGCTCAGTTACTTTGTTCTTGTATTCTGCATAAAAATCATCATACTCTAGGATTAGATTTAAAAGCTTTTGTTCTGGCACATTTTCAATAATATCACGAGAATTAAAGGTGAAAGTTTGACTATTTGCTCCTTGTTTTACTGTAAATGTCAAAATCTCTTCGAGTGAGTACCGCTCGGGCATTTTAAAGAAAAACCTACCCTCACCATCAGTAGTAGCGATTAAATTATTATCTTTCTTATTAAGTTTAGCCGTAGCTGGGCTTATAACCCCAGATAATTCAACTGAAACATTATAAAACGGAACAACTTTTCCTTCTAATTGATTAAAGTTTCTTTTGTTCACTGCACCAGAAATCACTGCTGGCAGAGGAAGGATTGGAATGACATTTTTCATCTGTTCCATTCCATCACGTACAAGTTTTCCGTTTGTCTCATCTGAAATCTGTGATTCAATATCATACTCAAAATCAGTAAACATATGTGTTGGTGCTGTGTCATTTATATCGTATGTAATAAGGTCGTTTCCTGCTTGCACTGCAAAGAGCACTTTTGCACTCTCTATCATTTCTTCAACATCAATCTCACGTTTTGGTGTTATGCTTTCCTGCATATTTGCAAGACTCTTTAAAAAAGGATAAACTTTTTTTACGGAAATTTTTGAAAGATCTGATATACCACGAACACCTAATTTTACTAACATATATGCTGTCTGCTCGTCCACCGGTGAAGCTCTCCACAAGTCTGCCTGTTTTGCCCATGAATAGACTTGTTTTTCACTGCATTTTAATTTTCCAGCAAGTTCTATTCTTGATTTTGCAGTCGCAGCTCTGTGAATTAAATCAGCAATATCAAAGATATTTTCTGAATTTAATTTACTTTGCATCGCTACATTAATTCCATAAACTGGAATTAATGCACCGTGTAAATGTGCTTTGGCATTTTTTTCTACCTCAGTTAAAAGCTCATATAATTCACTTGTACCTTGTGATTTTATAACATCACCAATATCATGTAATTTGTCAAATTGATATTTACCAAACAAGGTGAAAACACTTGCATTTTCTTCTTTTATAGCTTCAAAATAATATATCAAAACTGTGATATCTTCAGGATAAATAAGATATATTTCTTTATTGAAAACTGCATTTTTTATTTCATTGTAGCCACCAATTTGTTTTAATTTTTCATATGTTTTGTTTATTTGCAAAGTGGCTGGCTTTATGCTGTTTAAGTCAAAACGCTTTGAGTTCATAAATTAACCTCCTTTGTTATTTTACATTAAACCTATTTTGGTATAGATGTCCTAATTGAGATATTTTTTGAAATGTGCACATTACTCGATTTATATAGTTCAGATAATTTAACAAATTCATCTTTGTCGAATAATACATCAAAATTCCCTTTAAGCACTGGCATTTCACTAAAGGCATGTGAAGTATTAAACCATCTTACAAAAGAAGTGCCTTTAATATTTGAATCATCATGCTTAATACTTGTGAAAACTCTTGTAGCTCTTGCTGTAACTGTTGCACTCTCAGAAATAGTTATCGAATTTTCAGCATTTTCTCTGCCTACATATATACCATAACTATATCTACCTCTGCCAGCACTAGATGATATAAAAGCTTTGCCAGAAATATTTACATCTGCATCAAAAGCATATATCCCAGCACTTACTCCTAATTTATCATCTTCTGTTCTTAACGGTGCTATACCTGATTTTATATTTAAATATGCTGTAGCTGACTTATAGCTTTCTGTTTTAATATTTATATCACAAAAATCTGATGCTATACCACAAACACTATACTGCTCTCTATCTAAAGAGAAGTCTTCTAGGTCTATGATATTTTTACCTTTTAGAATAATATCTAGCCCATAGTTTGCAGTATTTTTATGCACAAAAATCCCCGCAAAAGTATGACCACCACTTGTCTTGTTTATTACTGCATTATTCAAAACAAGTACAGCATTCATACTACTATTCCGAGGTCTTAAGTATGTCACTGTATCATTCATCAGTGCTACTTTGGACTGTTTAGTATCAATTTCTTCCCCATTTACATGAATTAAAAGATTGCCTGTTGGTCTAATTGTCGGAAATGTTGGTCGTACAAATTTTGATTCTAAAATTTCTAGCTCATTTTTTTTAGTAATTTCTTTCATAATTATACCTCCATCTTTTTATTGATATTGCACAATAATTATTTAATTTTATTGGCAGTTTATATGTATATTATCATTATAATGCTATTGAACAAAAAAATAAATGTGCCAAAAGGCACATTTATTAAAAAAGGATTATATTTTTATGTATACTAATATTTTGCTATTAATCTATTAAAATTTCGAGTTTAACAAATTAATATTCTGTTCTGGAATTATTTTATATGAAGAATAATCATTATCTGATAAATTAAACTGAGTGATTAATTCCCTCATTAAATCTGCTTGACTTGATAGTTCTTCATTAGCAGCAGCACTTTGTTCTGCTGTTGCTGAATTTTGAGAGATTACTGCTGAAATTTGTTCTGTTGTAGAATTTATGGAATTAATTTCATTTGCTTGCTCAATGGAGAAATCAGCTATTTCATTTACTAGCACACTCATTTTTTCAGTAATTTCTGTAGCTTGTGCAATAGATTTTGAAGTTTGCTGAGCAATTTCATTACCTCCATGAACAACTTTTATAGTTTCATCGATTAGTATAGTAGTTTCTCTTGCAGATTCTGCAGTTTTTGTCGCAAGGCTTCGCACTTCATCAGCAACAACTGCAAAACCTTTACCAGAAGAACCTGCCCTAGCAGCTTCTACTGCTGCATTTAATGCAAGTATGTTAGTTTGGAAGGCAATATCATCAATCGTTTTAATAATTTTGCTTATTTCATCTGATTTTTGATTGATAGCTTGCATTGATAAAATCATATTATTCATTTGATTATTACCCATGCCAAGAGCATCAGTTGCTTTAATTGCCGCTGCACTTGCATCTTTTGAAGATTTAGCTGTAGTATTTATTTTATCAGTTATACTTTCAACTGAAATAGATAAATTTTGAATAGCTTCTGATTGCTCTATCGCTCCATTTGCAAGATTTTGTGCTGCTTGAGCCATTTGTTGTGCACCCTCTGTAATTTGTTCAGAAGAAACAGAAACTTGAGATAAGGCATTATTTACAGCATAAATCATTTTATTAATAGATTGTCCAAGTTCATTCCAAGAGCCTATATAATATTCAGAAGATTTAGGTTTAACATTCCAATTTCCTTTTGAAGTTTCGCCCATGATATATAATAAATCTTTATTAATATCAACAAGGTTATTACGCATTTTTTGGAAAGTTTCTGCTAAAAATCCAATTTCATCACTAGAATTATCATCAAGCGTTGCACTAAAATCTCCATTAGCAATCTGTTCAGCAACTTTGACAACATTTGAAAGTCTTGTTGTAATAACTTTTTTGATGAAAATTCTACTTACAATTAATGCAATTATAGCAATAGCAATACCTAAACCAATATTTGTAAATACTATCATAGAAATAATTGGTAAAATTTGGTCAATATCTACTCCAGAAAATAAAATTCCAGCAATATCACCATTACTATCTCTATAAGGTAAATAAGTGCAGACATGAGGAATTCCTAAAATATCAGCTTGACCAATATAAGTTTGCCCATCAGTTAAAACCTTAGTTGCAATTTCTGAATCAAGTGTTGTTCCGACAGCACGTTGCCCATCACTTACTATAGTAGTATATTTTCGAGTATCCCCTTCGAAAATAGTAAACTGCATATTACTAGCATCTTTCAATTTATCAAGGGTTTCAGTTTTATCTGTTTGAAAAATATTTTGCTCGTCGCTTAAAGCATCAGAAAGAAGATTAACTCCTAAAGTCGATTGTTCTTCATATATATTCATAAGATTTACATAGATTTCATATGAAGAAATAGAAATAGAAAGTGCTAATGCAATGACAATTACGCTTGTGACTAGTGCGTTGACTTTTGCTGAAATACTGCTTCCGAACTTACTTTTTTTCATTGTTAAAACCACCTTAAAAAATATTATTAAATTTTGCTAATTTTAAAAAATCAAATTTGTCTAGTATACTTATTATTATAAACAAATTCTAATTATACTTCTCATTATATCAAATTTAAACTAAAATGCAAAGCTTTTGAAATAATTTTCCTCAATCCTAAATATAAAGTTCTTTGTTGAATTATTTATATTAATATCGAAAACTTGTTTAACCATTTTTCACCAAGGTAATTTTAAGAAATTTCAATAATTTAATTTTTTAAAGTTTTAAGGATACAACAAAATAAGATAATTAGTTTTACTTAACACCATATCCAAATTAGGATAACTTACGCTCTATGATATGTTTGCATCTCACACATTGAGTTGATGAGTAATTTTTGAAGTAATTTACTACAGATAACCATAATTTTGAAAATTAAGCTTGAATAATTTTCAAATATATGTTAGAATATAAAAGCACGAAAAGTGAATTTGCCGGTGTGGCGGAATGGCAGACGCGCGCGACTCAAAATCGTGAGGGAAACCGTGGGGGTTCGAGTCCCTTCACCGGCACCAAAATCCGAGTAATACTAAAGGTGTTACTCGGATTTTTTGTTTTAACGGGACTTGAAGCCTAAGAGGGTTTTTCCGTATAGAAAATATGCCAGTGGCATATATTTAGGAAAAAAGCGTGAGGACGAAAGGACGAGGTTGCAGATAATCGCTTTCAACGTTCGGGCTTGATTATCTCACTTATAATGACCCTGTGCTTATGCTAATTTAATCTTGAATAGTGACCCAGAAGCATATTTAAAAGCCGTCACCACGTATGAACCATACGAAAATTA